>CAZOFA010000001.1:0-68642 GCA_964578975.1 uncultured Coxiellaceae bacterium
TTTTTAATTCCCCCATCTGCCCTTTGGGCATCTTCCCCCTGCGTGGGAAGACTTGGCTCAAGCAGAAGATTTTGAAAACTGCAGTAATAGAACAATCCTGAACGTAGTGAAGGATCACTCGCTGTTTTAGAAAATCAAGATAATTCAACATACCTCGCCCCACTGACAAAACTGTCTGAATAAACACATTTGGGGACTTTTAAACGTTCGTCATGTAAATAAAGCGCGGTTATTTTTTTGATATCAATATCTGGGGATGACGTTAATGCTGCAATACGATCGAGCAATTCCACTTGATCTTGATTCTGCATGAAATTATCGGATTGGGTCGTTACCATCATGCCCCAACAATCCCAGGGCAGTAATTCCATTTTATTTAATGCAGCAAAATCTTGAATGAGTTTGTTACGAATAAACCACCAACCGGTGGAACTTCTTTTAATGCCGGTACCAAATCGGTGCGACATTTTTTTGGCTGCACGACACAAACGCCAAGCGTCACCGGCCGTTAAAAACATATCACGCGCAATATCATGTGCCACCGTTTCCTGTTTGAGATGGTATTTCTTTATAAAAGCAGGATTGATGCGTGCATCGGCCAAACACCAACGTGAGGTTGCTGCATCCCAATATTCAAGTAACACTTGATCATGATGGAAGCCTGGAATATGAACTGTTGAAAAACCAAAACGCACACGTGCAGGAATTTTTTTTTGACGCAACATCGCACAAAATAACAAGGAAAAATCTCGGCAACAGCCGATTAATTTATTTTCATTCCTGCGCGCATCCCATAATGAATTTTGTTTTGATAGCATTTTTTCTAGCATTTTCTCAACATAACGCAAATCAAGGTCAGTTAATTTTTTTTCATCATCGTGCGGTAAATCTAAAAAATGTAACATCATACATTGTGTCATTTGACATAAACGATTTGCTTCTGCTGGTAATTCATCAAAATACAGCGCATAGCGTCCAGGATGCGTTATCACACTGTGTTCGGTATAAAAATCTTTTTCATTCATGAAATAACTCCAATAATTTAATATAATCAATTTTTCCATTTCGGTTTAACGGCAGAGTGGCAAGCTCAATCATCTGCTGAGGAACCATATAATCCGGCAAAATACCGCGCGCGGTTTTAAGAATTTGTTTCACAGATAAAGCTGAATGACTGACAAATGCGACGATGCAATTTGCTAATTGATCAGGGCGAATTAACACGGCAACTGAAGGCGTTTCTGCAATCTGGCGTATGGCTGATTCAATTTCAAGTTTCGTCACACAACGACCGCGTATTTTGAATTGATCATCCAAACGACCTTGATAAATAAGACCGCGGTGCTCATCCCAAGAGACCAAATCACGCGTGCGATACCATAAACGATGATCACGCAAAAAAAATCGTTGTTGCGTCAATTCTTCATTGCGCCAGTAAAAATGAGTGACTTGGGGTCCAGACAAACATAGTTCGCCATCTAAAATCAAAATCTCTTGCTCTGGAAATGGAAATCCAATCGGCACTGCAGCAAATGGATCATCTTCCGGATGCCATTGATAACCAGTGCATGCGACGGTGGCTTCCGTCGGACCATATAAGTTATCAATCACGGATTGCGGCGCTGCTAACTTCCACTGAGACGCGTGCGCGTGTGATAAAATTTCACCGCAAAAAAAACTATATTTCAATGATTGCATTGAATCAGATTGCAGCTGGCCAGTGTAATGTAAAAATTGAATGGTTGATGGGACAGAGGCCCAGAAGGTTAGGCGATGTTGCTCCATGAAATGTTGCCAATGAATCAGGTGTTGATTTGAAATGGAATAAACGCAAGCACCAACGGACCATGCAACAAATAAATCATGCACGGAAAAATCAAACGTGAGATCAGAGAGTTGACTGAAACGATCTTCTGCACACGGTGCGCTACGCTGAATGATATTGTCGACGTAAGTTAATACATTCGCATGACTGATCATGACACCTTTTGGTTGACTGGTACTGCCTGAGGTAAAAAGTAAATAGGCGTATTTATTTTGCGCCTCCATGTCATGGTAAATGTCATTGCGAGGAGCGCGTTCTGCGACGTGGCAATCCAGAATATGAACTCGTGCAGACAATTTTTTTAGGAGTGAATAGGTGGGGTTATCTGTTAACAGTAAATCCGTATCAATCGATTCAAGCAAATTGAGATTAATCGCATCAGGCATCACTGGATTTAATGGGACATAGGTTTTATCCGCCATTAACACGCCAAGTATGGCTGCATAAGCAATGCAATTTTTTTTTGACAGAATCACACAGCGCTGTGCTGAATAATCACGTAATTTATTTGCAATCGACAATGCCATTCCGTATAAATCAGCATAAGTATAATATATCGAATCAACATACAGCGCGGGCTTATCGGGAAATTGGTTAACGCTATTCATGAAACGTTTAATAATAGATGTCATAATAATTTTCTCAATATTGAAAAACAGCGGCTGCAAACGTAGCTCCCAATCCAACAGTGGCCATGACATAATAGTCACCGGCTTGCAAAAGATTTTCTTCTACGATTGAGACATAATTAATAAAAATATCTGAACCAAAACAATGGGAATATTTTTTAACATTTTTTAAATAAATTTTTTGATGAGAAATTTTTAAATCATCTGCAACGCGTTTCCACGATGGCAAATTAACATTGTGTGGAAGGATGATTTTAATTTGTGACAGCGTTAATTTTGCTTTTTCGATGGCTGATAAAATAATCGCTGACAGTAATTTTATATAACGTGTTTCAAACTCATGCGTTTCGCTTGCCGACAACCAAATACCATGGGCATATTTGCCTTCAATATGTAATGCAATTGAAAGTAATTTATTCGCGCTTTTCTGTCGACTGACTAAAATAGCCGCCGCCGCATCGCCTAAAATGGAGGTATTTGGTATCAGTTGCAGCACCGGAGTAAATGCAAAATCAGCGCTCACAATAATGGCTTGATGCTCATGTTCCAAAAGATAAGACAACATATCTAATGAAGCCAGCGTTGAGGCACAATTATTGACAGAGACACCAAATGCAACCGCATCCTGTAATCCTAACTCGTGTTTTGCTTGGCGTACAATCGAATCGCCAAACGGTGCAATTACTTTTGCCGTGTGGCAATGGATTAAATATTTAATATTTTTTTTCTTGATAGCATTTTTTTGTAATAATTTTTCAATCGGACGTTTGACAAATTCGACCATCGAGATATCACGCGCAATCGGAATTTTTTCAATGCCGTAAATTCTTTTATATACGCTAACATAGCGTTTTTCGATGTGCAGTAATTCACACGCACGCTCCACTTCTAAATAAGTCTCGGGAATAAACACACTTGCATCATTCATGTGTAACATGACACCACTCCTTGTTTAATTTATAACAATAAAAATACGGGACAAAAAATAATGCGAATATTGTTCCAAATAAAATACCCGCTAACATAACGATACCTAAATTGAATCGTGACTCGGCACCTGTTCCTAGCGCAAAAACCAAGGGTAGTGCGGACAAAACCATTGCAGCCGTTGTCATAAAAATCGGGCGAAACCGCATATCCGACACGTATAGAATCGCATCTATTTTTGTCATGGATTGTTTGCGAATAATTTTATTAGCAAAATCGGTGATAAAGATTCCATGTTTGGTGACAAGACCCATTAATGTGAGAAGACCCAGCTCAGAATAAATGGTGAGACTCGCGTGAGTGAGATACAGTGCAAACAGACCCGAGAAAATTGCGCCTGGTAAACAAGAAAATAAAATAATAATCGGTTGATAAAAATTTTCAAACAAAACAGATAAAATCAAATACATCAGAACAAGTGCACCAAAAAATAATAGTATGTTATTTTTATTTTCTTGCAAGACGATGCGTGACTCGCCCATATAATCCACTGTAATGAGTGAATCAGTGAATGAATTTAACTGGTCTTGTAAAATGCGCAAACCTTCGAGCACGCTGTGACTTGGCGCCATGACGCCACTTAACGTGATGGCATGCGTTTTTTGAAATTGATTAATCGAATCAACCACGAGCGCCGGTTTGATTTTTAATAAATTTGCTAGCGGAATAAATTGATTTGCATTATTTCTTAAAATAATTTGATTAAAATTAATCTGGTCGTGAGAAGCATGCACGATAACAGGATATGTTTTTCCTAACATTGTAAATGTTTGAAGTGTATTTTCATTAAAAAGCAATGATAAATTCTGCGTTATCGTGTCAATTGAAATACCTGCATGTGCTGCCTTTGCTCTATCAACCTCGATGACTTCTTGCGGTGTATTAAAATGCACATCTTGATCTAAAAATAAGAATTTTCCTGATTGCAGCGCATGATGTTTGATTTGTTCGCTGATGTCGTACAATTTTTTATAATCTATCGAACTTTTCAGCACAAATTCAACCGGCAGTCCAGCATCGATGGGTAATGGACTTGGCTCAATGACCGTTGCTTGAATGCCCGTAATTGCATTGATTTGTTCTTGTAATTGATTTAATAATCTTTGCCAATGTTTCGTTGGTTTAAACGTAATGAATGATAAAAACTGATGTTCATCAGGGATATTATTAATATAAACGTAACGATCGATTTCTGCTTGATGGTGATAAACTGTATTGAGTTGTTGGGTGTAGCGCTGCAAATAATTTGTAGTTGTTGAGTTGGGCGCATTACCCATCACTTGCAGAAAGCCTTGATTTTCCCGTGGTAAAAGATTTTTGGTCACAACACTATATAAAAATACGCTGGCTAAGATTAAAAAGCCTATTACTAAAATCATTTTCAATTTTTTTTGTTGTAGTAGAGCAGCAAGCAAGGATAGATATTTTTTCTTAAGATAAGTAATTATTTTTTCGCTGACAGAAAGTGTTATGCGTGTTTGCGGTAATAGTGTTGCACACATCATGGGTGATAAAATAATTGCAAGCACAGCTGAAATGATAACCGATAATGATAATGTCAACGCAAATTCAGCAGATAATTTTGTTGTTATTCCATTCACAACTATCAGTGGCAAATACACAACGCTTAAAATTAAACTCATGCTGATTAACGGCGCGATCATTTCTCGCGCGCCCTGCAACGCTGCCTCATCAAGTGACGCGCCTTGTTCTCGATAGCGATAAATATTTTCTAACATAATAATCGCATCATCCACCACCAGCCCAATCGCCAGCACCATGGCGAGCAGTGTCACGACGTTCAGAGAACACTGAAAAACCCAGAGAAAAATACACACGCCAATTAATGATAATGGTATGGTGACCAAAGGAATTAGCGTGGCACGCATGCAGTTTAGGCTGCAATAAATAACAACTAAAATGATAAAAAAAGTCATGATGATGGTTATGCTTAATTCCGTGACGGCAAGATTGATATAACGACTGGCATCGTAAATGATGTTGCTGGTCATTGTGTTGGGTAAAAAAGTTTTACTCTGCGACAAAATAATTTTAATTTTTTTTGCAACCCATAATGGATTGGCTTCCGGTAAAAGTTGGATAAAGAGCATTGTCGCAGGTAGTCCATTCACAATGGTTGTGATCTTATCCGAGTCGGCGCCGAGTGTAGCCATGCCAATATCGTTTAAACGGACTAAATGATTCGGTAACGCACGAAGAACGATATGATTAAACTGATTGACAGTGCTAAGCTCAGTGTCGGCAAATAAATCAGTTTGCGTATCCCTATTTTTATTGATGCCAGTGGCACTGATTATATTTTGGTTTTTGAGACTGTTCGCTACATCAAGTGGTGTTAAACCATGCATCACAAGACGATTTGGATCAAGTGAGATGCGCATTGCATAATGCTCGCCCATGACTTGTGCCGCTGCGACACCTGGAATTAATTCTAATGATGGTTTTATGTAACGCTCCAAATAATCATTCATGGCTAATGGCGATAAACGAGCGCTGGTAAAAGCAATAATTGAAATTGGTTTATCATCCGCGGAAATTTTTTTTATGACAGGCTCATCTGCTTCTCTCGGCAAATTTTGTCTGACTACCGCAATTTTTTGTATCACATCATTCAGCGCTAAAATTGAAGATTCTCCTAATTCAAAATGCACTTGAATATTGCTTTGTCCGCTACGACTTGAAGAAGTGAGATAGTCAATTCCATCGATTCCCGCCAACGCATCTTGCAACACATTTGTAATAGCGTCTTCCACCACATTTGCTGAAGCACCTTGATACAAAGTTGTGATATCAATCACAGGAATATCGATTTTTGGCATTAAACGTATGGGCAAATGAAACAACGCCATGCCACCCACTAACAAGATAAAAATACATAAAGTCAGCGACAGTACCGGTTTATGAATAAAATAATCAGTAAAATGCATCACGATGTTTTCACCATAATGTTAATGGCTTCACCATCGAACAATTTTTCCGCTCCGACACTGACGACACGATCGCCTGGATTTATTCCCTGATGAATGATCGCATAATTGTGTGTGATTACTGCATCCACTGCTTTGAGCTGTACACGATTATTTTGTACGACAAAAACTGCACTGCCCTTTTGATCATACGTGATAGCAGTCGCGGGAACTGTAAGCACATTTTTTTGGCTTAAGTCTAAATAGGCAGTCACAAATTTTCCCGCCACTAGAGAATGATGATCATTATTTAAAATGACACGCGCGGTTAACGATTGGGTGGCATTATCAATTTGCGAATCAAATGCAACAATTTTACCTTCATTGTCGTTGGGTTCTTGAAGATGCACCGTTTGCCCGATATAAACTTGATTAATATTATTTTCGGGTATCGTTACATCAAGCAACATCGCATCATTACGCGCGAGTGTCACCAGTATTCTTCCCGACTCAATATGCTGTCCTACGCTAATTTGTTTTATTCCTAACACACCATCGAAAGGTGCTTGAATGAATTTTTTATTTAATGCTATTTGTAATTGGTGTTGTTTCGCTTTTTCTTGTGCAAGATCGGATGTCAGTTTATCGAGATTATCTTGGGCAATAATGCCTTGTTGCGCGAGCTTTTGATAACGCTGAAAATTTTTCTCTAAATATTTTAATTTCGCAATTATTTCATCGATTTCAGCCGAAATTTTTTCATGATCTAACAAAAAAAGCATGTCGCCTTGATGAACAAACTGCCCAGATTTAAAAAATATTTTTGTGACGATACCAGGATCCTCAGCAACAATATCCACCGATTGAATTGCTTTCATGACGCCCTGGACTGGAAGATATTGATGAAGACGCGTCATGGTTGCACTGGCAATCTCAACGGCGGGAAATATATTTTGTTTTGGATAAGAAGTATGAATTTTATTTTTAAAAAATAAAATCGAAAAAATCACTGCTATAATTATTAAAATACGCATGACAACTCTCTTATTGATTTTGTAAATATTGTTGTTTTAATAAAATTTTATCGATTTTTCCGTTGATGTTTTTAGGTAGCTCATGCATGAGAACAATGTCATGCGGCCAATGAGATCGTGCTAATTCATTTTTGCAATGTTGCAAAACTTGCCCTTTGAGTTCAGCTTCATGATTTTTGACGGTCATAAAAACAATAATGGATGCGCCCAACATATCATCTGGAATATCAATGACCGCAACTTCTATGGTGGATGGAAATAAATAAATGGTTTTTTCAATTTCTTTTAAACTGACTTTTTCGCCATAACTTTTAATCGTTTCATCCATTCGACCGCAAAAATAAAAATATCCTTCTTCATCCATGTAGCCATAATCACCGGTATATAACACTTTTTCGCCGGGTAATAATCCATCTTTAAGTGCCTTGGCGGATTCCACCGGATTATTCCAATACCCTTGCATCACGGTGGCACCACGTATCACCAGTTGTCCGGTTTGATGGTGATTTAATTTTTGATCTAGATCATTCACGATCCACATTTCAGTATTGGGTATTGCGATACCGACACTATCTGATTTTTTTGTAATATCCTCAGGCGGCAAATAAGTACAACGTTTACATTCTGTTAATCCATACATTGAAAAAATTTCAGCACGAGAAAATAAATTTTTAATGATGTCGATATGACGAAATAATAATGCGGCACCCGTGTTGGTCACGCAGCGTATTGTGCTTAAATCATATGACACTTTGGGCGCATGATTTGCCAAAATAGAAAACATCGTTGGCACCCCGGGAAGCAACGTTGCTTTTTCCTCAGCGATTTTTTTTAAAAACTGGAGTGGCCAAGTGAAATCTTTTTCTAGAATTAACGTCGCACTTGCTTGAAAAGCTAATATCATTTGATACAGCCCGTAATCAAATGACATGGGCAACGCAGAAATCAAGATGTCCGCAGGGTTTAAATTCAGATATTTATGAATTGAATGAGATGCTGCAAGCATATTTCGGTGCGTTAACATGACCCCTTTCGGTGTGCCGGTTGAACCTGACGTGTAGACAATGGTTGCTAAATCGATGTCAATTGTTTTTCGTTTTGGTCTATTATTTTCTGACTTTTGCATTTGGGTAAAACATTCAGAATCAACTAAGATGATTTTGTTTAACGAGGTTTGCAATTTATTTATTTCATCATAAACAAATTTGTCTTTAACGAATAAAAATTTTGCGCCAGAATTTTTTATTATAAAAGTAAGTTTGTTGAGAGGAACACCTGAATTAATGATCGAAACCACCGCATTGGCTTTTAACACAGCCCAAAATAAAATTACGGTTTCTATTCGATTGTCTAAATATAAAAGTACTCGTTCTCCACGCTGCAGATTCATTTTGCATAATGCATGGGCTAAACAATTTGCTTGCTGCTCAATCTCGCCATACGTTAAACGTTGATTGCCAAAAATAATGGCGACTTTGTCTGGATAATGTTTTTTGGAATACTCTAAATAATCGACTAAATGAGTTGGAACAAACATTACAATCTCCTTAAAAATAAAATGGGATAAAAGATAACGACAACGAAGAATGAGAAAAAATTGATGTGCGAGATAATATGAAAAAAACTGGTATAGTTGGGTTGTGATAGCAAAATCCATTTTCCGATGAGACCAATACTAGAAAAATAAAGAAGATTGATGATTAATACGTATATGCCATAACCGATTTGTTCAAGCAGTGTGGTGAATGCAATCAGAGGGCCCAATACAAAATATGAAGATGCAACGCAATGAAAATATTGGATAGCAGTTTGATAAATCATCCCCGTTGGCATGAATAAATGAACGATATGACTTGAATCATAATACATTACTATTGCTATGAACCCATAAAAGACGAAGCCAATTAACATTCCGCCAGAGATAGAATATTTCTGCTTGAGTAAAATTGCCATTGCGCTTCCTAAACCTATTGCCGGTAAAATCAGAATGGCCTGCAGACGACAAGCCATTCCATACCCTGAAACAACGTCGATGCCAAATTTTGTTAACAGAGAATTAAAAATTGCGTAGCCGCTGAAGATGACTAAATAGGAAAAGAAGATGGGTAAACCTATTTTGCTAAACGATTGGATGACTGAAGTAAAGTTGTTCTCGCAGCGATTGGAATCTATTCTGAATGGATCTGCGCCTGGTCGTGGATGAAAAATTCTTCTTTGTAGAAATTTCAACATTAATATGGCGCAGATAATATTGGCAACACCCAATGCATTAATCAAACTCGATAAACCTTCGTTCCCGCATTGCATTTGCACTATCAATAGCATCAGCGCCATCAAACAAGTGAATGCCTGGAAAACAAATGATGCTTTCGCACAGCGCGCGCTAAAAATAATTGCATTAAAAATACTATTGATTGAAATAATGATATTTAGCCACACCATATCTGTATTAAAGTGCTGAAATCGATTTGTTAAATGCGCATCGACATGCAAATGAAACGCAAACCAATTATCAGTCAAATGAAAAAAACAAATAAACAACCCACCCACCATTAATGCCAACACCACAAAATTTTTTATCATGTATTTTAATTGTGAAACATCAAGACGGGATGTAATTGCAATCGTTGTGGATTTAAATGATTCTTGTATCGAGAGTAATACATAATAAATAGGTGAAAAAATTGCGAGAATATATAAATCATTTTTATCATATTTTGCGAGATATTGCGCATTGATGAATCCCCCAACGTTTAGCAACAGACTTGCCGTGGTCATGGACAACATCAATTTAATCAGAGCATAAATGCAACTTATCATGTCGGTAATCCTGTCACAAAATTCATCCCCAACGAATCAGTGCGATAAGCATTAAAAATATTTATTTTCTGAATATTCTCGGTTCCTTCCATAAATTCAAATCCATAAGCATCTCGATACCATTTTTCAAGGTAGGGATGTTCGACGAGAAAAAATTTTCCCATTAAATTTGGAATGGAATTTACAATGGTT
Organism: uncultured Coxiellaceae bacterium; assembly: GCA_964578975.1. Taxonomy (GTDB): domain Bacteria; phylum Pseudomonadota; class Gammaproteobacteria; order DSM-16500; family DSM-16500; genus CAYRUP01. The sequence goes on from CAZOFA010000001.1 coordinate 10,415, forward strand.
TCAATTGTGAAAGTTGCTTTTACTTTTGCGAGAGAAGAGAGCCCACTATTGAAAGGATTTTTTTCGACTTGCTCTGCAGCTGAATAAATTAGATTTTTTGCATCCACAATCATTCGATTAAATGAGTTAAGTTTTTTGTGCGCTTCTTTGTGATGAAATGGAATTACCACAGACAGGTAATCAACAATCGCATCTGCCACTCCGATCGCTAATGCACCAACACATGGACGCATACGATTAAATGTTTTAATCAGTGCAGCCATGCCCCGTTTCATTGGTTTTAAATGTAAACCCAACACGTTTTTATCAGTGAGCAACACATCACGAAAAATTAACCGTCCTAATCTTGCCCCTTTTAAACCGACCATGGGCAACAGGCTACGTTCAATGGGGTGATCATGATTATTTTTCAAAATACTTTGTGTTAATAATACAGCGCACACCCCTAAAGGTTTGTCGCTTTCACGTGCAATGACAACACCAATCGTGCCTGATGCACCATGTCCTACCAACCATTTTTCACCTGTTAGCCTGCTTTTCGCCGTCAATGTGGTTTTCATTTGACTTAAGTTAGAACCACATTGAGGTTCGGTAACCGCCAAAAAAGTTCTTGCTTGTGTTTTTTGCACATAGTGATGAAAAAAATATTTTTGCGCGTCGTTACCAACTTCATCTACGATCATGCCGGCGAGTGATGGCCCTGGACACGCCAATAAAACTCCTGCATCACCATATCCTAACGCTTCATAAATTTTGGCACGTTGCAGACAGGTTTGACTCGTGGCAAAAAGTGCATTTTGCATGAATTGAAAATGCATATATTGCATAATTGCTTCAGGATTTTCTTCTACTTCAAATGCTTTCGCACGAAATAAACGAATCGCGTCAGAGAAAGCATAATCGAATTTTTCTAATTTCAATGCATCATTTATCATGTCAACCTCATTTTAATAAAAATAAATATCTCGGAAGTATTCAAACACCATGATCATCTCCACAATATTTCCTGACAAAAAGGCTCTGCCGCCATGCAACTTTGCTAAAAGTTGATTTGCGGTTTTTAATTCATTGATCGCGCGTAATTGATAATCTTTTTTTTCATTTGACTGTGATTGCTCAGAACGGATTTTGTAATCGGTTGCGGCTTTAATGTGGATGACAACATTGCCTAACATGACTTGAATGATTTCTTTATTAATTAACGTGTGTTGAGCAGTTTTTCGATTTTTTAAATAGTCATAAACGATATTTAAAAATTCAGTTGCCCAACATAATTGAATATCGATAATCATTTTTTTGAATTTAATCAAAATATCAATCTGGTTATGTTCTGAAAAAATCATTTCAAATAATGTTTCACAATAGCCAATTTTAAGTTGATGTTTTTCCAGCAGCGTACATTTGATAAATCGGCACGTTTCTTGTTTTACTTTATAACAGTACTGATCTGAAATTAACGTCAACGTTTCTCGAGTTAATGCATTTTTATGTAAAATAAAATAGTTACCGCAAATAATGCTATCGACACCTTGATCTTCACAGAGCTTAAACAGTTGCTCATTGTTAAAATTAAGATTAAACCGATGGTAACCTAAATCGCCTTTATCTACCGATGCAGCAACTGTTTCCAAACTTTTTTTTGTTGATTTCACAAACTTCTCCTTAATAACACATATCCTATATCTGTTGTTTCTACATCTTCATCGAGCATTAAAATCCAAGACTGTTTTGTCTCGGTTAAATCTTGTAAATACGAAAACAAGGGAAAATTTCCTGGTAAATTGGCAATAGCTGTCGTTTGCATACCGGGAAAATCACGATGAATATTTTTTAACGCTAATTGCAGTGAACTATTATTTTTAACAATGACATTTAATGTATGATACGAAATATGATGATAAGCACATTGCTCCATAATGAATTGATCAAGCCCTGCGTTTGATCGAATTCCCGACGATAAAATTTGATGATGATTTTCTTGATTTTCTTTGTTACTTGAAATCATTAACCCAAAAGAAGCATTCTGCGTAGGCAATTGACAGGCGTGTACCGCGCCTGGAATACTGGTTTGTTCCATCATTAATAACAATGCATGCCGAGCAGGACTGTTTTGCAAATATTTTTTTGCAACATCAAGTGCGGTAAAAAATCCCAACGCACCTTGATCACCAATATCAAATATTTTTCCTTTGAATTGAAATTGATGTGTGAAATACGCACCAGTACTGCAATAATCGGGATCAAATTCGTGTGCCCATGCGACAATTATCAATAAATCAATTTCTTTAATTAAATCATCATAGGCATATTTTGTTAAAACACCTTTCCCTAATTCGACATAGGAATATTGTGATCCTGTCAGAAATGTTTCATCTAATAATGATTTATTTTGTCGCGCATATAAATCATGATAATAAGTGATAAATCTTTTACGCGGCATGCGCGCTGTTCGCGTTTCATAATGAATTAAATAATGATTTGCAATATGTATTGAACTATTCATGTGATTTTTTCTCTGAGTTGACGATTGATATATTGCATAATAGTTTTTACGCTGGTTAAATCATCCATATTGAGTTCATCAGGATCGACGATAAAACCTTCGATGACTTCTTCGAGTGCCATTAAAAAAGTGAGGGAAGTGATGGAGTCGAGACCGAGGTCGTCGCGGAGTTTTGTTTGTTCGGTGATGTGCTCTATGATTTTTCCGTTTAAGGATTTTGAGAGAGCGAGTTTGATTTGTTCGATGAGGTTGGGTTTCATGGGGGCTCCTTAAAAAAATGAAAATTAATTTTTTGATACTGGATTGCCACGCCCACAAAAAACGTGGGCTCGCAATGACGACGGGGTGATGCTGGATGGTTAGTCAAAAAAGAAGGGCTGTAATGACGATGAGGATTGAATTGAAAATATTTTAGACGTGCTTATGTGACTTGCTTTCGCAAAAAATCATCTGTGTTATCGCGTTCACGGATTAATTTCATCTTTTTTTTATTCATCAACACTTCAGCCGGATGACCATGACCTAAAAATCCTGTCGGTGATGCCGTCGCGCCATAAGCGCCTGAAGCAAAAATTGCGATGCAATCACCCGCATTTGCCAGTGGAAGCTCGACCGCGCGTCCGATGACATCGGCCGGCGTGCATAACGGGCCCGTGATATGATAATGCTTACTTTGATTTGATTTATTTTTTGTTAACAATTGAATGGGAAAATTTCTTTTTAAAAAAGAACCATAACCCGCTGCAGTCAAATGACAATTCATGCCGCCATCCGTAATGAGAAACGAGACACCCCGTGATTCTTTAACATTATCGATTCGGCTAATGAATACACCTGCATCTGCCACTAAATAACGACCACTTTCTATAATAATTCGCATCTCAGGATATTTAGCTTGATAATTTTCAATCAATGGATGCATCATTTTTTTTAATTCGGTCATATCAAATTTTTCTTCATGATTAAAATAAGGCACACCAATTCCACCGCCCAAATCAACCATCGAAAATTTAAACTTCCACTCACACGATAATTCATCAGATAAACGCAATATTTCTTTACAATTTTCATAAAACGCATCTGCCCGCAATATTCGCGTCCCATTAAAAACATGAATTCCCTTAATATTGATATTATTTTTATCCAAAAAAAATTGTTTATGCTTCAATACATCAATTTTATCGATACCAAATTGCGATGGGACACCGCCCATTTTTAAGGAGGCGTCCCTGATTGAAAATTCCGGGTTAATCCGGATCGCAACGTTTGCTACCACTTCTCTCGTTTTGGCTAGTTGATCAATCAGCTCGAATTCTTGTTTTGATTCACACACAATCGCATAAATTTTATGTTCGAGTGCTGTGGCAATATCTTCAGGTTTTTTTAACGGTCCTACAAAAATAATTTGCTCAGCCGTGAAACCTGCTTTTAATGCACTTTTTAATTCTGTTTCAGAACACACCTCAGCCCCTGCGCCACATTTTTTTAATGTCGTCGCAATTGCAAGATTCGGATTTGCTTTTAATGAATAAAATATATCTGTTGCACAACCGTCTTTTAATAAAAAATATTTTTCTTCAATCACGGCTTGATCGTATACATACAACGGCGTGCCAAATTCTTCTGCCGCGCGATAAAGTAATTGATGATATGCTTCGTGCATAAATTCCTCGTGTTGGATTTTTTTTCGATGATGGATTTTAGATTAGCTGGGATTGTCAAATAAAAAAATTGGAAAACAACTGAAAGGAACTCAAGGTTAATTATATTTTATTTTTATGTCAACCGATTTTTAACATGTTTCGCGTATGACGTGATTTGATAAGGCTCCAAAGATATAATTTTTCAAGTTCCTTTGTTTTTAAAATTGAAAGCGTTAAAAATGAAACATGATTATTATAAAAATTAGCAGATTTTTTCGGTGCCTTCTGCACACCGCCTTCCCATGTATCTAAATAACAAGAAAAACCTAATGATAAAACATTTTTCTCTGTATTTAGCATCCCTAACTCACGACGAACGTCAATGCGTCCTATCAAATGTTCATCCGCCTGTGAAAATCGCTTTACCCCTGCGAAACAAATTTGCAAATCGCATATTGATAACCGCATGAGTTGAGCAAATCCAACCAATTCGTCTGCTGCAAATTTATTTTTTGGACTATTCGAACCACCAAACTCATCAAAACTTCTGAAATAAAATTTAGTTGCTTCTTCAATAATGGTTTCGTTACCCGGCAATTTTATTTGATTATTCCATGCCACCATCGCCTCTTGTAGTTTTGTATTTTGTTTGAGAGTGTTTTCATTTGCAAGTCTAAGAATACCCCAAACATTTTTTAATGCATTTGAGTCAGCTTTCTGCATGAGGAGTTTTTTTGTTTTATCCATTTCGATGCAATGTTTTGCTCTTCTTATTTGCATCTTACATTCTTCTTCTCCACATCGCAGCCTCACATAACGCATCACCATGGTTGCCATGGTTTCATTCTTTTCGTCGGTAATATAGACATCTCCCAGGTATATCACCCGCTCAAGAATTGTCCCCGCAATGATATGGCCAGGTCCTCGTTGATCATCCCCGCTTACACGTGTCAACAATAAGGATGGGTCAAGATTGTTTTCTAAAATTGATTCAACCTCACTCTGCCTACCCCATATGGAGTGAAGATCTAATTCGTTTAGCAGAGATAAGTGGTGACTGAAAAAAGTATAGTTACCTTTTTTAATAAAAAATTGGCTAGGATGGGGTGATGTACTAAGCAAACAAGGAACACGATCAAACACATAACCCATAACAATGAATATACTGATATCCTTCGGAATCATGTCTAGGATTGCGATGACCCGTTCCCACATGTCCGCCTCTGTTTCTTCTTTTATTGACCTTGTAATACTCATAACCCATTTCTCATTTATTCATTTTTTAGCTATCATACATATAATAGGCTTATTTTTAACTGGTGATAAAGTGCATTTATGACAAAACACTCGCCCACGCAACCCATTGGTATTTTTGATAGCGGCATTGGCGGCTTAACGGTTGCGCACGCCATCGTCAAACATATGCCGCATGAAAATATCATTTATTTTGGCGATACTGCACATTTACCTTATGGTGATAAATCTTCCGCAACTATTCAAGCCTATTCTGTCAAAATTGCGCATATGCTCTTGCAACAACAATGCAAGTTGATTTTGATTGCCTGCAATTCAGCCTCCACCGCCGCATTTGAATTAATCAAAGAATATGTGGCGAGTAAAGCGATTGTCATGAATGTGGTTGACCCCACGATTCTTTTTTTGCGTGATCACTACGCGCATAAAAGAATTGCGTTGATTGGCACGCGACAAACGGTTAACTCCAATGTCTATAAGAAAAAAATTGATAATTTAAATCGGGGGATTGAGTTGATCTCGCATCCCACTAATCTGTTAGCCTCGGCGATTGAAGAATTTGGCAATAATGGTGTCACAGATAGCTTGGTCGAAGAATATTTATCGCATGCATCGCTTAAAAAAATTGATGCATTATTACTGGCCTGCACGCATTATCCCGTGGTAAAAAATAAAATTGCTGAATTTTTCCAGCATAAGATTGATATTATTGATCCCTCTGACACCGTCGCTCATGCCGTCAAAGAAAAATTAGCGGAAACAAATTTACTGAATTCAAAAGGTTCGAGTCAAAAGAAATTTTATATTTCTGATTACACAGAATCGTTTGCGACTGGCACTAAAATATTTTTCCAAGAAGAAATCAAATTAGAGCATTATCCGCTTTGGGAATAACATGAATTATCGTCATATTTATCACGCCGGCAATTTTGCGGATGTTTTTAAGCATGTTATTTTAGTGATGTTGATGCAATCATTGCTGAAGAAAGAAAATCCTTTTTGTTATTTGGAAACGCATGCGGGGATTGGGTGGTATGATTTGTCTGCGCGTGAAGCTTTGATTAATAAAGAATATGAATTAGGCATAAAAAAAATATTAGCGCGTAAAGATCCGCCGGGATTAATCAAGGATTATCTTGCGTGTATTGGACGTCTCTGTCATTCCCGCGAAGGCGGGAATGACAGGGATGGGAACACAAATGACAGTGATGACCTGAGGTATTACCCAGGCTCACCTTTTTTCGCTAAACAATTTTTACGTCCGCAAGATCAAATGATTTTATCTGAATTACACGATGACGATGTCAAATCCCTGAAACAATTTTTTAAGCATGACAAACAAGTGCATATTCATCATCAAGATGGTTATCTGAGTTTGAAATCTTCATTACCACCGAAAGAAAAACGAGGCCTGGTGTTGATTGATCCGCCTTATGAAAAATCCGATGAATTAAATTCGCTGGCGTCTATTCTTGCTCAAGCGCTCAAACGCTGGGAAACAGGTATTTATGCGCTGTGGTATCCGATTAAAACCAAAACGCAATTAAATTTTTTCTTTCGGGAATTGAAAGAAAAAATTTCGCGTCCATTTTTAAGGGCTGAATTATGTGTTTATGCTGAGAATATCCCGACTGAATTAAATGGGTGCGGGATGGTAATCGTTAATCCGCCTTGGCAATTTGAAGAAAATCTTCAAGCGATATTGCCTTGGCTTTGGGAAACATTGAGCGTGAGTGGACAAGGTCGGTTTGAAATGGAAATCCATATGGATAGATTCCCGCCTTCGCGGGAATGACACATATCCTGTTTAAAGCAATGTACAGCAACTCGGTTTTTTTGTACTTTCCGGCGCAGCCTCTTTCTCTTTCGCTTTAGCAGGCTCATCCGTCTTTTGTTCAGAGAACATTCCGCTCGTCGCAGTACTAGATTTCTTATTTTTGACTGCTTGCTTCCAACGTTTAATTGCATTTTGCGCGATTTGTTCTTTAGTTTGTTTTTGTCGCAACCTTCCTTCCAATCTTTCTTTTACATCTCTTAATGTTTGTAATTCCACAAGATGACGTGACTCATTTTCGTTTTGTTGCCAGATCAATGTGTCTTGATTTTTTTCTTCTTGAGTAATTCCAGGACCAGAAATTGATTTACGTCGATTGGCCACATACATATTTAAAGCTTTATTAAAATCCACTGGCGCGAGAAATTTACCTAAAATATGACTGTAGCCAACAAAATTAATTTTCGCGACGACTCCTTGTCCAATGAGTCTTTGTATAATGGGAAGCTCTACTGACCAATGAAAATTATCTTTATTAATGATTCTTGCAATCTTGTCCTCTGGTATTTCACCCGTTTGAATTTTTTTCTTGAGTTCTTCCAACTCTGCATTGGAAAAATTTTTCTTTTTCGGATTAAGATATCTTGCAGTTGCCAACAATTCTTCTCTTACATTCGACATCGACGAATAAACAGTCACAACACCCGTGGTTTGCAAAGCAAATTCAGCCGAACTACTACTAAATGTTTTATCTGATAATGTTCTAAATTCATCGGTTTGGGTTTTACTCTGTTCTTTTAACAAAACGCCTAACATACTCATCACTGACGTCGCCGGCACATTACTATCGGATAATGAATTTTCGATTGAATTTGCTCTATCACGCACAAGATTCGTTGCGTCCCATATTTCTGGATCAGTGATGGCAGCAATTTCCTGTTCTTTGTTTTTGTAGGCATTCGCCGCTTCTTGCGCTTGTGGGCCAGACCAAAAATTTATGAGCTTACCACTGGCATTATAAAATCCTGCTTGATGCAATTTATCTACGCATTGACGAAAAGCAGTAGCCGCAACTGTTTCTTTTTCAGTATGCAATGTTTCAATATCTTTAGCCGTGAGATTTTCTAATGAAGCAATTAATTCCTGAAAAAAAGCATGAAAAGTTGCTTCGTTTAAAAATAATTTTCGATGACGTGAACCTTGATCATAAAATTCAGGATCACGAGACACAGGTTCGACAGTAAAAAATTTTGCGACTAATTTTGCTTTGTCGTCCGCTGGTGTGATGGAAGATGATTTTTGTTCGCGATGCAGAATCTCATTCGCTGCATCATTTAAAACTGCATCGACATTTTTGCAATAGTCTAATAACTTGTGTTCAACAATCGCTAATAGATCTTTTCGTGTATCCGTCATAAATCCTCTGGAACATTACGAGCGTAAAATACACATTATATTGTCTTTTGCTTAAAAAACTCTTAACCCCTCTGAGGCTGAATTTAAGAATTTCCCTATTAATCATATATATAGAAAAGATTGCTATAATTAGGTTATGGCGGACATCCTCCTCGTCCAGCACCTCCTATTGCTAAAATCGAGAATAAAAAATAATATACTTCGAAACAAAATCATCATAAGGAATAGCTCATGACGCTTGCAGTAGGCGATAAAGCGCCTGATTTTACATTGTCATCTGATCAAAATAAGAAAATCTCGCTAAAAGATTTGCGCGGCAAATCGGTTATTCTTTATTTTTATCCTAAGGATGATACCCCTGGATGTACGCGTGAAGCGTGTGATTTTCGGGACATGATAAAACAATTCGATAAACAAAATACGGTGATTTTGGGTGTTTCAAAAGACAATCCCGCGCGTCATCAGAAATTTAAAGAGAAATATACGTTGCCATTTACGTTGCTCGCCGATGAAAACGGTGATGTGTGTGCCGCCTATGGCGTAATCGATAAAAAAAGTTTATTTGGTAAAACATTTTTAGGCATCAAACGTTCGACTTTTTTAATTGATCCAGAAGGGACAATTCAAACGATTTGGCGTAATGTCAAAGTAACCGGACACATTGAAAAAGTCCTTCAAGAACTCAGTGGAGATAAATAAAAATGAAAACGGCAATCACCCCCACGCGTGAACAGGATTATCCTGAATGGTATCAACAAGTCATTAAAGCGGCAGACCTTGCAGAAGTATCACCCGTGCGTGGATGCATGATTATTAAACCATGGGGATTTGCGATTTGGGAAAATATTCAACGTGTGTTGGATGATCAGCTCAAAGCAACCGGACATAAAAATCTCTATTTTCCTTTGCTGATTCCTTCCAGTTTTTTAGAGCAAGAAGCGGCACACATTGATGGTTTTGCCAAAGAGTGTGCGGTCGTCACACACACACGACTGGCGAAAAATGAAAAAGGTAAATTAGTGCCATCGAGTCCACTGGAGGAACCTTACATTATTCGTCCCACGTCAGAAGCGATCATTGGTGAAGCTTACGCGCGTTGGATTCAATCGTATCGTGATCTACCGATGTTGATGAATCAATGGGTCAATGTCATGCGTTGGGAAATGCGCACACGACTTTTTTTACGTACTTCAGAATTTTTGTGGCAAGAAGGTCATACGGCGCACGCCACCGAAGAAGAAGCACGCGCAGAAACACTGAAAATTCTCGATCTTTACACGCGTTTTGTTGAAGACACGATGGCAATTCCTGTGATCAAAGGTGAAAAATCTGAGAGCGAACGTTTTCCCGGTGCTGTGAACACCTATACCATTGAAGCGATGATGCAAGATAAAAAAGCATTGCAAAGTGGCACATCACATTATCTCGGACAAAATTTCGCGCGTGCATTTAACATTAAATTTTTAAATCGCGATAGCGTCGAACAATTCGTTCACACGACGTCATGGGGTGTCAGTACGCGGTTAATTGGCGGCCTCATCATGACACACAGTGATGATAATGGTTTGGTGTTGCCACCTAAACTTGCGCCGACACATGTTGTCATTTTGCCGATCGTGCATAAAGAAGAACAACGTCATGACATTTTGACGTATTGCGAAAAAATTGCCGAAGAGTTGCGTAAAATTCCGTATTTCAATCGAACGATTTCCGTTGAAATTGATCAACGTGAATTAACCGGTGGTGAAAAAGCCTGGAGCTCGGTGAAAAAAGGCATTCCGATTCGGATTGAAATTGGTAATAAAGAACGTGAAACGCAAAATGTTTTTTTAGGCAGGCGTGATTGGGAATATAAAAAACGTGAAACAACAGAATTACGTCATTTTCTTGCAACGGTCGCCTTACAACTCGACGAAATTCAAACGAATTTGTTTAATCGTGCACGCGATTTTCAACAAAAAAATACGCAAACAATCGAATGCGAAGCAGATTTTTATGAATTTTTTGCCGAGAGTGATGGCGGGTTTGCACTGGCACACTGGAATGGGGATCCGGCGATTGAAGCTAAAATCAAACAAGATTTAAATGTGACGATTCGTTGTATTCCGATGGTTGAGAAACCTGAGCCGGGGGTTTGTATTTTTAGTGGCGAAAAAAGCCCGCAGCGTGTGGTGTTTGCGAAGGCGTATTAATTTGGGTGTCATTCCCGCGAAGGCGGGAATGACATGGCGGGACAGGAATGACATAGAGGAGCTGTGAATGACAGCAGTTTTCTCGTTTGCATATTTATGCTAACCTTGCCGCATTTCATTTGATGTTTAAGGATCATTTAATGACGACCCCCTCTGATTTAGAAAACACCATTAACAAACTCGCTCAACGTGGCAAAGGTATTCTTGCTGCTGATGAAAGTGGCGCCACGATCGGCAAACGTTTTGCCGCACTCAACATTGAATCCACGGAAGAAACTCGCCGCACCTATCGTGACATGTTAATCACCACGCCCGGCATCAATGAATTTATTGCGGGCGTTATTTTGTTCGAAGAAACCTTAAATCAAAAAACACTGGATGGCACACCATTTCCAGAAAAATTAAAACAATTGGGCATTTTACCGGGCATTAAAGTCGATAAAGGTTTAGTGATGTTGCCCAACACGGCAGATGAACAATTCACCCAAGGTTTAGATGGTCTTGCTGAACGACTCGCTGACTATAAAAATAAAGGGGCTTGTTTTGCAAAATGGCGTGCCGTTTATAACATCACACCCAATACACCGAGCACGCTTGCGATCAAAACGAATGCGGAAGGTCTTGCGAGTTATGCAGCACTGTGTCAAGCGCAACAGATTGTGCCGATTGTTGAACCTGAAGTGTTAATTGATGGTGATTATAATTTAGAACGCTCTATGGAAGTCACAGATAAAGTGTTACATGCTGTATTTAACGCATTATATCGTCATAAAGTTAAACTTGAATACATGGTGTTGAAACCAAGCATGGTGATTAGCGGTAAAAAACATGCAAGCAAAGCATCGGTCGAACAAGTCGCTAAAGCCACCATCACCGTTTTGCGTCGCAACGTTCCAGCGGCTGTTCCTACCATTAATTTTCTCTCAGGCGGTCAGTCGTCTGAAGATGCAACCGCGCACTTGAATGCCATGAACGCACTGTCATCGCATCTTCCCTGGAATGTTAGCTATTCTTATGCACGTGCACTACAAGATTATGCGATGAAAATTTGGCAAGGGGACAATAAAAATATTCCACTCGCACAAAAAGCATTTTATCAACGTGCAAAATTAAATAGTTTAGCAGCGATTGGGAAATATGCGCCTTCCATGGAGAAGGAAACGTCAATTGCTTAAAATTGTTGGCTAAATGGAATTTACCTTATGACAATGAGCTTAATGAATACGATAGAAGCAAAAGAACAATTTGCTGATTTAATTAATCGGGTCGCCCACAGCAAAGAACGCATTATTTTAACGCGTCGCGGCAAAGAAATTGCCGCGATTATTTCCATTGATGATTTACAATTATTATTGGAAATACAAAACAAGCATGATTTGCGTGATGCAATTGATGCGTTAAAAGAAGCGCGCAATAGCGGCACAATTTCTTTGGAACAATTAAAAGAAAATCTGAGCACATGACCAATCCTTATCATGTAAAAATTGCACCGAAAGCCGCAGAGCAAATTAAAATGCTTTCGCCTAAAAGTCGCAAATTAATTTTAAAACTGGTCGAAGCGCTCGCCATTAATCCTCGTCCGCCCGGTGTAAATAAAATCGAAGGAATGACAGGGCTTTATTCTGAATCGATCACAAATTTTCGTTTGATCTATAAAGTGGAAGAGCAGGAGATTTTGTTGTTGTTGGTAAAATAATTTGTGACGCGACAGCCGTTTAATGCAACGTGATACCCACCATTTTTCCAATAAGAAACGTGGCACCGCCTGCGAGACTACCAATCAATAACATGCGCAAACCACTCCACACAGCACTGCGATTCGTGAAAAGACTTAACAGGCTGCCGATCACAATCAAGAAAAATCCGGTCAACCCAATACTAAAAAAGATCGTGGTATTTTCACTCATGAGAAAAAACGGCAACAACGGAATAAATGCACCAATGCCGAATGATAAAAAGGATGAAACGGCAGCGCCGATGGGTGATCCTAGTTCTTGTGGATTTAAACCTAATTCTTCGCGCGCGAGGGTATCAAGTGCTTTTTCTGGATTGCTAATAATCAAATTTGCCATGGCTTTGGCTTCAGCCAGTGGCACACCGCGTGCGCGATAAATACAGGCAAGTTCAGCGGCTTCTTCTTCTGGATAAAGCGACAACTCTTCGCGTTCTAACTCAATTTGATATTCAAAAAATTCGCGTTGTGAACGCATTGAAACATATTCACCTGCCGCCATTGAACAGGCGCCCGCGAGCAATCCTGCAATGCCCGATAGCACAATAAAATCATGTTGCGCATTCGCACCTACAATGCCTAACAACAAGCTCACGTTGGAAATCAAACCATCATTCACACCGAAAACCGCGGCGCGTAAATTTCCTGCCGTATTTAATCCTTTATGTCGTGATTCTAAATGTGATGGCGCAGGAAGATTGGACGGCGCGCCGGAATAAATTGACATGCCGCGCACTTTCATCGCCGATAAAATAAATCGCATGGATTGCACGCCAAACAAGCTAATCAATCCGCCCACTAATTGGGTGCGAAAATTTGGTTTGTGCACTAATGGTATTTGCTCGCCGGATTTTTTTAATTTACTTTCCCAAATTTTTGCTTGTTTCTCGGCGCCATCGGCTAATTCAAGAAAAAGTTTTTGCCGCGCTGCATCCACTTCACGCTGCGCGATTTTTTGATAAAGATACGCTGAATTTTTTTCTTCTTGCCAATTTTTTAAAAAAATCATCGAAAGCTTCTCCGCAACTTATTCTGCATAATAACAACATCGATCAGTGGATTCATCCATGGTGATAACACTCTCTTTTTTCTTTTTCGGCCGAAAAATCGTACAGCCTTTCAATCCTAAATTGTAAGCTTGCATGTAAAGATCACTTAATTGCTCAAAAGGAAAATCTTTTCCGATGATAATTGTTTTTGATACTGCATTATCAACATACGGTTGAATGGCTGCTTGCATGGCTAAATGTTGTTTGGGTAAAAGATTTTTTGCTTCAACCCATTGCGGAGGTAGTTGTTCTTTTTTATTTATTTTTCTCCAATGACGTAACGCGTAATCCATGACAGAAAATTTTATTAATTCTCCATTCACATTACGTAAAGCTCGATCGTAATCCGCACTAAAAATGGGTTCAATGCCATTGGAAACATTGTTGGCTAGTAAACTAATAGTGCCTGTGGGTGCGATGGCATTGTGATGGCTATTGCGAATTCCGTTTTTCAAAATCGCATTGCGCATGTCTTCCGATAAATTCTGCACGAAATTTCCTTGCGCATATTTCTGTGCATGGAAACCTGCAAAGACACCCCGTTCCTTCGCCAAATCCATTGATGCTTGCCAGGTTTTTTCCATCACAAATTTCATGAGTTGGTTGGCAAGTTTTAATGATGCTTCATCGCCATATTTTAAATTGAGCATGACAAACATGTCGGCCAATCCGGTGACGCCCAGACCAATGCGTCTGGTCGCATACACTTCTTGTTTTTGCATTTTGAGTGGATAGTGTGAAATATCAATCACGTTATCTAAAAAACGTGTCGCAACAATGACTGTTTGTTCTATACCATCCCAATCAACAGATGCCTTATTGCTAAAAGGATTTTGCACGAATTGTGTGAGATTTATCGCGCCTAAATTACATGCACCATTTATCGGCAATGGAATTTCACCGCCCGGATTTGTCGCGCAAATCCATTCGCGATACCACAAATTATTTTGTCGATTAATGGTATCTTCAAAAAGCACACTCGGTTCGGTGTGATCGTAGCCTGATTTAATGATTTTTTGCCATAAATCGCGCGCATTGATGCGACGCACGATGCGACAAGCGACGGGTTCTGCACTGTTGCTCCAATGACGCAAAACAGTATCAGTGGCATCTAGCTCCGCTGCTGGAAAAATTAATTCCCAATCACGATTTTCTTTCACGCATTGCATGAAATTATCCGAGACCAAAACAGACACATTAAAAAAACGCAATTCTTGTGGGTCCGCTTTTACAGAAAGAAATTCTTCAATGTCCGGATGATCACAACGCAACACACCCATCATGGCACCACGTCTCACACCGGTTGATCCCATGATTGCACACATGGAATTCCAAATACGCATGAAAGAAACAGGGCCAGACGCCGTACCACCTGTTTGTGTGACAGAAAATCCGCGTGGACGTAATGTTGAAAAATCATAACCCACGCCACCCCCTTGCTGTAGCGTGAATGCGGCTTCTTTGAGTGAGTCAAAAATTCCTGATAAAGAATCTTCTAACAGTGGCATGACAAAACAATTAAACAATGTCACAGAATGTTTTGTGCCAGCGCCCGCCATAATTCTTCCGCCAGGTAAAAAACGAAAATTTTCTAGCGCTTGATAAAATTTTTCTTGCCAATGAGTTGCATTTTTTGCTTGCTCGGCTTTTGCAACTGCTTTTGCGACACGTTGCCAAGTTTCTTCAATGCTTTGATCCACTGTTTTTTCTTTTTCGCGATAACGATATTTTTGATCCCACACTTTTTCTGAAATCGTTTCTTGAAAAATGCTCATGAAACCTCCTTGGCATGATATTGGCGGCTCAATGAATGCACCGCATCAACTAATACTGTTACATTTTCAGGTGGCACATCGGGTGTAATGCCGTGACCTAAATTAAAAATATGTCCTGAGCCCGTTCCATATTCCGCTAAAATTCGTGCGACATTTTGATAAATTTCGTCTGGTGTTTTGAGTAATAATTCTGGATGCATATTTCCTTGCAACGCGATTTTATTTTTAAGCTGAGCACGTGCTTGACCTAAATGCACTTGCCAATCCACACCGAGCACGTCACAACCCGTGTGCGCCATCTTTTCGAGCCACTGCGCACCATTTTTGGTAAACAAAATAATTGGAATGCGTCGTCCATGTTGTTCGCGAATTAAATTTTCGATGATTTGTTGCACGTAGTTGAGAGAAAATTCTTGATACTGTTGCGTTTCTAACATGCCGCCCCACGTGTCAAATATCATCACCAGATGAACGCCTGCTTTGATCTGCGCATTTAAATGTTCTGCAACCGATTGTGCTAATCGATCGAGTAAGGTATGGAGTAAGCGTGCATCTTCGCGCAGCAACGCGCGAATCATGGGAAATTCTTTATGCGCGCGACCTTCCACCATATAAGTTGCGAGGGTCCATGGACTACCACAAAAACCGATTAAAGGAACCCGTCCGGCTAACTCGTGTTGAATCATGCGGATTGCATCTAAGACATATTTTAATTGAGTTTCTGGATCAGGCACTGAGAGCGCTGTGATATCGCTGGCAGATTTAAGCGGTCTTTCAAATAGGGGGCCGGATCCTTCCACAACTTGCAGTCCGAGTCCCATCGCATCGGGAATAGTTAAAATATCAGAGAAAACAATGGCGGCATCGAGCGGGAAACGTTTCAGTGGTTGAAGGGTCACTTCGCAGGCTAATTCGGGTGTTTTACACAACGTCAAGAAACTACCGGCGCGTTGACGTGTTGCGCGATATTCGGGCAAATAGCGGCCAGCTTGGCGCATAATCCAGATGGGCGTCTGATCGATAGGCTCATGCGCAATGGCTCGAAGCACGCGATCATTTTTTAATTCAATCATGGGTACGGTTACCTATTCTTATCTTTTGGCTGTTCAAGATCTTTATTGTCCTGCGATCGTTTGTACCATGCAACAGGCTTTGCATGAAGAACCATTTAGAGATACGATTAGCCTTTTAACACACAAAAGGAAGATAGCTATGCAAAAACAAATTTTGGCCGTTGCATTAACCAGTCTCTGTTTAATGGGCGTGACGGCTTGCCAACAAAAACCAGCGAATGATGACAACAAAACAACGGCTGAAGCCATTAAAGCGCCAGATGCAACCACGCAAACCACGACGCAGACGACAACAACCGCTGCGAATGCCAATCCAACGACAACCGAAGCCACCCCGCAAAGCAACGTCGCGACAACAACCTCCACCACCACGTCAACTGACCCCAGTGGAAATGCGACGACCACTTCAACGTCGGTGACAGCACCCACACCAGGAACACCGGCCGCAACAGCACCTGCAGCTCCTGCAGCACCAGGCATGCCCGCACCAGGTGATGCCACCACCCAGAATGGCGCCGCGGCACCCGCACCCGCAATGAGTGGTTCCATGCCACCAGCACCCAACTCTACCAGCGTCACCACAACAACACCGCCGGGTAGCACAACCAATACGACAACAACAGTGACAACACCGACTGCAGCACCAGCACCGGGAACAGCTCCTACTCCAACTGTGTCAGGCACAACCCCTGTTCAACCTGCTCCAGGTCAATAAAAATTTCAATCCGATCACTTTCCTTCGAGCGTCGCTTCGCGACCTTCGAAGGGGTGAGCGTATGTCATTGCGAGTCTTTTACCCGTCATTGCGAGCGTAGCGAAGCAATCCAGGTTTTCTTGATCGACACACAAACCTGGATTGCTTCGCTGCACTCGCAATGACGATAGGCGTTCTACTTGCGACGCAACCAATGAATAATTTCATCCGCCACAGCGTGTACGCTTCTTTTATCGGTTAACACACGAAAATCCGCCATTCCTTGATAAAGAGGTTCACGTTCTTCCTGAAGTATTTTTAATATTTCATTGCGATTTTTGACGCGCAATAACGGTCTTCGACTTTCATTTAACGTTCTGGCACTTTGATAACGCAGGGATACCTCAAGATAAACAACGACACCATGTTGTTGCAACGCAGTACGTGAGTTCTCTGAGAGAATAGTGCCGCCTCCCGTCGCTAAAATGATGTTAGACATCGTCGCTAATTCAGCGACAACCGCTTCCTCACGTTTACGAAACCCAGGCTCGCCTTCTAAATCAAAAATCCAACCAATATCCACACCCGTTCTTTTTTCGATTTCTTCATCCGTGTCAAAAAAATCCATGTTTAGTTGAGCCGCTAAATATTTTCCAACACTGCTTTTGCCTGCGCCCATCGGCCCAATCAAAAAAATGTTGTTATGTTTTTTTTTCACCGCGAGTCCCCTTGCTTTCTGTTTTGAAAGTTTAATGAAAGCCACGGGCTAGATCAAACGATAATTGGCTCTTTTCTGGTTACGTAATAATTTTGGGTGTGACGAAAATCAGCAGCTCTCTTTTGTTTTCTAACCAATCATGTTGTTGAAAAAGCAATCCGACGACTGGGATTTTATTCATAAACGGAATGCCTTCACTCGTGTGATTTTTATTCGACTCAAAAATGCCCCCCAATACAATCGTTTGCCCATTGCGTACCAGAATATGCGTACTGATTTGTCGCGTGGTAATGGCAGGCACACCTTGCACAATGCGAGTACTGGGCCGATCCTGATTCACTTGCAGCGCAAGCAGTACTTTATTATTCGGCAATATTTGCGGCGTGACTTTTAAACTGAGCACTGCTTTTTTAAATGCAACACCCGTCGCACCACTTCGACTGATTTCCTGATAAGGGATTTCTTCGCCTGATTCAATGGATGCTGTCTGTTGATTGGCGGTAAACAAACTGGGACTTGAAATTAATTCACCGTGGCCAGCATTTTCCAGCGCCGCGAGCTCAACGTCTAACGCTGCACCATCAGACAAACGTGTCAGACTCAAGCTCGCGGTCGTTGAAAAATGAATCCCTAATTGTCGTTCAAAATCATTGTCGACACTCGCTAAACGCGTTTCGATTAAAACTTGTTGCACAGGAATATCGACGTGGCGGATGAGATCGTGAATGATGGCTACATTTTTTTCGATATCTTGCAGATAAATTTGATTGGTGCGTAAATCGACGTGCATCATTCCGCGTTTTGAAAGCAGTGAGTGACTGTTATCTTGCACCAAGCGCGCAATTTCATCCGCGGTCGCATAACGAATTTTAAAGATGCGCGAAATAAGTGGCGCCGATTCAATCAACATTTCTTGCAGTTTTATTTCATCTTGTTTTTGAGAAATCAATTCTTTTTGCGGCATGATGAACCATAAATTATTTTTATTATATTGCACCAACCCTTTTGACTGGAGTATAAAATCGAAAGCTTGATGTGCTGTCATATGGTGTAAATTTAATGAAATCACACCATTGACTGCCGGGCTAATGACGATATCTTGCTGTAATTGTTTTGCCAGAATGCGTAATGCATCTTGTAGATTCACGTTTTGTAAATTGAGTGAAATGGGTGGGCTCGCGAAAACCATATTTATCATCATCAAAAGTAAAAAGCGTAAGACTATTTTTTTCATGGGGTTCCTTGTTTATTAAGGTGTATAGCAAACACAGCGCCAGTGGGAAGTTTTACGATTGAAAGTGTTTCATGCGGCAATTGTAAATAGCCTACAATATGCGGATTCTTTTTTAGATAACGCATGGATGATGTAGACTGATTATCACACGCATTCAATAAAGATAATTTGATTGAAAAAAACAATTTTCCCTGCTGATTGGTTAACTCAAATTGATTCGCCATAAATGGAAAACATATTTCTCTCAAACGCTGAAAAAAATTTTCGATTTGGAAAAACTGCCCACTGAAAATAGTGTCACTCAACAAAACTTCATTATTCTTTTTTGTCGAATCCATTTTGATTAATGTGAGCCCGCTTGCACGTGATTCTTTAAGCAATCGATCTAACAACATAGTTTGTTGCCAAAATTTTATGTGATGTGACAAGCGCGGCGATTTTTTTGGCAATAGCGTTTTTGTTTGCATATGTTGTTGATGATGGGCGTCTAAAACACGCTTAATTTGCAGCGCGTTATCAATAACACCCACCAAAATAATGATGAATATCAAAATAAATAATCGTTGCATGATTTACTCAACAACAAGATAAAACGACTGTGCATGCAGCGAAAATTTTTTTATGCTTGGTTGAGGCAATGTTTGAATAAACCGTGAAATGTCATAAGCCGAGCGCATGTGTCCTGAAATCATGATTTGCTTTCCTGTGTACTGTATTTTTATCATTTGTAGAGAATAAAAATCCATGCGCTCAATTTTTTCGAACACATGAAATAAAGTGTCTTGATTGATTTTCATATTGAATAACGCATTATCATGGCTACTCGTTTTTACAAAGTGATTTTGTTTTTTTAATCTTGCCGCATGCGCATTGTCTGATGAAACAACCCAAGCAAACATCACATGCGACATAATAAAAAACATTCCGAGCGCTAAAGCGATCATGAATAAATAACGCTGTTGTTTTATTTTTCTTGCATATTGTTCTTGGCGCCAAGGCAACAAATTAATTTCGATCATGCTGGAAATTTCCTCAAGGTTAACCCCCATGCCGTCAGCAATTCCGGTTCGCGTGGATTGTTAAGAAAATTAGTCTGAATGCTTTGAATCAAAAATTCTTGATATAAAATTTCTTTAATGTTTGCAAACAGTGATTGCTTCCCGGTTAAAATTATTTTTTCGATTTTTGGTATTTGTGTGTTCGCACAAAAAAATTGTATGCTGCGTTTTAATTGCTGAATAAAATTTTCTTGGAGGGGATTGGCGAGAACGGGATGAATTGATTTTACTTGATCTTGCTCAATTAAAATAAGTTGCAAAATGTTTGTATCAACATCCAGTATCACGCTGGATTCTTTTACACGCACTGCACGCGCGAGTGCATACACATCAACATCGACCGCACGCACGTTTAATCCCGCCTGACGCACCAACTCAACATACGCATTGAGCAAATGACGCCGTGCCGCCACTAATAATAATTCATATTCCTTTTCATCTTTTGCGAGATGCACATAATCAAAACTTAATGGCTCATTGCCGCCCGCCAAATAATGCTCTAGGTTTTCTTTGATCTCCGTTTCAAGTTCAATTTCATTGAGATAGGCGGCAATTTTAATCCGTTTTTGAATCACTTGTGACACAGGAAAACTAATAGCAGTGGCGATATTTCCTGCCAGAATGCTTGTACTTAATTTTTTGATGACGGCAATTGATTCTGCAACATGATGGATTTTTCCATCTTGCAGCCATCCGCGTGGCGCATCCTCAATAGCGAATGCCTCCAATGTATTTTTTGGTTGTCCGGGTTTGAGCTTGACAAGACTGAATCGATCTTGATGCAATGCCAGCCCTACCCAAGTACGTGCCTTGGCGCGTAGAAATAGGGTCACTGAAATGTCCTTGGTTTTAATGGGGTTTGAATGGGGTTTGAATCGATATAGCGTGTTCTTGCAGGAAGATCTGTATATTGGGCATTTTTGTAGTAAAATGCAAGTTCGTTGTTTGAGTTTTAGATGAAGTATGAAATATATTTTGTTTTTCTTTAAAAAATTAGTGGCATTCCTACTGTTAGCGGTCGGCGTTATTGTCATTGGGGTGACTTATTACATTCAGTTTCAGCTACCTGATATTCATGAATTAAGCACGATTCAGCTCCAAGTACCCCTACAAATTCTCACTAAAGATGGGAAGTTAATTGCTGAATATGGCGAAAAACGTCGTATCCCCATTGCCTATGAAAAAATTCCACCTCAATTGATTCAAGCGGTGCTTGCGACAGAAGATCAGCGCTATTTTCAACATCCCGGTGTGGACATTCCAGGCCTCGCGCGTGCGAGTGTCATCCTGATTGCAACGGGCAGAAAAACCCAAGGCGGCAGCACAATCACCATGCAAGTGGCGCGCAGTTTTTATCTCAATCGACAAAAAACTTTTGGCCGTAAATTACGTGAAATTTTGTTAGCCCTTAAAATCGATCACACGCTGAGTAAACAAAAAATTCTGGAATTGTATTTAAATAAAATATTTCTCGGCAATCGTGCTTATGGGGTGGCTGCTGCCGCACAAATTTATTATGGCAAAACATTGGATCAATTGACGCTAGATCAATACGCTATGTTAGCCGGTTTGCCCAAAGCACCTTCCGCACTCAATCCATTGGCGAATCCAGACCTCGCCAAAAAACGTCGTGATCATGTGTTATTACGCATGAAAGAAGTGGGTTACATCGACGAAAAAACATATAACAAAGCAATTTTAACGCCACTGAATGCGCACTACCATGATTTGCAAACGCAAGTGAAAGCGCCTTATTTAGCCGATTTGGTGCATCAACAACTCAAACAAATGTATGGCGATGATATCGATACGGAAGGTTATTCGGTTTACACCACGTTGGATAGTCGTCTGCAAAACGCTGCCAACCGCGCGGTGAATATGGGCTTAATTGCCTATGATCAACGTCACGGGTATCGCGGGGCCGAAAAGAATTTAGGCTCACCGAATTTAAAACACATGCAAGAATGGGAAAAAACACTCAGCAGTATTCCCACGTTTGGCAATCTTGAACCGGCCGCGGTCGTTGATATGACAAACCGAACAGCCACTGTGTTACGCGCGAATGGGACTCTCGCGATTATTCCGTGGACTGGATTAGCGTGGGCGCGTCCGCAAGTGAATGCCAATTATTTAGGGCCCAAACCACATAAAACCAGTGATATTCTCAAACTGGGTGATTTAGTGCGTATTAATTTTGCGAATGGATTTTGGAAACTCACGCAAATTCCTAAAGCCGAAGTCGGACTGGTGGCGATCAATCCGATGGATGGTGCGATTCTCAGCATGGTGGGTGGATTTGATTTTGTCTTGAGTCCATACAATCGAATCACCATGGCGGAGCGTCAACCCGGATCGAGCTTTAAACCATTTATTTTTTCGGCGGCCCTTGATCTCGGTTACACCTTGGCTACTGTCATTAACGATGCGCCGATTGTGGTGGAAAATCCCACTGACAATAGTTTGTGGCGTCCGCAAAATGATGAAAAACGTTTCTTTGGTCCCACACGTTTGCGTGAAGCGTTGATTCACTCCATCAACTTGGTGTCTATTCGTTTGCTCGATCAAATTAAAATTCCTTACGCAGTTAATTTCGCTCAGCGTTTTGGTTTTAGTCCTTCACAATTGCCGCCCACATTATCACTGGCTTTGGGTACTGCGAGTGTGACGCCGTTGCAAATGGCGACCGGTTATGCCGTGTTTGCGAATGGCGGATTTAAAATTGTACCTTTTGCGATTGATAATATTCGTAACGCGGACGGACAAATTTTATATCAAGCGAAACCATTAACCGTTTGTCGTGATTGTCAACCAATTGCAAATCAAACCAACACGCATGCGCCACGTGTGATTAGCGCACAAAATGCATTTTTAATTACATCCGCCCTGCATGATGTCATTGAGTACGGCACGGGGATTAAAGCACGCGGATTGAAACGCAATGATTTAGCGGGCAAAACCGGCACGACGCAAAAACAAATGGATGCGTGGTTTGCGGGTTATAATCCTGATTTAGTCGCGGTCACCTGGGTGGGTTTCGACCAACCGCAATCGTTACATGAATATGGCAATCAAGCTGCATTACCCTTGTGGATTGATTTCATGGAAGCGGCACTCAAAGGTAAACCGGATAAACCGCTCGATCAACCGCCTGGTATTGTAAGTATTAGAATCGATCCACTCACGGGGAAACGCACCGCATCAAATGATCCGGTCGCTAAGTTTGAATATTTTATGAAGCCGTTTGTGCCTGATGAAGACAAAACATCAACCACCGCTGCAACTGCAACATCACCGAATGACAATGCACCTGCTCCTGCAACATCTGGCTCTTCTTCTGAGGGTGGATTGTATTAAAATCAAAATTATCTGAGGATAAAAAAATGTTTTACGCGTTTAAAAAAATAATGAGCATCATGACAGTCATTTTAATTTCGCAGGTTGCGTTTGCGAATAACCAAATTTCAAATCATCAAATTTCTGCCACACAAAAATCACACGCGCAAAAATATAGTTATCAAGGTATTCCAGTGCTCGTGCTATCTGGCTCGAGTCATGAGATGGGATATGATTACGGAGTACAACTTAAGCAACAATTAATTACTGTTCTGGATATCCTAGAAAAATATTATATCGAGCAAAAACATTTAAAATATTCTGATTTAGCTCAACATGCTGATCTACTCTATAATAGATATCCAGATAATTTCCAAACATTTTTACAAGGTGTCGCGCAAGGTTCGGGTTTAAGTTTTTCAGATATAAAAATTTTAAATGCGATGGAAACATTAGGCGAATTATTGGCACCGCAAGAAATTCGCGCGTGCGCTTTTTTATATGTTTCACCCGCTAAAACAAAAAGTGGTTCTGGAATAATGGGTAGAAATTATGATTATCCTGCGCCATTTGATCAGTTAGCGAAATATTTAACGGTGGTTGTTTTAAAACAACCGAATACCGTACCAACGGCTTTTATTTCAATTGCAGGTGAGGTTTATTGTCCCAGTTGTGTCAATGCAAATGGGATATTTATGGAACTTAATAATGGCTCACCTTCAGGTGGACATACAGTCAATCTCGCCACCGAATCCATGTTAATCAGAATGCTGACAACACTTCAACAATCACAAAGTCTCTCAGATACCGTTGATCAATTAAGAAATGTGAAGTCTGATTTTTCGTTGATTGTGAGTGCTGCTGATAAAAGTCGGCCGCTCAGTTTTGAATATTCCACATCGCAAACGTTGGGGATGAATGATTATTACCCTGATATTTCTATTAAACCATTTGCGGTAACTAATTTTTATTTAGATCCCGTTTGGGGAAATAGAATACCAACTCCAACCGATGAGACAACTTGGATGGGAGTGACACGAAGAAATAATCTACTGAATTTATCACAACAAAGCGCTCAATTTGATATTAAAAGTTTTGAAAACCTGATGAGTACGGATATTAGCGCGGGTGGTGCAGCGTGGAGTCTGACAATCTATCAAATTATTTTTGATGAGAGTGATTATTCACTTTACCTCAGAATAATCGCGAATCAACCCAATGATTGGGTGCAGATTCCGTTGAAGCCATTATTTGGTTGACGCCCTGGCGTGAATGGTTATAGGCTATGCCCAGTTTATAACAGCAGCGACATTCGTATGCGCTGACTTAATATTAATTATTTCAACCTGTTGAAAGGACTTGATCGATGCGACAAGTACCCGTAACCAATGTGCAATTTAATACATGGACTGCAAAATTACGCCAACATCCGTTAATCGGCGTCTTTGCTTTAACATTCAATGCGCAGTTTGGTTTTTATCTCTTAACGCCGCTTTTGACCTTCGTATTCTTCGCAACCGATAGTTCGTTATTTCCTCCTGGTGCCAGTCTGGCAGAACGCAGTTTTTTTTATGGTTTGTGTTTGAGTCTTTCCAAATTTAGTAGCTTTGTTGGTAGTAGTTTAGTATCAGCCATTTCTGATTATCGAGGTCGGCAACTCGGTTGGTATATTTCAATTAGCGCCGTGATACTGGTTGCAATCGGTGGTTTTTTTGGGTTGCTGTGGCAGAGTCCGATATTATTTATTTTTAGTTTTTTTCTGTATGGATTATTAGACGTGAACAAATCAACTGGTCTTGCCAATGTCAGTGATGTCAGCTATTCCAATAATCTGATATTTAATATGGGAATGTTGCAATGTTTAACTGCAGCAGGAGCATGTATTGGTCCGGTATTAGGCGGTTATGTTGCTGAAAAAAATGGAATAGCCGGAATACCTTACAGTTTACCTTTCTTATTTTCATTCATCGTCGGCGTGGTCAGTCTTGGTATTGTCTTTATCAATCAAGAAACGTATTTACCAACTAAGAAGAAAATCGCTTTTAATTTTAATGTTAAACAATTTCTTGTCGACTATTTAAATTTAATTCGTCAACCAGACATTCAAAAAATTTTTATTGTCTTAATTTTAAGTCAAATCAGTTGGAGCACTTACTATGAGTTTATTGGACCACTGTTAAAAACCAAATTTAATTTTTCGCCGCATCAAGTGGGTCTGTTTATGGGAAGTGTGGCCTTTTGGTTAGTGCTCGCGTCTGGTTTAGGTTTACATTTTTTCAATCGCTGGTTCAGCCTACGGCAAATGATTTGGGGTAGCATTATCAGTGTAGTGATTGGGACTTTACTCAGTTTGTTTGCTGGGATTTATTATACGCATGCATTTAGCCAAAGTCTTTTATGGGTGGGTGCAATCCCGATTGCGATGGGCGATGTGATTTTATATAGTTTACTCGTGAGTTTATTTTCACAAAAAATAAATCCCGCAGCACGTGGTAAAGCAATGGGTCTTGGTTTAACGATTCGGATGTTGGTTTGGTCACTGATGGCGTTATGGGGAAGTTATCTCATTAGCTTAAGTCCTATCGGCGCTTTATATTTTATCCCATTCGGCGTGATTATTTTATTATGCGTATTATTGATGTTTAAGCCACATTTTTGGTTTTTACAATGAGAGCACACAACAAATGATTCTATGTTTGGATGTTGGAAATTCACATATTTGCGGAGGCATATTCGCAGGTGAAACAATTCATTTGCGCTTTCGCTACGACACCACTCAATTACAAACGTCAGATCAAATCGGCGTTTTTTTTCGAAACGTGTTGAGAGAAAATAACATCCCACCAGATTCCCTGAAAGAAATTGCCATTGCTTCAGTTGTGCCTGGTGTCGATTATTCATTGCGTGCGGCGTGTATTAAATATTTTAATATTGAGCCTTTTATTCTTCAGGCAGGCGTGAAAACTGGATTAAAAATTAAAACCGCACATCCGACTGAAGTGGGCGCTGATCTCATCGCTGGTGCGATTGCAACAACCCATCTCTTTCCACAGCGTCATGCGATTGTGATTGATTTTGGCACGGCAACAACGTACACCGCCATTACTCAACAACAAGAATTTTTAGGCGTGACCATTGTTCCTGGACTTAAAATTTCCATGGATGCATTAAAAAATAATTCAGCAAAATTACCTTCTGTTGAAATTATTAAACCCAAATCAATACTCGGACGTTCAACCGTCGAATGTATTCAAGCAGGCTTATACTATAGTCAATTAGCTTGTCTTAAAGAATTAACCGCAGGAATCAGCCAACATTATTTTAATCAACAACCTCCTGTTATTGTTGGCACCGGAGGTTTCTCACATCTCTTTGCTGAAGAAAATGTTTTTACTCACTTAGAGCCTGATTTAGTCCTGAAAGGCGTGCACTTGGCTCTCATTAAAAATAGGTAGAATCTCGATACTGTCACTGGATCCCGCGGACAATGCCGCGGGACGACGTGGCTGTTGAGCTAATTAAACCCGACGTGCTTGAGATTTTGTATTAGGTTGGTGAACTGGAGAAGGAAATAAAATTTCATGCATTTCTTGAATAGTATATTCAGCATTTTCTTTCATTTTAACATTTAGAATACTTTTAAAAGATGCGGGACCAAAACCATCTAATCCGTTTAATGTCGTCACTATTTCTTGAATCGATTTTTGTCTCAGAGAACTGATTAATTCATCCGTTGCTGCGCTATCCTTGATCTTGCCATTCTTCGAAAAAAATCGACTACTTGTTTTGTTAGCTGAAAAATTAACGCGACCAAACTCAAACGCAGCAAGTTGTACGATAGTTATTAAAAAATTTTTCGTAAGGTTTGCAGGCAATGCCGTTGGTTCAACTTTAACTTCCACTTGTGATTGAAGAATTGGTTGAATTGAAATCCTCATTAATCTTGCATAGAGTTGCTGTATAGCGGCCATTGTAGAAGTGATTTCAGTTTCTAATGTATTCACTATATTTGACAGCGTTGGCGTTAAACCAGAAATTCTTACAATGCCAATTTCACGATTTAACAATACTAAGGTCTTATTAATGTTTTCAAATGCAAACACATCTAATTTTTCTGGATCACCTGTCTCATCCAAAAAACAATTTGTCTGTCTATAAAAATTATCCCCTAAGCGGTAAAGCGTTTGAAACTGATCGTCGATGCTTAAATAAGAATTTCCTACTTCCGTTGAACGAGCATAATTTTTATTTTTGCCAATGAATTCATGTGACGCATCATGAGGCACATATTCTGTTTGCAACCAATCTAAATAATCCTGCTGAAAATAGTTATTTAAGACTTGCTCGACCGTCCAACGACCATTTAGTTCGGGTTGTATAAGAAGTAAATATAACTGGTTAATGGAAACAAGGTCTTCACTTGGATCGACTTTTTCTATGAGGCGTTTTAACAGGTAACCCAGATCATAACAATCCGCTGCCTTAAGGTTAAATTTTTTATATTTCTGATGATTTTCTGTTGTATTTACTATTTTTTTAGTCTCAGCATTTTTAATACTTTGCAACTCAGGCGAACGAGCAACCCCTAGATCCCAAGTAAAAGTAATTTCTGCTTTTCTGCCATCTTCTTGCCATTCATAGGTTTCTTTTTCAAATTGACCTTGGGCATTAACCGGTATGACGGAATCAAAATCATGCACTGTCACGATTAATTTACCATTTACCACATTAACTAAAATATTACCTCTCTTGAGATCTCGGTGAACTAAATCTTTTTCATGCAGTGCTGCAACACCTAAACATATTTGTGAGAAAATAATGTAAGCATCATTTAACGATATTGTTTTCCTTTTATTCAGGTAATGTTCAAGACTACCCTCCGAAGCTTGCAAAGAAAGTCTTTTCCCCTGTTTATCAAAATAAATTGATTTTGATAAATAGCGAGTATTCACACCTCTTTCGACCAAAAGCCTTTGAACTGCATTAGCACGAAGAATTCCTCTTTCAGCTTTCTCTTTTAGTGTTTTGGCCTGCGGAGTCATTTTTTTTTCTTCGGACAGTAGCGTATTTAAGTTTTGTGACTCGACAAAGCGACTACCATACCCACGTCCCATTCTGGCTTCTTTAAAACTTGCTCGATTAAAACCACCCTGCACACTTTGCACGCCAGGTTGATCGACCAGTTCTATTTGCGTCTCAGCTTTTAAACGATCTAATGTTGCGCGTAACAGCATAGCCACCCCATTTTCTATACTTCTGTTTGGGATAGCTTAGCAAATGATTATTAAGGTTTTATGAGGAAATAATGATCACTTTTGCTTGGTCAGCACTTATTTTATCTATTTGATTTTTAGGAGAAAAAATCTTAGCGGCGATATTACATCCGCAACCCAACCCTTTTTTCTAATCGCGACGTATCTAAAATAGTGATGGTCACTTTCTTTTTTTGTCCTCGATCTAACTCAGATCGATCAGCAAAATAAATGTTTTCATCGCCAAAAAAAGAGAGAATATATTTATCTTCTGTTTCTAATATTTGGGTGCAGTTTGCAAATCTTTTTCCATCGCCTAATAATTCTTTGGCTTTTTCCATCACTAATTCTTTTAATGATTGACCATCTATTTTAATTAATGAGCCGTCGGGTAATCGCACCACATCTTTGCGCACATCTTTGCATAAAACCTTTTTTTGCGAGAGGTCTTGTAACGTGTTTTTTCTCAACTCATATATGCGCACGAGATAGGCGTCAGAATCCGCATGTCGTTCGCGGCACCAAGAAAATAAACTTTGTTTGAAGCCTGGCACGGGAGAATATAATTCAAACTTAGCATCTTTCTGTAATTTAAGGTGTTCGGGAAAAGACATGTTCTTTTCAGGCCTTGGGAGGGTACATTCATCTAATTCCACCCCTCGATTAAGACAATAAGCCACGAGTTTGATCTGGGCTAAATAACTACATAAATAAATCAAAGTACGGGGGTTTAATAAAATCATGGAGGTAACTTGCCCTTTATCCGGTGGCGTAGTTTCCGCTGACATATGATATCCTTATACAAAATATATCCGTTCTGGGTGAATCATGGCCACAACAAAAACAACAAAACAGTCCCTGTCTTTTGTCAATGTATTAAAATTTGCCGCAAACTATTGGTTTCGTCAACCCAAAACATTCGTTTTGATTCTTTTCATGGTTCTGACGGCTGCATTTCTTGAAACATATTTACCTAGCGCACTCGCGTCATTTTTAGGAGCGATTCAACATCATCAAGATAAAACCCTCATTCTCACTTATCTCGGCATTTTTCTCGGTACGTATTTCGCCCAAGCGTTGATTTACGCCATCGTGTATTTGATTTATAACACATTTGAAACGCATTTGTTTAAATCGCTGGTCGACGATGTGTTTGAACATGTGTATCGTTTGCCAGAAAAATTTTTTGCAAACACATTTACTGGCAGTATCGTATCGAAAATCAATCGTGCACGACAAAAAATCGAAGTGTTTGAAGATCAAATTCTCATTCGTATTTTTCCGACCATCGTTGTGCTGGTCGGTAGCATTATTTTTCTCACGTTTCGTTTTCCGATATTAGCGCTGTTGATGATGGCTTATCTTTTTATTTTAGTCGTCGTCAGTTCTTATTTAGTGTTTAAAGTCTCAGGTCCCGCACAAGGAATTTATGCGGCAGCACAAGATCATTTTAGCGCGCATCTTGCCGACAATATCAGCGGTGTTTCGCCCACGAAATCCTATGCGCAAGAACCTTATGAATTAGCGCGTTTTTATTCGGTCACCGCTGATTTACGCAAAAAAAATGTGCGTGCTTATCATTTAGGAAATTATGCGGGTTTAATTCAACGCATGCTGCTCGCGGGGATGTTAGCGTTGTTGATGGGTGGCGGTGTTTGGTATTTTTTTCATGGCTTGGCGAGTGTGGAAAGCATGGCGTATTTAGCATTTGCGTATACAATCATGCAATCGTATATTCGCGATGTCGGAGAAAATATAAAAAACTTGCTGACATCCTCTTACGATTTACACGGTGTCATGCAACTGTTGCACGAAGAACCGGAAGTCGCAACCCATGTTAAACTTCCTGATCTCAACATTAAACAAGGCGAAATTATTTTTGAACGCGTCAAATTTACTTATCCAGAAAAAACAGCGCCCATTTTTAATAATTTTTCTGCGAAAATTTATGCGGGTGAACGCATTGCGTTAGTTGGACACTCGGGCGGCGGTAAAACAAGTTTTATTCGTTTATTACAATGTTTGTATCCCATTCAACAGGGACGTATTTTAATTGATGGACAAGATATCGCGCATGCTTCGCGCCAATCGTTACGCAGTTCAATTGCATTGGTACCGCAAGATCCCATTTTGTTTCATCGCACCCTCCGAGAAAATATTGCCTATGCAAAACCCGATGCGACGCAGGATGAAATTCATGCCGCCGCGCAAAAAGCGCATATTGAAGGATTTATTTTAAGTTTACCGCAAAAATATGAAACGCTCGTCGGTGAACGTGGCGTGAAATTATCGGGCGGTGAACGACAACGCATTGCCATTGCACGCGCAATTTTGGCGGATCGTCCCATTCTTATTTTGGATGAAGCCACCAGTTCCCTTGATTCTGAAAGTGAGCGTGCGATCCAAGATGCATTGTACACACTCACCCATGGCAGAACGTCAATCATGATCGCGCATCGTCTTTCAACGATTTTGGATGCGGATCGGATTTTAGTGTTTGATGCCGGGAGAATTGTGGAAGAAGGTTCGCATGAGGAATTGATTAGGCTAAATAATGGCATTTATGCCCATTTATTCAAGCTGCAATCCGGTGGGTTTATTGCAGAATAACCTCCCAAACCACGCGTAAAAATCTTGACAAAAAAAGTGCGATATCATAGCCTTTACTGCTATTTTTACCGATTAAAGGGTGATTGGAAGCATGTCTACCCGCATAACGACCAATATTGTTTTTCTCGGCGGAGCCAGACGGGTGACGTTAGCGGAACAAATCCAGACGATCGGTCACGCATGGAATATTCAACCGGTCTTTTACTCCATTGAAAAAGATGAGAAATTTTACCCGATTGCCAGTCATGCCACCATTTTGGCAGGACCTAAGTTTCAAACCCAGGCATTTGATTCATTGTTAGAAAGTCTTTATGGCAAGGATGGTCGACCCACCTTGTTTATTGCGTGTATGGATGCGGCTATTCCCGCACTAGCAAGACTCGCCACCCAACATGACACCATTGTGGCATCCAGTTTGGCCGGTGCTGAAATTGCTTTGGATAAAGAATTAACGGCGCAATTTTGTCAGAAATACGGGGTGACTCATCCAACCTGTTTCGGGGTAAATGATCACTCTACAAAACGCGTGATTGCAAAACCCAAACAAGGTTTTGGCAGTAAAGGAATTTTTATTTTCGAAACACTGGCTGACGTGACCGATGATTTATTTGCGACCCATGTGATTCAGGAATATATTGAAGGTCCAGAGACAACTCACGATGTGTATATTGCGCGCGATGGCACATTTCATATCGCATCGCGTGATCGTATGGCCGTCATTGATGGCGAAGTTGATCACTGCATTGTACGCCAACCTCAAGCGGCTGAGCGTGAGCTCATCGAAAAGATTGTGCAGAGCGGTTTATTTTCGGGGCCGATTACCATTCAAACGATGGGTAAAGATAACATTTGTTATTTGATTGAGATTAATGCTCGACTGGGAGGCGGTGTCACCGCAGCAATCGAAGCAGGCTTCCCTGCGATTGAACTGCTGATTTCCGAAACTTTTGGTATCGCGACACGCCATCGCGAATTCCGTTCACTTGAAATGAAGAGGGCTAGACGTGACTTTTACCGATTCCTTGCGTAATCTGCGCAACAAAGTATTGGCTATCGATATTGATGGCACCATCTGTACTGAAGAACGAACATTTGAGCGTCCGCTGGCAAAACCCGTTGCGGGAGCCGTTGAAGCGATTCGCTTGCTCAAAGAAAATGATAACACCATTATTTTTTGGACGGCACGCGGCTGGGAACAATACAAAGTCACCAAGCTCTGGTTAGACAATTATGGTTTTGTCTACGACCAACTCATCATGGGAAAACCAATCGTCGATTGCATTATTGATGATCGCGCACGACAATTTATTTCTTGGGAAAATTTACATGTCTAATTCATCAGAACTTGTTATTTGGATACCGTTGTCGCCTAAAAATTCTTGGAATGGCGAAGGGATTAGTCGCACCATTGAAAATATTCTTGAGCATTTACCCCGCGACATTATTTGTCAGATGGTTGTTTCAAAAAATCATGCGCTCGAACTCGCGGGTCTCGCGGCAAAATATCCCAACATCCAGATTAAAACCTTTGGTTTCACCGCTCGATATAAAAATGTGAAAAAAGGTGACACCAAAAATGATGGAACAATCGAATTTATCATCACCAAAATTAAACCATTGTCCTGGTTGCGCAAAAAACTGACGTCTGGTCTTGTGCAGCGTGTTCAATATGTGTTTTACGTGCATCTCTATGCTTTTTTACAACGTTGGAATTTATTTCTCCCCGATCGCAAAGTTTTTTGGATACCAGTTCCTGGCATTCCGGCGCTAGGATGGTTACGCGCAAAAAAAATTTTTTCATTCTGGGATCCGTTTGTTTTTGAATACAAAGATTTTGCTGATATCAATGCATTTCTTTTTAAGCATTTTGCGAGCCTCTATCGCGATGCTGAATTACTCATTACTCAATCGCAAGCAAACAAAGATTTTTTGACCAACGTTTTTCAAGTCAGCCCAGAGAAAATTGAAATTATTAATAATGGCAACCCAGATTATTCTGAATTTTACAACCAATTGGATGCCATTGGTCGACGCAACAAAGATGGTTTGCTTAACCTGTGGGCTAAATCAGAATATCTTGCGCTCACTTACAAAGAAGCGAACAACAAACAAGTTCATGACTTGCTGAATAAATCAATTTTATGGCGCCTGTTATATAAATTAACGCCGCGCGATCGTGTGTTAATGATTTCAACGCAAATACGTCCGTACAAAGGTTTTAATTTATTGCTCGAATTTTTGAATAATCTTGTGCAGAACGAAACAGAATTTCGTTATCAATTTATTTTTACGGCGGAATTATCCGACGACATGCGAAATTTGTATCCTGCGTTATATGAACGCATTCACGAAATTACTCGTGTTTCAAATCCACAACACGCGCTGCTTTACTATATTTCGGATCTTGTCATGCATCCAAGTTATGTGGAAGGTGGACGCGGTGTGTATCCACAATTTGAAGCAGCCTCAGTTGGCACACCCAGCTTAGTCAATTTAGGGCGACATGTGTTTGAGCAATCGCCACAAGCAATGAGCACGCCAACACATTACGCGGTCGATTTTACCAATACTCAAGAATTACAGAGACGTATTCATGAGTTGATGTCATCCGAAGAAGCGCGCCAACTGAATCTCATGGAAACACGACAATTATCCATTTGCTGGGCTGATTCCGCTAAAAAATATGGCGAGACGTTTAAAAAGGTCATGCAGCATGGCTAATTTATCCATGATCAGTGATATTCGATATGCTGCCACCAACTGGCGCGTGGTGCATTTACTGGGGATCACGGCACTGCGTTCACGTTACGCGCGTTCCAAATTCGGTCAAGCTTGGTTGAGTATTACCACACTCATCCAAATTCTCTGCACCGGCATGGTGTGGTCGTTAATCTGGCGCATGAAAATTTCCGAATATCTTCCTTATGTCGGTGTCGGTCATATCGTCTATTTATTTTTATCGCAAACCATTAACGACAGCACTGGCGCATTTGTTTCGGATGCACGCCTTTACATGAATGATAAATTACCTTTCATGATTTCAATCGGCGCACATATTTATCGAAATCTTCTTATTCTCTTGCATAACGTGCCGACCGTTATCATTCTGCTGTTATGGTCGAGCGCAGTGCATCCTGCAATTACGCTTTCTTTTTTGGCCGGCGTTGTGTTGGCATTTATTTTTGTATTTTTTTCCTGTTATTTGCTTGCAACCATCTGCACGCGATTTCGTGATCTGATTCAGTTGGTTTCATTATTATTTCAAATCATTTTTTTAGTTTCACCGATTATGTGGAAAGTGAGTTTTCTGCCGGAGCAATATCAAAAATACGCGTATATTAATCCGTTTGCCTCATTGTTGGAATTACTCAGAAATCCATTACTGGGCTTACCGGTGAATTCATGGGCCCTGATTTCTCTCTCAGCATGGACGTTGCTAATTAGTGTTGTATCTATTATCACTTTTAAGAAAATGAGTCGATATACGATTTACTGGATTTAACTATGATTGAGCTTTCGTCTGTACATTTGAAATATCCGTTGATGGGACATTTTTCTCATTCTCTTCAATCACTGGTGAATCATAAAGTCGGTGGCGTGTTGCGTCGTCATGAACAACAAGAAAAACTTGTCACCTATGTGCATGCGTTACGCGATATATCATTAAAAATTGAAGATGGTTGTCGTCTGGGTTTGATTGGGCATAACGGCGCTGGAAAAACAACATTATTACGCGTGTTATCAGGCGTGTATCCTCCGACCAGCGGTTCCATTGTGACGAAAGGAAATATCAGTGCACTGACCGATTTTACGCTTGGCATGGATCCCAACGCCTCTGGATTAAAAAATATTGAATTCCGCCTCGTTTTTATGGGTTTTTCTTTCAAAAAAGCCCGTCAAGCGATCGATGACATTGTGGCTTTTTCTGAGCTGGGTGAATTTATTAATCTGCCGGTCAGAACTTATTCGACCGGAATGTATTTACGACTGGCTTTTGCCATTTCCACGCATTTTATTCCGGATATTTTAATTTTAGATGAAGTGATTGGCGCAGGAGATGAAACCTTTCGCATCAAAGCGAAAGGACGATTAGAAAAATTGATTTCAGGCTCACGCATTGTGGTTTTATCTACGCATGACATGGGCGCTGTTAAAACGTATTGCGATCGTGCGCTTTGGTTGCAGCAGGGTGAGATTATGCAAGAAGGATCTCCGACGGATGTTACTCAAAATTATTTGATTGCATCTACTCAGTCATAATCACTATCGTCATTGCGAGTCGCGTAGCTACGAAGCAATCCATAAATATTATAAAAAAAACCTGGATTGCTTCGTCGCTACGCTCCTCGCAATGACGATAACCCCAATTGCTGTAAAATAACGCGATCGTTTTCCGCTAGCCTAATCTCACGCAATTCACTAAACCCAAATTCATCACGCTCTTGAAAATTTTTTCTTAAATTATCAAATTGATTTTCATCTTCAAGCAACGTCTGTTTCATTTTTTTGGTTTCAGCCAACGGATCAAAAATAGTTAACACCACCTCACGCCAATCCAATGTAGCATTGTGAAAAGAAATTATTTTTTTAGGATAAGGAATATCTTTTATCGATGCCTGCTCAATAACACCTTGCCGCACCGCATCATCATAAATCATTTTGATTCCGCGATACTTACTTTGCAGCGAGTAACCCGCAATATGCGGTGTTGCAATGAGCGCTGATTCAAGGATTTCAGCGTCAATGTTGGGTTCATTTTCCCACACATCAAAACACCATAATAATTCTTGTCCATATAATTTTAATTGCGCAGTGTCAATCACCGCACCACGACCACTATTTAATAACACACAATTCTTTTTTTGCCGCGCTAAAAAATCTTGTTTCATTAAGTGATAGGTTGGATACGCGCCCTCGTGCGTCAAAGGTGTATGCAGAGAAATAACATCAAGATCAGTGAGCGCATCGAATTTTGTGGATAAAATATCTTGGCGCAATGGATCGCATAACACGACATTAAAACCCAATATTTCAAATATCTTTGCAACCGCACCCCCGATCCGACCGACACCAACCACACCGGCGCGCAGATTTTTTTCTGTCAACAATTGCATTTTTTGTAAAGCAGCAATCACACAAACAACATATTCAACCACGGCGGTCGCATTGCAGCCACTTGCAACACTCAATTGAATTCCGTGCGCGTGTAACCACGCTTGATCGATATGATCGGCACCGGTTGTGACACTTCCCACAAATTTAACACGGGTATTTTTTAATAATGCTGCATTCACTTTTGTCACTGAGCGCACTAATAATATGTCCGCATCGATTAAATCAGATTGTGTAATGGCACGTCCTGGTTTCAATAACAGTGTGTGCTCATCGCCAAAATACGCATTGACTAAAAAAATATTTTCATCTGCAACAATTTTCATGCGAATAAAATTCCAATAAAAATAATCAAGCCCACCCAGTTATTATTTAAAAAAGCTTTAAAACAACTTGCCGGATGACGATCTTTAATCAACCATTGTTGATACACAAACAGTAACAATGCAAAAAACAAAGCAACAAAATA
Source organism: uncultured Coxiellaceae bacterium (assembly GCA_964578975.1). Lineage (GTDB taxonomy): Bacteria > Pseudomonadota > Gammaproteobacteria > DSM-16500 > DSM-16500 > CAYRUP01. The sequence goes on from CAZOFA010000001.1 coordinate 47,306, forward strand.
ACTAAAACGTAATGCAAATAAATATCCCACCGTGAATAGCACCCCTAAAAAACTCAGTTGCAATAGTCCAATGATAAATCTGTCCCATGCGCCAAACAAAATGGCGGTTGACTTCACTCCAATTTTTGCATCATCAGCGCGATCAGCCATTGCATACAATGTGTCATACATCAATGGCCAAATCACCGCAGCAAGAAAAACAATCCAATCCGCTGCGCTAATTGTATTATTCACAGCAGCAAACGCCATTGGCACGCCCCAGGCAAACGCCAGTCCCAAACCGACTTGGGGTAAATGAGTGTAGCGTTTTAAAAATGGATAAATGCTCGCGAGAAATGCGCCGATAAACGCAAGCAAAATAGTAAAACGATTTAAAAATAACACGAGAATAAATGCAGTGCACATCAACACAAAAAATAATAGGAGGGCTTGGGAAAGCGTGATTTTATTTGCGGTGAGTGGACGTGTGCGTGTGCGTTCAACATGTTTATCAATATGACGATCGGCAATGTCATTGATCACACAACCAGCTGAACGCATGACAATCACACCCATCACAAAAATTGACACGATGAAAATATCCGGTTCGCCATTGCTCGCCAACCATAACGCCCACAATGTGGGCCACAACAATAAAAAAATTCCGATCGGTTTATTTAAACGCATCAATTGTAAAAAATAGTTTAATTGCATAATTGATTCATATCTGGCAAAAAAACTTCTGTTAACAACAAGGACTTATGTTGCAAAACAAAAAGCGAACGACGTGCCCACATGTCATTTTCGCCTGCGCGAATATTGCAATTTTTAGTGATATCCTCATACCATTGCGTGTTGGAATGCACACAGGCAATTTCAAATTCACTGCGTTGTAAATTTGGATCTCTAAATAAAACAGATCCCAGCGAACGACTTTTTAAACGTGCCAAACAGCGTTCATTTCCGGTCAGCGTTTCGCGTGGAAACACCGTGCGCGCAAACATCCATTTTTTTTGTTCGCTAAAAATAAGCACTTCTCGAACCAAAGCATACGTGCGTGGTGGAATGTCTAATTGAAGCTTTTCATCCAATAAAGGAAAAAGCCATTGTTGACGCAATACGTTGACCTTGGGATTTTGGGCGCCACACGCACGTAACCGTTGCATAAACGAACCTGGATAAAATAACCACGTATGCAAATAATCGGGTACTGCAATTCCTGGATGTTTTTGCCATGTTAATTGATTTTTTTTCTGCATGGTTGCGCCTATAATATGGTTTCAATCAAGTCGGACTTAAAACTATGTCTCATCCTATCGTTATCATTGGTACTGGCCTTGCAGGATACCAGCTTGCGCGTGAGTTTCGCAAACTGGATAATAGCGCGCCGCTCACCATTGTAACGGCGGATGAGGGGCAATTTTATTCTAAGCCGCAACTGTCCACCGCGCTCACCAGTGGTAAAACCGCAGAAACATTACCCACTGCCAATGCTACCCAGATGGCTTCAGAACTGAATGCCATCATCAAAACGCGGGCGCGCGTCACCGCGATTGATCCTGCGAGAAAATTGATTACCGTCAATGACGATCAAATCGGTTATAGCAAACTGGTGTTAGCGTGCGGCGCTGATGTCATTCGCCCTGAACTGGCAGGCGATGCCGTCAAAGAAATATTGTCGATCAATCATATTTATCATTACGCGGAATTTCGTGACCTCATTGAAAATAAAAAAAAGATTGCGATTTTGGGTGCGGGACTCATCGGTTGTGAATTTGCCAATGATTTAAGTAATGCGGGCTATGAAACGCATATCATCGCACCGGTCAAAGCACCGCTCGATTTACTTGTGCCTGAGACTGTTGGGCGAGTTTTGCAAACCGCGCTCGAGCAAAATGGGGTGCATTTTCATTTACCCAGCATTGCCACGCGCATCGATAAAATGGAAAACGGGGTTTATTGTCTTGAATTATCCAACAATAACGTCATCGAAGTGGATTTTGTTTTATCGGCCATTGGGTTAAGACCGCATACGACTCTCGCAAAAGTCACTGGCATTGTGACCAATCGTGGAATTGTGGTGAATCGTTTTCTTGAAACGAGTCAGCCGGATATTTATGCATTGGGTGATTGCAGTGAAGTCGAAGGTCATGTGTTGCCCTACATTACGCCATTGCTAAACTGCGCACGCGCGTTGGCAAAAACACTGACTGGCACGCGCACCGCCGTGCTCTATCCTGCCATGCCGGTGGTTGTCAAAACGCCCGCCCATCCGATTGTCGTCTGTCCGCCACCCAAAAATATTGAGGGCAATTGGGAAATTGAGACGACTGACTCGAATGTGCGCGCATTGTTTTATGATGAACAGCGCCATTTGTATGGATTTGTATTAACCAATGAAGCAGTGAAAGAACGCGCGAATTTAGCTAAAATGATACCATCATTGTTTTAGGCGATAATGACATGACACTTTACACTGCGACAATTACATTAATATTAGTGATGGATCCGCTGGGAAACATTCCAGTGTTTTTAGCCATCCTCAATAAAGTCGCCCCCGAACGACGTCAAAAAATTATTTTACGTGAAACTTTTATCGCATTTATTATTCTCACCGCATTTTTATTTTTCGGAAAATATATTCTGAAAGGCATGCAAATATCAGAACCTGCACTGAGCATTGCGGGTGGTATTATTTTATTTTTAATTGCGATTCACATGATTTTTCCCCAAGAAAATGATAATCAACGTATTAAACAAATTGGTGAACCGTTTATTGTGCCACTCGCCATTCCACTGATTGCCGGTCCCTCGACGCTCACGATGGTGATGCTGTTTGCGAATCAACAACCGCGTCACATTTGGTTGTGGATGTTAGCGTTATTTATTGCTTGGTTTGTTTGTACCGTGATTTTAGTGTTTGCGAATCGTCTACGTCGATTTTTTGGCGAACGTGGACTCATTGCGATCGAACGATTAATGGGGATGATATTAACCACCATGGCAGTGCAAATGTTTTTAACCGGTGTGGGACAATTTTTTCATATATAGGAATACGTCACGATGAGCATTGAAAAAAATTTATTAGAAGGTGAAGAAATTATTTATCGCACGAAAAAACATTATATTATTTTTTTTGTGCCTCTCGTCTGGGTTCTTGGCACCATCGCTTTCCTGTTAACGCCTAATTCTCTCGTGGTCAAAGCCGCCATTGCACCTGCCATTGCCGCCGTTTTCACCGGAGTCAATCAATGGTTAGAATACATCACGGCAAGATTTGTTGTGACCAACAAACGCGTCATGATGAAAGAAGGTTTTTTTAATCGTCATGCGAACGAATTGCGGTTGGCGACAGTTTCAAACATGACAGTGGATCAAAGTTTACTTGGACAAATACTCGGTTATGGCGCTGTGACGATCAATCCATTTGGTGGAAATAGTGATGTATTTAACGATATCGCGAATCCTTTTGAGTTTCAAAAACAAACGCAGGCGCAGTTGGATAAATTAGTCAAATAACAGGGTCACATTTTTAGAAAACTAAACTCACCACCACTGCCAAAACAATTCCCGCCAATGCGATCAAACCCATCAGCGCTAATAGCGGCAAACCAAATGTGCGATATTCCGTTAAATCACTCTGTTGCTTTTGGTTCATCATTTTTTTTGTCCTCTTCATTTGCCACAACTATTTTTTGATAAGAGTCTGCCATGCGTGCAAGCTCTGTTAATTCCTTCTGCATTTTTTTAACTAAGTTAGCCTCTGCAGCAATGATGGAATTTAATTCGCTCACTGTTCCAAGGATATTTTGTAATGCATTTTTCAGTTGATCATCTCCGGGTGTGGCTGCCGCCGAACTTTTTTTCCCGACAGAACCTACACTCGTTTTTACTTTATCAACCATTTCACCTAACTTCACCGTTTTAGCAGAATCGATGATATCTGTCCCAATCTTTTTTAAATCACCAAAACCAGGTATCTTGACCATATCTTTTTTTCGCCTCACTTGTATTAGATATCATCATTATAGCAGAAATGGCTTTAAAAATAATCCTGTTTCATCATCTGTTTAGTCAACCTAAGTGTTTCATTTGCAACAACATTTGCACGCGCCGTGCCTTCTTGCAAAATACTTAAAACCTGCGCCGGATCGCGCTCAAAAACCAAACGGCGTTGACGAATCGGCTCAATTAAATTGACCAACACTTCAATCAAGCGTTTTTTACATTCCACATCGCCAATTTTGCCCTGACGATAACGCTCTGCAGCGTCCTGCACCCAGGCTTTATCTGGATTAAATGTTTCATGAAAAATCCACAGTGGATTATTTTCCGTACTGCCCGGATCAGTGGCTTTCAATCGTTTCGGATCGGTATACATGCCCATGACTTTACGCGTAATGGTGTCTGCATCATCTGACAGAAAAATTGCGTTGTTAAGTGATTTGGACATTTTCAACAAATTGCCCTCTGCATTCGGTGTCCCCGTACCAACTAAGCGCTGTGCACGTCCCAACTTAACATCCACAATCGGAAACAACCCACCTTTTTTGACATAATCTTTATCTTCGGTGTGCGAATCAACACCGCAATAGAGTTGATCAAAACGGCGCGCCACTTCTCGGGTCATTTCAATGTGCGGCACTTGATCTTCGCCGACCGGTACAATCTCGGGGCGAAACGCTAAAATATCGGCGACCTGGCCGACGGGATACAGCAAAAATCCGAATGAATAATTATCACCTAATCCTTTATCGCGAATTTCATCTTTAATCGTAGGATTACGCATGACACGCGGAAAAGGAAGCAACATGCTAAATAAAAAAGTGAGATCCGCGATCGCTGGAATTTCTGATTGAATGAACATGGTGCTTTTTTTCGGATCCATGCCGACGGCTAACCAGTCACTCGCCACATCCATCACGCTTTGGCGAATTTCTTCCGGACGTTCGAGGCGTGTGGTAAATGCATGGATATTCGCAATCAGAAAATAGCAATCATAATCCTGCTGTAATGCAAGTCGATTTTCTAATGAACCGACCCAATGGCCTAAATGCAATCGACCTGTCGGTGTATCGCCCGTCAAAAGACGTGGTTTTTTTATTTCTTTCACGCTGCCTGCTCCGTAAAAAAATCATTGCGGCAGTTTAGCAGGACTCCGAGCGTTGCGCCAAATGATATGCGACTTGGCCTGCCCGCTTTTTTTTGATGAGTTGCCAATCGGTGGGTAAAGATGTCTCCGTCAACAACTCAGGCGCTTCTAAATAAATATACGCTTGTTTTGCCAAAAATTGATGTTCTTCCAGATAAAAACAACACGCTTGTAATTTGTTGTCGGAAAAAGGTGGATCCAGAAAAACAATATCAAAGGGTTTGAGCGGTTTTTTTAATTGTGTGGGCACGTTCGCGCAATACACTTCTGCATTGTTTGCTTTAAATAATTTTAATTCTTCTTGCAATAAACTGACGACTTGGCGCGCCTCATCCACCATGACAACGTGCGCGGCACCACGGGATAATGCTTCAAATCCTAATGCACCACTGCCGGCAAACGCATCCAGACAATGTGCGCCGGGCACAACCGACTGCAACCAATTGAATAATGTTTCTCTGACACGATTAGGGGTGGGACGTAAATGGAGCACCTCAGGCACTTTTAATTTGCGACCGCGCCATTGCCCGCCAATGATTCGTACATTGCCTTGAGTCATGATTTCTTAACCTCGCTATGTTACTATTATCCAGCAATTGGCTCTACTGGAATATACTATGTTTAATATATTAAAACGAAAAAAATCATCAGAACCAGAGCACCAACCTGAAACTTCTGCAGAAAAAGTGGGGTTTTTCACACGCCTCAAAACAAGTCTGACAAAAACACGCACTAAATTTGCCAATGGGATTGCGAATTTAATTCTGGGCAAAAAAACATTGGATCAAGATGTATTAGATTTAATTGAAACAGAATTATTAACCGCCGATGTGGGGATTGAAGCGACAGAACATTTGGTGAAGCATTTAACACAAAAATTGGCGCGCAAAGAATTAAATAATACGGAAGCGGCATTGCAATGTTTGCAAGATGAGATGCAAACGATTTTAGAACCGTGCGCGCAACCACTCAGCATAAATACAGAAAAAAAACCGTTCGTTATTTTAGTGGTTGGAATTAATGGCTCGGGCAAAACGACAACGATCGGTAAATTAGCCAAGCAATTGCAAGCGAACGGCCACAAAGTCATGTTAGCCGCGGGCGATACGTTTCGCGCGGCCGCCATCGAGCAATTACAAATTTGGGGCGAGCGTAATCAGATTCCGGTCATTGCACAACAACCGGGTGCAGATACCGCTGCTGTCATCTATGATGCGATGGAATCCGCGAAAGCGCGCAATGTCGATGTGTTAATTGCAGATACCGCAGGACGCTTACACACCCAAACCAATCTGATGGAAGAATTAAAAAAAGTTAAACGTGTGCTCACGAAAATTGATCCCACGGCACCACACGAAACATTATTAATTCTTGATGCAGGGATTGGACAAAATGCATTGACGCAAGCAACACAATTTAATGAAGCGATGAGTGTGACTGGATTGGTTCTCACTAAATTAGATGGCACAGCAAAAGGTGGTATGCTGTTTGCTATTGCAAAACAATTAAGGATTCCAATTCGTTTTATCGGGGTCGGGGAAGGCATCGATGATCTGAGACCTTTCGATGCTCACGAATTTGTTACGGCACTTTTCGAGAGTGAATCATGATTCGTTTACAACATGTCAGTAAGCGTTACGCAAATGGATATCTTGCATTAGATAATGTGAGTTTTGATTTAGCGGCCGGTGAATTTGCATTTTTAACCGGGCATTCAGGTGCCGGGAAAAGCACCATACTGAAATTAATTGCTGCGATTGAAATGGCCTCACAAGGTCAGTTGATTGTCGGCGATCATCATCTCAATCGATTAAAACCCCGTCATCTTCCCGCCTTTCGGCGCAGTATCGGAATTATTTTTCAAACACCGAATCTTTTAACCGATCGCTCCGTGCTCGATAATGTTGCGCTGCCGCTCATTGTCGCAGGCGCACCCTATCGCGATATTCAAAATCGCGCACGCGCCGTGCTCGCTAAAATGAATTTACACAATAAACAAAAATGTTTTCCAAACGAACTTTCGATTGGCGAACAACAACGTGTTGCAATTGCACGTGCGATTATCAACAAACCGGCGATTTTGCTGGCGGATGAACCCACAGGAAATTTAGATCCCGATCTTGCCTCTGAAATCATGGATTTATTTCAGCAATTTAATCAACTGGGCATGACGATGTTAATTGCCAGTCACGATCTGCCACTCATCCACAAATTAAAACATCGTGTGATTACCTTGTCAGAAGGGAAACTGCCATGTTAAAAAATTATTTTGCGCGTCACTGCCAAGCCGGATTATATAGTTTAGGAAATTTAATTCGCGCACCGTTTGCGAGTTTTATGACATGTTTAATCATTGGCATTACATTGGCACTGCCAGCCGTTTTATTTGTCGCCTTAAAAAATGCAGAGTTACTCAGCAACACGTTTCAACAAACCATGCAAATCACACTTTATTTGAAAGACAACGTTACCGAAAATGAAACTCAAGCACTCGCGCGCGACTTACAAACAGAAAAAGATATCAAAAGTGCACGCGCTATTTCACCCGCTGACGGTTTAAAAGAATTGCAGAAACAAGCAGGTTTTGATGTCACCCCCGGTGATTTACAAAATAATCCGCTACCTTGGGTCATTGTCATTTTACCCACTGAGAAAGCAAGCACACCTGCCGCATTAGAACATTTACAAGCTCGCATGAAACGTTTTGATATCGTGGACAATGTGCAACTCGATATTCTCTGGGTGAAACGCCTAGCATCACTGATCACACTGACCCATCGCATCATGTATGCACTGGCTATTTTTTTAGGGCTTGCAGTGTTACTGATTATCAATGACACGATTCGTTCCACCACTGAACAACATCAAAAAGAAATTGAAGTGATCCAATTAATTGGTGGCACTGATGCGTTTATTCGTCGCCCATTTCTCTATGCGGGAATCGCGTACGGATTACTGGGTGGAATAATTGCCTGGTTGTTAGTGGAATTTTTTTTATTACTTCTCAAAAATCCTGCGCATCGTCTTGCAGAATTATATAGTAGTGATTTTCATCTCGCTGGGATGGGATTGACGACGATTGTAATTTTGTTGGTGATGAGCATGTCATTAGGTCTGATGGGTTCTTGGATTGCTGTCACGAAATATTTGCAGCAGCAAAAATAATGTAAAGAAAAATTTCTTGCTTCGATAAATCTACATCGATAGACTTGGCGTTTTTTTAAGGATAAGAAAATGCAAGATTCAGATTTCACAAGAATCTATAGCGGTGGAAATCTCACCGGTACAATTGCAACAAATGGTGAAAATTCCGGAACAACAAATCCAAAAAGATGCTCTATATCAATGTGCGCATCAGGATTATTTTTATTAGCATGCGGAGTGGGTGCAGGCGTGTTTGCCGCCAATTTTGTTGGTTCTACACCACCTCCCTGTCCGATACCGTGTCCTAATTGTTTCAGTTACACAGCAAATGATTTCCAAACAATCGCCCAAGCCGGTCAGCTTTATACCTTCCCTTTTCAGGTTCAAGATTATTGCCCCGATGGAACTTATCCTCCCGATTGGGTCAATGGCACTTTAAATGTGATGTTTGGTTCCCATCCTATTACAAACGAATTCTTAGCAGTCGGTCCTGTGATTGGCTATCCTACGCCCGAAGATGCGCGTCAACGTGCTGTAGACTATGTCAACTTAGAATATCTTCCAGACATAGGATCCCCTTTGGCCGATCCAACTAACAATGTTTGTATATCTCGCACAGGTGAATTTGCTGATGGCCCATTCGGTTGTGAAACACCTGCCGCCTATGCATACAGTCTTACTAATGACAATGATCCGATGCCTGATTTAGTCCCTGATTCTCAGGCAGTAGAATCAACATCCGCGTCTGGATCAACTTATCCAACATTCACAACTGATCTACGTAAAAATCCATTTCTTATGTTTGCTTTTAATCGATTAGCTGGAAAAGATCCGCAGCAAGAACATAAGCCCACAGAAAAACAAAATGAGACATCAGAAAGACGGTTTAACAAAACTGCTTAATTTTTTTAGTGACGCTCTACGGGGCGTCACGAAAATTGGCTATTTTCTAAAAATTTTAGTATATTAGCACTCAATAAAACAGAGTGCTAAATATGGATAATACTTCACTTCAAACCCTCGATCTGCATCTGCCCATCAGCAGTCTTGAAACCTATATTAGTCATGTAAATCAAATACCTATGCTAACTCAAGCCGAAGAGCTTGCACTGGCAACTCGTCTCTATAAAACCAATGATCTTGCCGCCGCGAAAGGATTGGTATTGGCTCATTTGCGCTATGTGGTGCGTGTGGCACGTGGTTATATGGGTTATGGGTTGCCGTTAAATGATTTAATTCAAGAAGGCAATATTGGGTTGATGAAAGCGGTCAAGCGTTTCAATCCTGAAGTTGGTGTACGTCTGGTCACGTTTGCCATGCACTGGATCAAAGCTGAAATTCACGAATTTGTTTTACGTAACTGGCGCATTGTGAAAGTTGCGACGACAAAAGCACAACGTAAATTATTTTTTAATTTACGCAACATGAAAAAACATTTAGGTTGGTTAACGTCTGAAGAAGTCATGGAAGTTGCGAAAGATTTACGGGTTAAACCTGAAACGGTACGTGAAATGGAAATGCGGTTAAGCACCTCCGACACGCCATTTGATGCGCACGATGATGATGACGAAGATGGATTCCATTTTGCACCCGCGGGTTATCTCGAAGATCATCGTTTTAATCCTGAAAAACAATTAATTTCGACTGATTCGGCCAAACAATCACATTCGAGTTTACAACATGCGCTGACGCAACTCGATGAACGCAGCCAAGAAATTCTTCAGGCACGTTGGCTCGCTGAAGAAAAATCGACATTGCAAGAATTAGCAGATAAATTCCAAGTTTCGGCTGAACGTATTCGTCAACTTGAAAAAAATGCGATGCAGAAGTTGAAAGCTGTGCTTGAGCAAGCTTAACACGTGTCATTCCCGCGAAGGCGGGAATCTATCTAAAATAAGCACTATGACATTTTCAGAATAGATTCCCGCATGCGCGGGAATGACACGGCGCGCGCATACTCACGAAATCCGCCCACGTGTCATTCCCGCGAAGGCGGGAACCCATCTAAAATAAGCACTATGACATTTTCAGAATAGATTCCCGCGTGCGCGGGAATGACACGGCGCGCGCATACTCATGAAACCATGTCAGCAGAGTCTCTCTCCGCCCACGTGTCATTCCCGCGAAGGCGGGAATCTATCCTAATTTAATCACAACACTTAATTTGAAGGCGATATTATGTTATCAAAAGAATTCTATGTTTATATTATTTCAAGCAGGAAAAACGGCACTTTATACATTGGAGTCACAAACGATTTATTAAAGCGAATCTCCATTCATAAAGAAAAGCTTGCTGATGGATTTACCAAAAAATATTCCGTTCACGAATTGGTGTATTTTGAAACGCACAATGATATCAACACAGCTATCTTGCGTGAAAAACAAATTAAAAAATGGAATCGTAATTGGAAAATAAGTTTAATCGAAGAAACAAATCCAGATTGGATCGATCTTTATTATGAATTAATTGGATAAATAGATTCCCGCCTTCGAGGGAATGACACAGGCTCGCACACGTGTCATTCCCGCGAAGGCGGGAATCCATCTAAAATGACACAGCTTCTTTTATTTCAAATGATCATACCCAAACACATCTGAAAAATAATTTTCTCGTTTCAATCCCGCAGTCAAAAAATCTTGTAATGCGTCATGCACAATAGACTCAGGTGCACTTGCATATATTCGATAAGGTGAAAGATCAGAATGGTTTTCTAAAATAACGTGCTGCAATAATCCTATTTTTCCTTGCCAATGCGTATGCGGTCGACTTAACACCGGCGTGTAAGAAAAATTTTGCAATTCGTTCATCCAACCTTGAGCTAATTCGTGCAAATACAATTCTTCAGGGGCGGTCGCACTCCAGTATAAATGCATCGATGGATAGGTGTTTAATCGTGTTAATTCTTCTACGATTGATTTGACCGGCGCAAAACCTGTGCCCCGTGCGAGAAAAATAATAGGTTGATCGCGCTGCGCTGCAAACTCGGTCGAACAACCATAAGGACCGCGCAATGTTAATTTTTTTTCTGCAGAAATTTTTAATAAAATTTCGCGCGCAAAATGATTTGAATCAGGATGGGCAATATGCAATTCAATGAACGAATAATCGTGAGGACTACAGGCAATTGATAATGGTGAAAGTTTTCCATCGGGATGAACAACTTTAACGTATTGTCCAGCATGATAACGCAAAGCATCCTGCTTTGGAGCTTGTAATAAAATGCGTGTGATGTCTTTTCCGATTGAGTCACGCTGCACAACAAGATAAGTGATGTCTTTAAGCAACTTGCGAACCACTTAATTGACTCGCTTCATTAATCAAGGCAAGACGCACGGCTTCCAGTTTCGCCATCTTCGCGCCGCGTAACACCTCATACACTTCAGCCAATTTTTTGAGTTTGTCTGCTTTATATATTTTGGCGGAAGGTGTGCCTTCAGGGAGATCGCGAATTTCATGCAATAGTTTTGCTATTTCTTCCCAGTTATAAGCGTAGAGAAGATCACGTGGGGTGGTACGATTTTTTTCGCTCGCAGGTGCAATCGTTCTATTTGCAGCATCCAAGATAACCGCTTTATAGCGACGTGCGGATTCTAATAAAACTTCTAATTTTTGCTCTAACGAACTGGTGACTAATTCATCTTCTTGTGGATAAAAAATAACTGGCATTGCACACACCCTCCGCGACCACTTAATCGTTATGATTATCTTATGTATTAAATTCAATTAGTTATAATGTTCAACCTTACTTATTACCGTCTCTATTATAACTGATTTTTATTAAAGTCAGTAAAATAAAAAAGAATTTAAAAAATATTTATCCCTGCATAAACGAATTAGGTTTATCCAACGCACGAAAACTCAATGCTTCACTAATATGATTTTCAGAAATTAAATCGCAATTTTCAATGTCAGCGATGGTGCGGGCAACTTTCACAATGCGATGATACACACGCGCGGACAAATTAAATTTATGAATAATTTTATTTAATAATGTTTGCACGGCGTCATGCAACACGCAGGTGTGTTCTAATTCACTGACGGATAATTCTGCGTTACATTTTCCGCTTCGCGCCTGTTGTCGTTGTCTGGCCAACATCACGCGTTGTTTGATGGCATCGCTTTTTTCACTCGACGCATGAGAACGCGCGGATAATAATTCAGGTGTCATCATCGGCACTTCCACATGCATATCAATGCGATCTAATAATGGTCCAGATAATTTTGCCATGTAACGACGAATTTGTTCCGATGTACAGTGACAAGTTTTACGCTGACAACCAAAAAATCCGCATGGACAAGGATTCATCGCGGCGACTAATTGAAATTCGGCGGGAAAAATAGATTGAAACGCCGCTCGAGAAATTGTGATGCAACCAGATTCTAGCGGTTCACGCAACGATTCGAGCACTTGGCGATTAAACTCTGGCAACTCATCTAAAAATAAAACGCCACGATGCGCGAGCGATATTTCTCCCGGATGTGGCGGACGTCCACCGCCCACTAAGGCAACGCTTGAACTACTATGATGCGGAGAACGAAACGGTAAATGCAACCATTTTTGATAATCAAATCCATTGCGACTGATCGATGCAATCGCGGCAACTTCCAATGCGTGTTGATCCGTCATGGGCGGTAAAATACCGGGTAATCGACTGGCTAACATGGTTTTTCCCGAACCCGGTGGGCCGATCAATAACAAACTGTGTCGACCGGCTGCAGCAATTTCCAACGCGCGTTTTGCATGCAGTTGCCCACACACGTCGGATAAATCGGAAAAATTTTCTTTCAATTGCGTATCAATTTTTGTCACACAGCGTTGTAATTGCATTTCACCTTTTAAATGCGCGCACACATCCAATAAATTTTCTGCAGAAAACACACACGCTTTTTTGACCAACGCTGCTTCGCCTGCATTCCAATGTGGGATAATTAAATGACGCGCTGCTTGCTCTGCACTAAGCGCCATCGGCAACACACCCCGCACGGCGCGCAATTCACCAGATAATGCTAGCTCGCCAGTAAATTCATATTGAGATAATTTTTCTGTGGGTAATTGTCCCGATGCCGCTAAAATCCCGAGCGCAATCGGCAAATCAAATCGTCCGCCTTCTTTGGGTAAATCCGCAGGCGCAAGATTAATCGTGATGCGACGCGTGGGAAATTCAAAATACGTATTGAGCAGTGCACTGCGCACTCGATCTTTACTTTCTTTGACGGCCGCCTCAGGCAATCCAACAATACTTAAACCCGGCATACCACGCGATAAATGCACTTCGACGGTGACCAGGGGTGCCGCAATACCGGAACTTGCCCGGCTATAGATAATAGCTAAGGTCATATTGTTTTCCTAAATAAATAAGTTAATTAAAGAGATGGGGTAAAAATGAGAATTTGCTTGTTTGTACAGACAGGATTAAAGGACTATTGCTGATACATTATCATAGAAGTGCACACATTAATAACACATTGAGTGAAGCTTAAAGTTCAGTGTAAGATGGTGGCCATTAAGCGTTGATGAAATAGGAAAAACATGACAACTAATATTGCAAAATCAATCATTAATGAACTCCTGCAGCAAGCCGATATCACCATTAACGGCAATAAACCCGGCGACATACAAGTTCATCGCGAAGAATTTTATGGACGTGTCCTCAACACCTATTCCCTGGGACTGGGCGAAGCATATATGGACGGTTGGTGGGATTGTGACGCACTCGACGTTTTTTTTTATAAATTGCTACGCGCAAGCATTCAAGAAAAAGCAAAAAAAAATCTGCAATGGACACTCAAAATATTATTTGCCAAAATTATCAACTTACAAACAAAAAAACGCGCGCTTGAAGTCGGAAAAAAACATTACGACATTGGTAACGACTTATTTAAAGCCATGCTCGATAAAAACATGAATTACACCTGCGGTTATTGGAAAGACGCGACCAACTTAGACGATGCACAAATTGCAAAAATGGATTTGACGTGTCGCAAATTACATTTAAAACCGGGTATGCGCATGTTGGATATCGGATGCGGATGGGGCGCACTTGCAAAATATGCGGCAGAAAATTATGGTGTTGAAGTTGTTGGGATTACGATTTCGATGAAGCAGTATGAATATGCTAAACAAAATTGTCTGAATTTGCCGATTGAAATTCGTTATCAAGATTATCGTGATGTGTCAGAAAATTTTGATCGCATTGTGTCGCTTGGGATGTTTGAACATGTCGGGCATTTGAATTATCGCACCTATATGGAAACCGTGCACCGTTGTTTATCGGATGATGGTTTGTTTTTACTGCATACCATCGGAACAAATGTTTCTGCCACAAAAGCCGACCCCTGGATCTCAAAATATATTTTTCCCAACGGCATGTTGCCTTCGATCGCGCAAATTGGTAAAGCGTACGAAAGATTATTTGTCATGGAAGATTGGCATAATTTTGGTGTTTATTACGATAAAACTTTGATGAGTTGGAATCATAATTTTAATCAACACTGGGATACATTGAAATCAGAGTATGATGAAAGATTTTATCGCATGTGGAATTATTATTTATTAATTTCCGCTGCCGGTTTTCGTGCACGACTCATGCAACTATGGCAAATTGTATTTTCTAAAAAAGGTGTGCTGGGAGGCTATCAGGCAGAGCGTTAAGCGCTTGAAGATCCGCAGGTGTTCCCACGTTATGCCAAATTCCGCGATAATATTCCCCGGTGATTTTTTCATGCGCTGATGCCTTAATCAAAAGATCACCCAAACGAAATCGACCCGGCAGGCAATCCGCAAAAAGCGCGGGATGATACATGCCAATATTGGCAAAAGTAAATTGGTTTTGCTCTGCGCGATAAACCGATGCGTCACGCAAACAAAAATCACCACGCGGATGAAAACTCGGATTATCCACCAAAATTAAATGCGCAAGATGATCAACTGTTGTCGGTAATTTATCGAGAGGATAATCGGTAATCACATCACTGCTTAATACAATAAACGGTTGCGAGCCCAACAACGAAAGCGCTTGATAAATTCCACCACCGGTTTCTAATGCGGGTGGCATTTCTTCAGAATAATAAAAGGTTGCACCATAACGCGAACCATCGCCTAATGCGGCTTTAATTTTTTCGGCATGGTAACAAATATTGATGACAATTTCGCGCACGTCAATTTTGATTAAAGATAAAATTGCATATTCAATTAAATATCGTCCGGCAACTTTTAATAATGGTTTAGGTGTATTTAAAGTGAGGGCACCCATGCGTTCGCCTCGCCCTGCTGCCAAAATCATTCCGCGCATTTTTCCACTCCATTTTCTTGTAAAAAATACAGAAACGATTGACACTCCGGATAACGCGCACTCACGGTTTTAATATAATTTAATGTGCGCGGAATATGTTTTAAATAATTTTCATTCTGATCACGACGAAATTTACGCGAATACGTCAATATAATTTTTAAATGTCGTTGCATGCCCATTAAATCAAACCAACGTAAAAATTCATCGAACGCCACATTTGGTCGCGCCAACATTTCCCAGTAACGTCGCACCAAGAAGTGCACCCATTCCGCGGGCCAGGCAATATAACCATCGCGTAATAACGAAACTAAATCATACGTAATCGGTCCGATAAATGCGTCTTGAAAATCTAAAATGCCGACGCGTTGATTGGGTAACACCATTAAATTTGCCGAATGATAATCGCGATGCATAAAAACATAAGGTTGACTTGCGGCGCTATCTGCCAAAAAAGTAAAACACGCAGTCAACATTTTATTCGCACTTTCTGAGATCGTGAGCGATAAATGTTTTTCTAAAAACCATTCTTTAAATAAATTTAATTCTGTCCGCATAAAATCTGCCGTGAATGGTTTGAGTGTCAAACCCTCCACGTGTTGACATTGTTGCATAATCAATAATGCGTCTAATGCACGTTGATATAATTCCAATGCATTGTCTGAGTTTAATGTGGCGAGATAAAGATGATTGCCTAAATCGCTCAGTAGTAAAAATCCCTGGGCTAAATCACTGGCAATGATGTCAGGTGCATCGAGTTTATGTTGACGCAATGTTTTGGCGATCGCGACAAACGGCACACAACTGGGTTTTTCAAGACTCGCATCCATGGCGATATAAGAGCCTTGCTGGTGCTGAATCCGAAAATAACGACGTGAGCTCGCATCACCTGGTAATGGAGTCATATGAAAACCAGCTAATTGACACTGGTTTGTTAACCAGTGCGCTAATGCAGAAGAGTCAGTCATAAAAAACCGTTGGAATAACGAACAAAAACATTTAGCAGCATTCTACTATTTTTTTAATCAAGTGTAATGGGTATAATTGCGAAAATCATTTAAGGAAGTTATTTGCGAAATGCGTCGTTACCTCATAAAAACTATTCTGCTGCTCGCAATGTTCTATCTTCCCAGTGCAATGGCTGCTCTGCAACCCAATTCGCTCACCGAATCCGCCATTGCAAAAGAATTAGGTTGGATCCCGACCGCCGATAATCGTTGTGGCGGATTTTACCTGGATGAACCATTCCCTGCCGCAAAAAAACTGGAAAATACCGATCAAATACAAGTCACTGCCAATCAAATGTTGTTTGCGCAACATGGCACATCGATCGGTCAAGGTGGCGTGACGATTACGCGTTTTGGTCAACACATTATTGCGCGCAAAGCTTATTTATATCGCGATCCAACGACGGGCAAATTAAACACCATTGATTTAGTCGACGATGTCATCTTGCGTGAACCGAACAGTGTGATTGTCGCCAAGAAGGCTCACTTTGACATCAAAACCAAAGGTGAAACCTTACATGAAATTCTTTATCGTAGCGCAATTTATAGCAAAGAAAGTCTGCCAAGAAAAAAGAGTGTCTATTCGGCTCAAGAACTCGAAAAACCGCGCGTCATCACGCAATTGAGTGCGTGGGGTCACGCCAATGAATTCACTCAAGTGGAATCACACGTGTATGAGTTTCAAAATGCAACCTATAGCACTTGTCCACCGGTGTCGAATACATGGCAAGTGAGCGCGAGCCGTATCAACTTAAATCGAAACACGGGACGCGGTATTGCAAGAAATGCGCGTGTATATGTGAAAGGGATTCCGGTTTTTTATACGCCTTATCTTAATTTTCCGATTGATGCGCGTCGTCAAACCGGTTTTCTCAATCCAACGGTTGGCACCTCCAGTAAAACCGGCGCCTATCTGCGCACACCTTTTTATTGGAACATTGCACCGAATTATGATTCGACGACCACACCGGCTTATTTAGCCACGCGTGGTTTACAAATCACCGAATTATTTCGTTATCTGACACCGACCAGTTCTGGAAATATGACGATTTCAGCACTGCCCAATGACAAAGCTTTTTCCGATCAAAAAGAATCGTATCCGCTGAAGTATGGCTCATCGACCAATCCATTTGTCCAAGCTGATTTGCGCCACTTGGAAAATGCAAGTGATACGCGTAGTTCGATCAATTGGGAAAATAATTCGCGCTTTAATGAGCACTGGTTTGCCAATGTCGATTATAGTCATGTCAGTGATGATTATTATTTAACGGACTTAAATAATAATTTTAATGAAGTGACACAAAATCAATTGCTGCAACAAGGTGAAGTCGGTTATCAAAATCCGTACTGGAAAATTCTCACGCGTGTGCAGGGTTATCAAACGCTGCATCCCGTCGATCAAAATGTCGTACAAAACCAATATACGCGTTTGCCGCAAATTTTGATTGATGGAAATTATCCGAATGCACCGGGTGGTTTTAATTATTTTGTCATGAGTGATCTCACGCATTTTGACATTACCCAAACACCGGGCAGCAGTGTGATTCCACCGCTGGGCAATCGTTTGCATGCGCAGCCAGGCATTTCTTTACCGTTTAATCGTCCTTATTTTTATTTTACGCCGCGTTTGCAATTTGCGTTGACGCAATATCAATTAAGACAAGTGACGGCTAACAATCCAACGGATCCCAGTCGTGCTTTGCCGATTTTTGATATTAATTCTGGTTTGTATTTCGATCGTTTAATTAATATTTTTAATCACGGCTATCGCCAAACATTAGAACCACAAATTTATTACACCTATGTTCCGTACAAAAACCAAGATGAAATTCCGGTGTTTGATACGACCGTGAATACACTCACGTATGATGAATTATTTATGTATAACCGTTTTAGCGGACTTGATCGTATTGGTGATGCGAATCAAATTAGTTATGGTCTCGCCACACGCTTGATTGACGATCAAAGCGGTTATGAAAAATTACGCGCGGGCATCGGCCAAATACTTTATTTTCGCGATCGCAAAGTGACACTTTGCACGAACTCAACTGTGCATCAACTGAATTCCAGTTTGACGTGTACTGACACACCGGATAATCCCGAGAACACTTTCAACAAATCACCGCTTTCGGGCATGTTGAGCTATAACTTAAATCCCAATTGGAGTTTAATCGGTAACAGCATTTGGGATGTGCAACGCAATGAATTCAATAACCAAACGATTACACTGCATTATCAACCCGATCTGCGCAAAATTGTGAATGTGGGGTATAGCTTTGTGCGTAATGGGGATCAACTCGTTAATGATACACCCGGTAGCCCGGCCAGTAATTTATCGCAAACCGATTTTTCCTTTGCCTGGCCCATCGCCCGCGATTGGAGCTCGGTCGGTCGCTGGACGCAAAACTGGAATCATCACCATTTTCAGAACCTGTTATATGGTTTACAATACGACAGTTGCTGTTGGGCTGTTAGGTTTATTGCCGGTAGATCCTTTACCAATCTAAGTCCTAGTAATACCTATCAATACAATAGTGTATTTTTTGTCCAATTTGCCCTGAAGGGTTTGGGCAATTTCGGTAATGCCGATCCCAGCCAACTCCTGAGCAGTAGTATCTCAGGCTATCAAACCAATTTTGGGCAGGATTATTAAATGATGAAAAAATTTCGATGCGTAATGATGATGTTATTCGCACTTTCTTTAAGTAGTGCGGCACTGGCTAAATCAAATGAACAATCACTGGATCGCATTGTAGCGGTAGTGAATGACGCGGTGATCACACAAACGGATCTCAACAAAGCGATTGATACCACAAAAAATCAAATGCTGGCGGCGAATGCGCCGTTACCCGCGGCCACTGTGTTACGTAAACAAGTGCTCAATCAACTGATTGATCGCAAATTACAATTGCAAGCGGCTGAGCAAGCGGGCATTCGTGTCAAAGACGAGCAACTTGATCAAGCGATTGGAAGAATTGCGGCAGGAAATAATATGCCCGTGTCTGAACTTTATCAAAAAGTGGTGGCATCCGGTTTATCAAAAACAGATTATCGCAAAGAAATTCGTGAAGAAATTACTTTGCAACAAATTGCGCAACAAGAAGCGGGATCAAAAATTACTGTGACGCCTGATGAAGTCAAACGCTTTATGCAAAAAAAATCATGGCAAGTGGCAGATAACGTGACGGAATATCTCATCGAAGATCTTTTGGTGTTGTATCCTGACAAACCGAGCGCGACTGATCTTGCGACTTTAAAACAACAAGCAGAAACAATTTCAAACAAAGCACGTCAAGGCACGCGTTTTAAAGACATTGCAACTGAATTTGCGAATAATAAATCGGTTGAAGAATCTGATCTTGGCTGGCGCAAACTGGCAGAAATCCCCACGGCTTTTGCAAATCAAATTGAAAAAATGAAAAAAGGCAGCATCAATGGCCCGATCGAAACATCAAATGGTTTGCATATCATTCGTCTGGTGGATATGCGCCAAGCGAAAAATCAAGAGCCGGGAGCCGCATCGCCTTCAGAAAAACAAGTGGAGCAAATGGTTTATCAACAAAAACTTGAATCCATTGTGAAACGCTGGGTGGCGCGCTTACGTACGCAAGCTGTTATTAACATGCAGCCAGAAAATGCATAACCCTATCGCTCGAATTCTGATTACACCGGGTGAGCCTGCTGGCATTGGGCCTGATCTAACCATTCAGATTGCGCAACAAGCGTGGGATGCAGAACTGATTGTGGTGGCTGATCCTGAGTTATTGAAATCGCGTGCGCATGCATTAAATTTACCGCTGACACTGATTCCGTTTGAGCAAAACGCAACGCCGGAACGTAGTAAAGCGCATACATTAAAAATTATTCCGCAAGCGCTGCGAGCCACTTGCCACCCGGGAAAATTAAATCCTGACAATGCACGTTATGTACTTGACAGCTTAGAACTTGCAGCGGATTATTGTGCGACCTATCGAATGGATGCATTAGTCACCGGTCCTGTGCACAAAGGTATTATTAACGCGGCTGGTATTGCGTTTACTGGACACACTGAATTTTTTGCAAAACGTTTTTCTGTTGATCAACCCGTGATGTTATTTGTGACGCCGCACTGCAAAGTCGCACTGGTCACCACGCATCTTGCGCTATCCCAAGTGCCAAGCGCTATTACCCGTGAAAAATTAACGCGCGTGATACAGATTTTACAGATTGAATTACAGAAAAAATTCAAGTTAAATAATCCCAGGATTTTGGTATGTGGATTAAATCCGCATGCAGGCGAACAAGGATATCTTGGCCGCGAAGAGATTGACACGATTGAGCCCGTCTTAAACGAATTCGCGGCGGAAAAAATGGATATAAAAGGTCCTTTGCCCGCGGACACGATTTTCACAGAACACTATTTGAAACAAGCAGATGTGATTCTTGCGATGTACCATGATCAAGCGTTACCGGTGGTTAAATACATGGGATTTGGTCATGCGGTGAATGTGACGCTGGGGTTACCGTTTATTCGCACCTCAGTCGATCATGGCACGGCACTTGATCTGGCGGGGACGGCGAGTGCGGATGCGGGGAGTTTGCTTGAAGCGATAAAATTGGCGATTGAGTTGGCTGCATAGGTAATATCATCCGCGCTGAAGGCGCACTAGCAGTCAGCCGCGTTGCGGGGGCGCCGGGTGTACCGGGGGCCAGCGGTGAGTGGTGAGGTTGAGTTTGGGAGGGGTTAAAAAAAAAAAAAAAATAAAAAATAAAAAAAAAAAAAAAA
>CAZOFA010000001.1:68652-76731 GCA_964578975.1 uncultured Coxiellaceae bacterium
GTGTGTGCGTCTCGCGAAAATTTTGGCCATTGAGTGGGCTTCATCGGTATTATCTCCCGCGGTTATGGCGAACTCGCCGGTTAGAGCGTCGTCCCGGGGCTTGTCCGCGGGACGACGTGTTTAGAGTGGCGCTTTTCGGGGATGACATATAATAAAAAAAATTAAGTAAAAAAGGAAACAACATGAAAAAACGGTTTTTGTGGTTAAGCATTTTTATCGGACTCAGCTTCCAGCTGAATGCTTATGCTGCAGTCGATTTAATTCAAGTGTTTCGCCAAGCGTTAGTGAGTGACCCAACTTATCAACAAGCGATCTCACAACGTCTTTCCACACGCGAAGGTGTTCCGATTAATTTAGCCGGATTATTACCCAGTGCATCCGCTGCAATCGCAGAGCCCAGCGTCACACGCACACTCTCATCCGGACCTGCCTCCGGTGGCGTGCGAAGCACGCAGCGTGGTTACAACATGACATTAAATCTTTCCCAAACCGTTTTTGATTTTGGTAAATTTGCCGGACTCATGAGCGCAAAAGATTTAGCGAAAGGTGCGGATGCCACACTCAGTGCGGCGACACAAAATTTAATGATTCGAGTGGCTTCTGCTTATTTTAATATTTTAAAAGATGAAGATAATTTAGTTTATATCAAATCAACACGCACTGCGTATGCCAAACAATTAGATCAGGTCACACAACAATATCGCGTGGGATTAAAAACGCTGACCGATGTTTACACGGCGCGCGCTTCTTACGAAACATCGGTCGCCAATTATATTGCCGGTGAAGCAACGCTGGCGAGTGACAAAGAAAATTTACGCGCGATCACCGGTGTGTTGTATCCTGAGTATGCGCGCTTAAGTGAAGATTTTCCTTTGCTCACACCACGCCCCGCGAATATTGATGAGTGGGTTACAACCGCTGGTCGACAAAATTGGTCGGTGAAAGCAGCGCAATATCAAGCAGAATCATTCAGAAATATTATCAAACAACAATTTGCCGGACATTTGCCGACCATTGAATTAGAAGGCAGTTACGAAAAAAATTATTATCAAGAATCAGGCAGTAATCAATTTGCCACACGCGGTTCGAGTCAAACACATATTTCCAGTGGCAGTATCAATTTTAATATTCCATTAGTGGCAGGCGGACTGGTGGTCGCACAAACCGATCAAGCAAAATATAATTATGAAGTGGCATTGCAACAATTAGAATTTCAATTACGCAGCACGTTGACACAAACACGACAAAGTTATTTAAATGTGGTTGCGGGTATTAGCAAAATTGCGGCGGATAAACAATCCATCAAATCAAATATCAGTTCAGTGAATGGCATGGAAGCGGGTTATCGCGTTGGCACTGAAATTCTGGTCAACGTGCTCAATCAACAACAAAATTTATTTGAAGCACAACAACAATATGCCGCAGACCGTTATGCTTACATCAATAATTTATTGTTATTGAAACAAGCGGCAGGTACGCTGGATATTCAAGATTTAGCGGCCATCAATTCTTGGTTGGTCGAGGGTGGAAAAATCTTCGGGCAAAATCTTGAAGAAGCAGATACGAATAAGATTTAATAACAACATAACAAAAATTAAGACGAGGATTATAAAATGGCAATTGGCAGAACTGGTAAATTATTTATTATTGATTTTACAATAATAGCACCCTATAACACGATAGCATCGCAAGATTTTAAAGAAAGACACTCTTCATTTTTAGCGCAATGGCAGCAATTAGTTAGGGATATAATAACCAATGGGCATCAAATTGCTTTTGTTTCTTTTGAAAATGGGGTTGCTGATCCCATGCTTGCTGCGATATGCGAGAAAAGAATAGGATTATCAGATAGAAATAAATATAACGTTTATGCAAACCTGAGTCCGACAGCAGAGGTAAATAAACAAATTGAAGAAATTTCGCAAGCAGAAAAAAACAACACTATTGTGTTAGTCAGTCATAGTAAAAATTTTTATCATGCCGCCAAGAAATACCAACAGGTAATAGCTAGTGTTCACCCACCGGAGGCTTTTGAACAACTCCAAGAGTTAGTTAAGCAATTACCTAAAAAATCTAACCAATCTGCGCTTCGAGCATATTCTTCGGTTAGTCCGAGAAATGGAGTACCAGAAAAGGAAAAAGGAAAAGAAAAACCGAAAGAAGATTTAAAATGTTGTGTTTGCGCAACCATGTAAGGATAGAAAATGATTACATCTAGAAATATTACTAATGCGCTATTTGTTTTTGATTTTGCAACAGTAAAAGATAATTTTCACCGTCGCAGGGCGGCATGGAGCCAATTATTTGAAGACATAATTAAAATGAATAATCGAATTGCGATTATTCATTTGCGTGAACAAAATGGGCAAAGAGAAAACATCTTCACGTATTTAGATTCTGAGATAGCTTTATCAAATGACACATTAGGAAAACTTTATCTGCAATCTAATTTCCCAATAGGAGTGGGAATCAATCAAGAAATTTATGAGGCCGTTAAGCATTTTAATAAAGTAATAGATGCGAAAAATATTTTTTTAATCAGTAATCAATTAGTAAATTTACAAAAAGCTCAAGCTAATAGTTTATTAACCCATGATGGCGCTATTTTCGTTACTAGCGATGTTGATAGTATCATTCACGCGGGCATTGTTAACGTTTCCGAAGACAATTTGGTTGATTATCTGCAGGTGTTAGTTCCACCAGAGGAAAAAACAATGTTAAAACCCCCCCCACGAAGAAACCTTTCAGGATGGAGAGCGCTTATACCTCTAACGGGGTCTGCTGATTCAGGAAATGATTCAGAAAAAACGGTTACTCGTTGTAGTGGTCTTGGTTGTACAGTGTCGTAACTTCCACGTGTCATTCCCGCGTAGGCGGGAATGACAATGGCGAAGTACCGGGAACAGTTACTTTTTCTCTTCCACCAAGTGTCGATACTTCTCCATCAACTGTTCTTTCGTTTCCACATACAAAGGATCCAACGGAATACAATCCACCGGACAAACCGCCACACATTGCGGCTCAGCAAAATGTCCCACACATTCCGTACACTTCTTCGGATCAATTTCAAAAATGATTTCACCCTGATAAATGGCATTGTTCGGACACACCGGTTCGCAAACATCGCAATTAATACATTCATCAGTAATTTTTAACGCCATGTTTTTTTACTCATTACATTTTTTCATTAATGCTTTTACCACTACATCCGGCACAAATTTACTGACATCACCTTTCAATTGCGCAATCTCGCGCACAAAACTTGAGGAAATATACGTGTAATTTTCTGCGGGCATTAAAAACATACTTTCCACTTTAGGATCCAGTTGACGATTCATTCCCGCTAACTGAAATTCATAGTCAAAATCTGAAACCGCACGCAAGCCGCGCAAAATAATATTCGCTTGGTGCTCGCGCATAAAATCCATTAACAAGGTTTTAAAACCGATAATTTCAACATTTTTATGTTGCGTCAAAACTTGGCTGGCTAATTGGATTCTTTCCTCCAACGAAAAAAACGGTTGTTTATTCACATTCGTTGCAATCGCCACAATCACGTGGTCAAAAATATTCGCGGCCCGACCGACCAAATCAATATGTCCAAAGGTAATTGGATCAAACGTGCCTGGATAAACTACTTTATTTTTCATGATATTACCTTAATTCAAGAAAACATCGCGTTCGTATTATAAGCTATAATAGAAGTAAATGCTCTGGGGGTCTTATGCAAGGATTTAAGATCATTCGTAATCCCGACGGTGATATCACGCATATTGAAACCAATCTTCTCGGGTATGATTTATTGAGCCATCCCAAACTCAATAAAGGCTGTGCATTTACACGTGACGAACGCGAAATTTTTCAGCTCACTGGACTCTTGCCGCACCAAGTGGAAACACTCGAACAACAAGTCGCGCGCATGTACGCGCAATACCTAGAAAAACGCACCAATCTCGACAAATATATTTATTTGAATGTGCTGCATGATTACAACGAAACGTTGTTTTATCAACTCACCAGTCGTTATCTTGAAGAAATGTTACCGATTATTTACACACCAACCGTCGGTGATGCCGTCGAACATTTTAGTAGTCAACATCGTAAATCACGCGGACTTTATATTAGTTATCCCGATATTAAAAATATCGATCACATTTTAAAAAAATATTTGTCGGATGACATTGATTTAATTGTCGTGACAGATGGTGAAGCGGTGTTAGGCATTGGTGATCAAGGGATTGGTGGAATTAATATTGCCGTCGCGAAATTGGCCGTTTACACCTTGTGCGCGGGAATTAATCCGCATCGCATGTTACCGATTCAATTAGATGTAGGCACCAACAATCAACATTTATTAGCCGACCCGATGTATTTAGGTTGGCGTCATGAACGCATTGAAGGCGCACCTTATGATGAGTTTATTGCGACATTCGTCAAAGCCATCAAACAAAAATGTCCGCGTGTATTTTTACATTGGGAAGATGTCGGACGCGAAAATGCACGGCGAATTTTAACGCATTATCGCGATGAAATTTGCACGTTTAATGGTGACATGCAAGGAACGGGGGCAGTCACACTCGCTGCATTACTCGCGGCAGCGCAAGCCTCAAAAATAAAATTAGTCGATCAACAAATTATTATTTTTGGCGCGGGTACCGCAGGGGTTGGAATTGCCGATCAAATTATTTCGGTCATGCAGCGTCAAGGTTTATCGAAAAAACAAGCGTACAAAAAACTTTGGTTAATTGACCGCGACGGTTTGTTAACCGAACATTCGCGTTCATTATTATCTTTTCAAAAACCCTATGCGCGCGATTGGAATGATTGTGCATCGTGGCCGCTGAATAATCCGGAAAATATTACGTTGTTGGATGTGATTCGCCATGTAAAACCCACCACGCTGATTGGTTGCTCAACCAAAGGTGGTGCGTTTACTGAAGAAATTGTCAAACTGATGGCCTCACACGTCGAACATCCCATCATCATGCCGTTATCCAATCCCACTATCAAATCGGAAGCCACACCGCAGGATTTGATGCATTGGACGCAAGGGCACGCCATCATTGCAACCGGCAGTCCCTATCCTAATGTTGATTTTGCTGGCAAGTCATTGCGAATTTCACAAAGTAATAATGCACTTTCTTATCCAGGAATTGGTTTAGGTGCAATTGCCGTGAAAGCAAAACATTTAACTGATGGCATGCTGTGGGCTGCAACCGATGCATTAAGCCAATGTGCGCCGATTATGAGTGATCCTCAAGCACCGTTATTACCCAAATTATCGGAAACCAAATCGATTAGTCGGCAAGTGGCACTCGCGGTTGCGCTGGAAGCGTGCAAAGAAGGATTGGTGCAGGATAAAAATGTCGATTTAAATCAAGCATTGAATCAAGTGACGTGGGAACCGCACTATTATCCTTATAAAAAAATTGCATGATGTTTTCTCTCAGACTATCATCAGAAAATTATGAATCCAGAACATACTCGTTATTTCAATGCCATGGGCATTCAATCCTGGCAATTAAAAAATACACCTGCGCCGCAGCCCATCACCGATGAAGCAGCGTGGGAAAATTTGCGTGTGCAAGTGGCGCAATGCACAGCGTGTGGATTAGATAAAACACGCACCCAAACTGTGTTTGGTGTCGGAAATCGCAACGCGCAATTAATGATTATTGGTGAAGCACCCGGCTTTCATGAAGATCAACAAGGCGAACCGTTCGTGGGACGCGCGGGACAATTACTCAATGCGATGTTGCAATCCATTGGCTTGGAGCGCAACCAAGTTTACATTGCAAATATTTTAAAATGTCGACCGCCGGAAAATCGCGATCCACAACCTGATGAAGTAAATTTATGTACGCCATTTTTGGCGAAACAAATTGCATTAATCAATCCCGTTTTGATACTCGCGGTGGGTCGCATTGCGGCACATTTTTTATTAGCGACCAAATCTTCGTTGACACAATTGCGGGGAAAAATTCATCGCTATGGTGCGCTGAATACGCCGTTGTTAATCACGTATCATCCTGCGTATTTGTTACGAAAACCGAGCGATAAAAATAAAGCGTATCAAGATTTACAATTAGCATGGCGCACATTGCATTCAACTTAAATTAAAGAGAAAATTATCATGGACGATTTTCCGAATTTACCCATTAAACATTATTCCGATATACGACAAACGATTAAATCAGGCGATATTTTACTGTGCTCAGGCAGTGCTGCATTTTCTAACATGATCAAGCAGGCCACGCAAAGTGTTTGGAGTCATGTGGCGTTTATTATTCGGTTAGATGCGATTGACCGCATCATGGTGCTGGAAAGTGTGGAAAGCATTGGTGTGCGCACGGTGCCGCTCAGTAATTATGCGTTTGATTACAACGGAACGGGCAAGGGATATCCTGGGCGTTTGATGTTTGCGCGGCATAGTGATGTGGCCGAAGAAAATATTCCTAAATTATCACGCACCGCCACGGATTTATTAGGTTTTCCCTACAATACACAAGAAATTGTGCGCATTGCGGCGCGCATCAGCATGAATACGTTGGGAATTTCTGAGCCCACACAAGACCCCGCGCCGCAACGTGAATTCATTTGTTCGGAGTACGCACATATTTGTTTTCAATCGATCGGCGTCACGATTGATTATAATCCCATGGGTTTTATTGCACCGGCCGATTTTGCGCGCTGTGCGCGTGTCAAACCGATTTGCTTTATTCAATCAGAAACGGAAATTAACTCTGAGTTGCAGAAAAAACTGGAAATGGCATAATTCTTTCTCTCGTCATTGCGAGCACAGCGAAGCAATCCAGGTTTTAGTGACCTAGAAAACCTGGATTGCTTCGCTTGCGCTCGCAATGACGTATTAAAATAAATAACGAGGAACGTATCATGTCTAAAATTTTTTTCGTCAGTAGCGACGGAGATACTGATTTAGCGAATGAAGCCATTAAACGATTATTAAAGCAATCGTCTGAAACTATTTATCTGGTTCCACTCACAGAGCGTGCGGTTAAAAAAATTCAAATTTTCAAAAATGAAAACAGAGTAAATACTGTCTCGCTTTCAGAAATGACTGAGGAAAAACTTATTTTTCCCGAAAAAATCTCCAGTGAAGTCGCACAAAAAATTAATGCGTATTTAGTGGAAAGACAAATTACGCAAGCTTTTGTTGGTGTGCCCAGTAATAATAACGAAACGCCTTATCAAATCGCACGTGTATTATCCATGCCTTGTGCGATTGCTTACGAATACATGTTCAAAACAGAACATCGTTTTTGGGAGTACTTGAATGACTTATCGAAATGTCGCTTTGAAGTGTCTTTACTGACCGCTGCCGCCGAAATTAAAAAATCAAATCCAAACGCTCAAGTCGATGTCATTGGACACTTAAGTTTAGAACCAACGGTTGCACTTGACGCCACGGCGACAAGAAAAAACTTAGATGTAAAATCAGGAGAATTAGTTTTTGTGTCAGGCTCATCACAACCTGGCGGTGATTATGATCTCGTGCGAGGATTATTGGCTGAACTCGCGACCGGCAAATATCCAACCTTACAATTGCGGATGGGAGTGCATCCTAATGTTGCTCAGCCTGATCGTTATTTGCAGAAATTATTTGAGATCTGCCAAGAATATCCAAGCTTGCATAATCAATTTAAAATAATTATTAATGACGAGTTAAAAAATAAATTACAAGGCCCCCTTTTTCCATCGCCTTTTCTTATTTTGACAGATGTTTCGGGTCCTGAGGCTGCCCAAGCCGCTGACAAAATTACGCAAGCGGTACCTGGTCGTTTAGCCAATGAAGCTGCGATGGCGGGTAAACCTGTTTATTTTCCGCCTAATGAAAAAGTGACGCCTTATTTACCTGAATGGTTTTGTAAAAATGTGAGTGGTTTTTTTCAGGCACAACGGCAAGCGCCGCATAGCAAACAGGAATTGGGATTAACGAACGAGACTGCGGCGGACAATTTGGTAAAAACTTTTAGCGTAAAATAAAACTCCGTCATGCGCGGAGCCCCTCCGTCATTGCGAGCGGAGCGAAGCAATCCAGGTTTTGCGTGTGGTCAAAAA
>CAZOFA010000002.1:0-56874 GCA_964578975.1 uncultured Coxiellaceae bacterium
TTGAAAAAGATCATGCGCTCGCCAGACGTTTTCAAAAAATTGATGTGAAAGAACCCACCGTGGAACAAACGATTGATATTTTGAAAGGCTTGCGCAGTCGTTTTGAAACCCATCATAGTGTGAAATATACCGATGATTCACTAGAAGCGGCTGCACGTTTATCCGCACGCTATATTCCGGATCGTCGCTTACCCGATAAAGCAATTGATTTAGTGGATGAAGTGGGTGCGTATCAATATCTCATTCCTGAAGCCAATCGCAAAAAAACAATTGAGCCGTCTGATATTGAAAAAGTCGTGGCGAAAATTGCGCGCATTCCCGAACGAAATGTTTCAACATCCGATCGTGAAATTTTGAAAAATTTAATTCGTGATTTGAAGATGATGATCTTCGGACAAGATGAAGCAGTCGAAACATTAGGTGCATCGGTCAGATTATCACGCTCAGGATTACGTGATCCGATCAAACCCATTGGCTCATTCTTATTTATTGGTCCAACCGGTGTGGGCAAAACTGAAGTCTCAAAACAATTAGCGAAACAATTAGGCATTGAATTAATTCGCTTTGATATGTCGGAATACATGGAACGTCATACCGTATCACGCTTAATTGGCGCACCACCGGGATATGTTGGTTACGATGAAGGTGGCTTGTTAACCGAAGCCGTGAATAAACATCCGCATTCCATCGTATTATTAGACGAAATTGAAAAAGCGCATCCGGATGTTTTTAACTTATTATTACAAATCATGGATCATGGCACGCTCACCGATACTAACGGCCGCAAAACTGATTTTCGTCATGCGATTTTGATTATGACATCGAATGCGGGTGCTGATTTGATAGATAAAACCGCGATTGGTTTTACTCAACAAGATGGGGCGACAGATGTGTTAGGCGCAGTGCAACGGGTATTTTCGCCAGAATTTCGTAATCGTCTCGATGCGATTATTCAATTCAAAGCATTGGATACGAAAACCATCTTACATGTCGTGAATAAATTCTTACTGGAATTAGAAGTGCAATTAGAAGCAAAACATGTGGCGTTAGATATTGATGATGAAGCGCGCGCGTGGCTGGCAAAAAATGGTTACGACAAAAAGATGGGCGCAAGACCGATGGCGCGTTTGATTCAAGAACAAATCAAACGGCCATTAGCGGAAGAATTACTCTTCGGAAAATTAAACAAAGGTGGGCGTGTCGTCATTGGTGTGGAAGAGGACAAGCTCAAATTTGCCATTGAAGAGTTTGAAGGTAATGGAGTGCATTGATGTTTAAGTACAATGCTTTACCCGCTTGATATACACGATCATATGAGTCGGAATCACTGATATAAGCGTACAGTTGAGGTTAATATGCCAACAAAACCACAGGATTTTGCCGTATTGCTCAAGACTATACAAGAGACCAATGATATTGAAGTTGCATTGAAAGCTTACAGAGAAGCGGCCCACAGTATTGAAAGTAAAGCCGGCACCGTGCAAGGCTTCGGACCCAATTCAATGCAGCTTTTTATGGAAATGATGCAGGCTGCCATTCGGTGTGGAAATACCACGAACAGCTCAACCAGCATAGAATCTATTTATTTGAAGGCTCTTGAAATGGAACAATTAAACCTTCCATTTGATCCAAAAATCCATTCCTTAGCCGTTAAAGTCGCACAGCAGAATGGAGATGCTCGCTTGGCTGAATTAGCTATTACAAGGGCTGCACAAGAAAAGGAAGTTAAAGCACCTTCGCCGAGTTCGTTATCTTCTAATATGTTTGCTTCCTCGCAGGCGCCTCGACCGTCTCATGTTGATAAAGTTGATAAAGCTCGTGATGATGTTTCCTACTATGTGAAAGAAATCCAACAAGCAGGGCTTGATGGCGATCAGAAGCGTGTCGAAAAACTTGCTAAAGAAGCACATAAAAATGGTTTGAGAGATACTAGAATATTTCAAGTATATACATCAGCAATGCAGACGATTAAGGTCATGAATGAAGGTGGGGTTTCAACGAGAAAATTCAAGTAACGCTTTATTCGGTCTTTTCGGCATTATTTTCTGTTGTTTTACCATCACGGCTACGAAAGGTGATGCGGCCTTTGGTTAAATCGTAGGGCGTGAGCTGTACTGTGACTTTGTCGCCTTTGAGGATGCGGATATAGTTTTTACGCATTTTTCCTGAAATATGCGCAATCACCACGTGACCGTTTTCCAGTTGTACACGAAACATCGTATTTGGTAACACGTCGGTGACGGTGCCATCCATTTCAATTTGATCTTCTTTTGCCATAACTTAAATAAAACTCACGAAATAATTAATCTGCGCATCATGCCTTAAATTCTTGAAAGAAGCAATAATACGCCGTCATTGCGAGCCCAACGTTTGTTGTTGGGCGCGGCAATCCAGGTTTTTATATTTTCTGGATTGCCGCGTCGTAAAAAACACTCCTCGCTATGGAGAACGTAGTGAAGGACCAACAAGCCCACCTTCGACTGCGTCTTCTACTACTTCAATTGGGGCGGGTTGGCTGACACGTGCCTCTTCTTTTTCTTCAGCCGCGAGCTTTGGCGCAGACGCTAACGATTGAAAATCTTCTTCCATTTGTTTTTCCAAAGAAGCTGCGTTCTTCTCGCTACATAACTGAAAATCATAGGCCACATTGGTTTCACTGCTATTGATAAAATGCACTTTCCATTGCTCTTCTTTTGTAGAATAAGCGCATTCAAATGCTAACCAGTTATCATTTCTCTTCTGATAAGCTGCAAGTTTCCTGCTAGGAGGAACTGACGGAATGGGCTGATGTCGATCCAATAACTGGCTAGGCGCAAAGTGGTAAACATAGTTAATCTGATCGCCAAATCCATCCCCGTGAGGATCTTTATATCGTATTGCTGACGGAAGATAATTTTGTTGCATTTGTTCTCTAATGTTACCTGCTTCCGCTCCAGTTAAAGGTTTTTCAAAATTAGGTGAATTAAATTCATCGTCTTTAAGACGATAAGCAGTATATTTATTTTTTAACTGATACATAAAATAAGGTGTTGTAAAATTTTTCCCAGTGTGTGAGATCAAAATGTTATTAGGAACCAGTTTCCCTAAATAAACTTGCTTATCAGGACCTAAAACGCCGACTAAGGGTTCATGTTTTTCCAACATCTCTTTTACTGATTGATTGTAATTATCATCTGTTTCTTTTAAAAATTGAAAATGTGGCATACTTGGCTCCTCATACTATTTTTTTTATAAACTTATTTTTACGCTTTCAAACTATCTAAATATTTATCCGCATCCAACGCCGCCATACAACCCGATCCAGCTGATGTCACCGCTTGTCGATAAATTTGATCAGTGACATCGCCCGCTGCAAACACACCCGGAATACTTGTCGCGGTTGCATTTCCCTCTGAACCATCGCGAATTTTAATATACCCATTCACCATGTCTAATTGATCAGCAAAAATAGCCGTATTCGGCGTATGACCAATTGCAATAAACACACCCGTCACTTCAATGATTTTGCTTTCACCTGTCGCTACATTCTTAATCTTGATGCCGGTCACACCCGTTTGATTACCGACAATTTCTTCTGTCACGGAATTCCATTCGATATCAATCGTGCGATCGTTCTGCACTTTTTTCATCACTTTATCCGTGAGGATTTTTTCCGAACGGAATTTATCACGACGATGAATCATCGTGACATGCGATGCAATATTAGAAAGATATAACGCTTCTTCCACCGCTGTGTTTCCACCGCCAACCACCGCGACTTTTTGATTGCGATAGAAAAATCCATCGCAGGTCGCGCAGGCGGAAATTCCTTTCCCCATAAAATCTTTTTCCGATTGAAGACCTAAATAACGTGCGCTGGCGCCGGTTGCAATGATCAACGCATCACAAGAATAAGTGTCGTTGCCCTGCAAAATAAAAGGCCGCTGTTTTAAATCAACAGAGTTAATATGATCGCTCAACACGGTCGTCTCGAAACGTTCAGCATGTTTTTTCATGCGCTCCATTAAATCCGGGCCTTGTAATCCCTCAATATCGCCGGGCCAATTATCGACATCGGTCGTCGTGGTTAACTGTCCACCGGGTTCCAAACCCGTGATCACCACAGGTTTCAAATTGGCACGTGCGGCATAGATTGCAGCAGTCCAGCCAGCGGGGCCTGAACCAAGAATAATTAAACGATGATGCTTGGGGGTGGTTGCCATAATTCAATACTCACTATTTCTCGACATAATTTAGGATGGTATAGTACGAAAAGTCAGGGTCATTTGACAATCAGGGATTTTTTTTTGGAGTTGAGTCTTGAAGCAAGCACTACAAAGACCACCATCACGTCGCCCACTTGCTTTGCAGATGGGGCATCGATTGCGCGAGGGATTGTTCATTATTTCGATCGCTTTCGCCTTATTTTTATTTGTTTCATTTGGCACCTATCACGATATTGATCCAGGTTGGTCGGGCACCGGTTCCGGTCACCATGTGTTGAATTGGGGTGGTCGCGCAGGCGCTTTTTTTGCGGATATTTTTCTTTCGTTATTTGGCTATGTCGCTTATATCTTACCGATTTTGATTGTTTTTGCCGCGTGGTTGAATACACACCATGAACGACAACCCAACTTAACCTCATCCAGTGAACTCATTTTCAAAAGTCTGGGTTTTATGGTGATCATCCTCAGCAGTTGTGGATTGACCGGCCTGTATTTCAAACTGACCTTGTTATCAATGCCCGCGTCACCGGGCGGAATTTTAGGGGATGTGATCGCGGCACAATTAACGCGGGTTTTTAATTCATCAGGCAGTTCATTATTATTGTTTGCCATTTTTTTATGTGGCATTACTTTATTTACCGGCTTTTCTTGGCTGGGATTGGTGGATGCCATTGGTTTTTATACCACGCGTCTCGCGACGACTTTATTCGCGTTACTGAGAAAAAAACAATTGGCACCGAATTTTGAAAATGAAATCGAAAAAAATGAAAACAGAATTAAAAAAATTATTGCGCCGCGTGTAGAGCCCAAAATACTTGAACCGAAAGCCGCGAAAATTGTGGAAACGCGCGTGGTGGCGAAACCAAAAATCATCGATAAAAAAATCGAATCAGGCGTGGTGCTCGCCACAGGCATGTTACCGCCTCTGACATTACTGAATCCAACATTGCCTGGAGAAGGCAAAGCATTTTCCAGCGTGAGTTTTGAAGACTTGTCGAATTTGGTTGAACAACGTTTATTGGATTTTGGTGTCGAAGTTAAAGTCGTCGCGGTGCATCCTGGGCCGATCATCACTCGTTTTGAGCTTGAACTTGCGCCCGGCATTAAAGTCAGCAAAATTAGTGGGCTCGCAAAAGATATTGCGCGCTCGTTGTCAGCGATTAGTGTGCGTGTGGTGGAAGTGATTCCAGGAAAATCCGTGATTGGCTTGGAATTGCCAAATGAATATCGTGAGACAGTGGGATTACGTGATATTTTAGAATCGCCGCGTTTTGTGCAATCGAAATCTCCAGTGACATTGGTGTTGGGTAAAGATATTTCCGGTTTTCCGGTGGTGGTTGATCTGGCCAAAATGCCGCATTTATTGGTCGCAGGGACGACGGGTTCTGGAAAATCAGTGAGCTTGAATGCCATGTTGCTCAGCATGTTATTTAAAGCGACTCCAGAGCAATTACGTTTTATTTTAATCGATCCTAAAATGCTTGAATTATCGGTTTATGAAGGCATTCCGCATTTATTGACACCGGTCATTACTGACATGAAAGATGCAGCCAATGCATTACGCTGGTGTGTGGCGGAAATGGATCGCCGTTATAAATTGATGTCATTTCTCGGCGTGCGTAATCTGGCAAGTTACAATGCAAAAGTTATTGATGCGATCAAACAAAAAAATCCACTGCCCGCACCGGCTTGGCTGATCACAGAGAATCAACCGACGCATTTAACGTCACTCTCAACGATTGTGGTCGTAGCAGATGAGTTAGCCGATATGATGATGGTGGTCGGCAAAAAAGTAGAAGATTTAATTGCGCGCATCGCACAAAAAGCACGTGCAGCGGGCATCCATCTCATTTTAGCGACACAACGTCCCTCGGTGGATGTGATTACCGGATTAATTAAAGCGAATATTCCGACGCGAATTGCATTTCAAGTGTCTTCACGCATTGATTCACGCACGATCTTGGATCAGCAAGGCGCAGAACAATTGTTAGGAAATGGTGATATGTTGTATATGCCACCGGGAACCGGTTTACCGGTGCGTGTGCACGGCGCTTTTGTCGCGGATGAAGAAGTGCATCGGGTGGTGGCAGCCTGGCAAACATATGGCAAACCTGATTATCTAAACGATGTCATTGAGGGTGGGGGTGATGTTAATGGTACAACGGACGGCCCTGGTGGAGAA
Organism: uncultured Coxiellaceae bacterium; assembly: GCA_964578975.1. Classification (GTDB taxonomy): domain Bacteria; phylum Pseudomonadota; class Gammaproteobacteria; order DSM-16500; family DSM-16500; genus CAYRUP01. The sequence goes on from CAZOFA010000002.1 coordinate 6,388, forward strand.
GCCGATCCCCTGTATGATGATGCATTACGTATTGTGACCGAATCACGCCGCGCCTCGATCTCACTTGTACAACGTCGCTTGAAGATTGGTTATAATCGTGCAGCCCGGATTATGGAAGACATGGAAGCAGCAGGTGTTGTCAGCACCATGGATTCGAGTGGTACGCGCGAAGTCTTGGCGCCACCGCCGCCTGAATAATCAAATTTGGAGAAATCATTGTGCGATTTTTTATTAAAATATTTTTTTTCTTTTTTAGTTTATCCGCATTTGCGACACCCAATGAGGATTTAATTCGCTTGTTGAATAACGTCAACAGCATGCAAGCGGATTTCACGCAATCGATTGCTGATGCGCAAGGAAAAAAATTAAATAAAACCACAGGTCGCATGGCATTTTCACGCCCGGGAAAATTTCGTTGGGATACCTTGCAACCGAATAAACAATTAATTGTAACGGATGGAAAAAAATTATGGATGTATGATCCGGATCTTGATCAAGTGACCATCCGTAATTTGACGCAAGAAACCGGGGAAACGCCTGCATTATTGTTAAGTCATAACAATACAACACTGGAAAACAATTTTCGTATCGAAGCCTTGCAAAAAAATTCTGACACGCAATGGTTTTCTTTAACACCGAAAAATAAAGACAGCATGTTTGCATCGATCAAACTTGGTTTTACTCATCAACAAATTTCCCAAATGCAATTACAAGATCATTTGGGTCACTTGACGAATATTCAATTTAATCAAGTAGTGATTAATCCTACATTGCCTTCTTCATTATTTACCTTTAAACCACCCGCCAATGTGGATGTGATTGATGAAACCCGACGCTGAATTTCAGCCGCTTGCATCGCGCATGCGGCCAACAACAGTCGAAGATTTTGTCGGACAAAGTCATTTATTAAATCCTGGGAAACCATTACGCAAAGCGATTGAGCAGGGCGTGTTGCACTCGATGATTTTGTGGGGGCCACCTGGTACGGGTAAAACCACACTGGCGCGTTTGATCGCTGAACGAGTTGATGCGCGTTTTGAAAAAATATCGGCAGTATTTTCTGGCGTTAAAGATATTCGCGCAGTGGTGGATGAAGCAAAACGTGCAAGATCAGAAGAACAACGCGCAACGATTTTATTTGTCGATGAGGTACATCGGTTTAATAAATCCCAACAAGATGCGTTTTTACCGTTTGTGGAAGATGGCACACTTATTTTAGTGGGAGCCACCACTGAAAATCCGTCGTTTGAATTAAATAATGCATTGTTATCGCGTTGTCGTGTGTATGTGTTAAAACGATTATCCGAAGAAGAATTATTAGCTGTGATTTCCCGCGCATTGTCAGATAAAAAAAATGGCTTAGGAAAATTAAAACTTGATTTTCCAGAGCCGCTCAGAAAAATTTTGGTGGAAGCCGCGGATGGTGATGCGCGACAAGTATTAAATTTATTAGAAATTCTCGCCGATTTTGCTGAGCAACAACAAGTGACGAAAGAATTATTAGCCGAAGTGATTCAACAAAATCTGCGTCGTTTTGATAAAGGTGGAGAAGCTTTTTACGATCAGATTTCTGCATTGCATAAATCGGTACGTGGTTCGTCACCCGACGCGACATTGTATTGGTATGCGCGCATGTTAGATGGCGGGTGTGATCCGTTATACATCGCGCGTCGGGTGATACGAATGGCGAGCGAAGATATTGGTAATGCTGATCCACGTGCACTTGATCTCGCACTTAACGCATGCAATGTCTATGAACGTTTGGGCAGCCCAGAAGGCGAGCTCGCGATTGCACAAGCACTGGTTTATCTTTCGGTGGCACCCAAAAGTAATGCAGTGTATGTGGCATTTAATGCTGCGCTGCGTGAAGCGAAAGAATTGGGTTCGTTGGAGGTTCCACTGCATTTAAGAAATGCACCGACACGATTAATGAAAGAATTAGGTTACGGAAAAGAATACCGTTATGCGCATGACGAACCTGATGCTTATGCCGCGGGTGAAAATTATTTTCCGGATGGTATGCGTCCGCGCCAATATTACCATCCCACCTCGCGGGGATTGGAATTAAAAATTGCTGAAAAGTTAACGCAGCTTCGAGCGAAAGATAAGAAATAATTCTTGCGTCATGCAACCGCTGTCGAGTGATCCTTCACTATGTTCTGGATGACAACAGTGTGCTTTGTGAACTCTTTACGTTTGAGACGTTCGAAATAGAATCTGCTGGCTTTTGTTCACTGGGCTTCAGGCGAAATAATACGCCCATCATTATTTTCCGGGCGAATTTTTCTTTTTTCTCAGCGGTTTCCCCTGTCACTTGCGCGCGAAGTTCTAGCGCAATTTTTTTCTCAGCGTCAAAGCGTTCTTGATTATTATCGACACTCGCTATGTTTGCTTTCAAGTATGCAAGACGTGCTTTGCCTTTAGTAATATACGGTTCTTTATATTGACCGCGGTCTAATGCCGCATCAGCAATGGCCATATAAATCATAGCGTCTTGCAATCGTTTTTCTTTTTGAACGGGATCAGATTCGAGCGCAGCTAATTTAATATTTACGTCACATCGATAATAGGGTGTGACAAACAAAAGTTTTTGTGCGGCTTGAGGATAAAATTGACTAAGAATATCTTCTGCTTGCAGTAAATATGCTTGATTATTCACTTTGCTTAACATGATCGCGAAATTATTTGCAATCACATTATTTTCAGGCCAAGCACGAAATGCTGTTTCACATAATTTTACCGCTTGATCTGGATTGTTTTTATCAGTTTTCGCTTTAACTTTTGCTAGAATAAAGTTGATCGGTGCTCGTACTGCAGATTCGGTTCTGGAAAATTGATGGCATTGCTTGAGATTGGTTTCTGACAAAACAAACTCCGCAAAGCGCTCTGCCTCCTGCATTTTATTTTGTTCTAGAAAAGATGAAATGCAATTGGTCCATAAACATAATGCTGCTTTTACTGGCATTATACTCCACATGGAAAGTTCAGTGAAATAAATGCATTGAGCTTGCTGATGGTCTTTATGAAATTTTTGTAACACAAGTGCTTTTAAATTTTGTGTAGCAGCTTTCAATTCATAGGCGTCGTTGGGGATTGTTGAACTATATTCATCAAGTTGAGCAATGAGCGGTGATTCTTGTGCTGGATAATTTACTTGATTTGCCGAGCTCAATCCTTGTTTATAAGCTAACAACAATGCAAAATATTTTTTATTCGCGTCAGGCGTCGCATTCTCTATGGCGTCTTCAATCGGTTTTGATTCCATCGTCCAGATTTCTAAATGCGACATGGGCGTGGGCGCGACCAGTGGTTGCCGTAATGACATGATGTGACCTCGTTTTTATAGTTTTATTTCGGATTCATTAACTGATTTAATATCGGCTCTGGATTATAAAGATTTTTATCTTGTAATATCTCTTTATATCTTTCCGGTGCGCGGTTATTGATTAATGTGTCTAATGTCTGTGCCGGTTTGGCGAGCGCATGCATAAATACTGAAGCCGGGATTTTTCCTTCAAACAGATGATTCATCATCACGATAAAAAGCATTATCAGTACACAGCCACGTAAAGTGCCGAGCGCGGCACCCAGTTTGCGATTAATCATCGTCACACTAAAACCAAACGCTTCAACCGCATTGGTATACGCTAATACGGCTTCGCAGAAACTATATGCGCCGACAAAACAAATCAGTAAACTGAGACAATACTCCAAGTGATAAAGCATTTCTGACGTGAGTGGCGGCATATCAAGTGAAATCATAAAATTTTGCACGATTTTCGACGAAAGCACATCGCTGATTAAAGGTGAGCTATTCATCCAATTGGTGAGGGTGATGGTAAATTTGATGGTAATAATGAGAGCGACAAATAAAGAGATCATGGAAATCGTTTCTCTTAATCCCCCGCGCGACATGCCAAGAAGTATATTCATGACAAGTACTAAAAAAATAAAGAAATCTATGCCACTCCAACTACTCATGATTAATATGCCTCTATGTCATGAAACGGTAGAACAATAATAAGAGATTCAACTAAACAAAACAATCCATACCATAGCCGCCACCAGGCCTGCGGCAGGCAGTGTAAAAATCCATGCCCAAACGATATTACGCGCCACACCCCAGCGTACGGCATTCATCGTTTGTAACGAGCCAACCCCTACGATGGCGCCTGTGACCGTATGCGTTGTTGAAACGGGTATGCCTAATAAGGTGGCTAAAAACAAGGTAATTGCACTCCCTGATTCCGCACAAAAACCGCCGACGGGTTTGAGTTTCGTGATTCTCATTCCCATGGTTTTTACAATGCGCCAACCGCCAAAAAAGGTGCCAAGCGCGATGACAAAATTACAACTCACGATCACCCACAGTGGTACATAAAAATGTTCGCCGAGAGCGCCGGTGGAAAATAAAACGATCGCAATAATGCCCATGGTTTTTTGCGCATCATTGCCGCCATGCCCCAAACTGATAAAGGCGGAAGAAATCAATTGTAGTTTGCGAAACAGACCATCGATGCGACGTGGTGTAAAATCAAAGAAAAATCGTGCGGTTAAAAACATCAATAATAAACTAATGATGTAACCCAAGAGCGGCGAAATCACAATGGCCGCAAGCACTTTGGTAATGCCCAGAATTTTTAGTGAACCGAAACCGGCTTTTGCCAGCGCTGCCCCTAACAATCCACCAATTAATGCATGCGAAGAACTCGAGGGCAAACCAAAATACCAAGTAAAAAGATTCCAAAAAATCGCACCGATGAGTGCTGCAAGAATCATGTTAACGTTCACCACCGAGGGATCGATTAAGCCGGTGCCAATGGTATTTGCGACTTTCAAACCAAAAAATAAAAAAGCAATAAAATTAAAAAATGCAGCCCAGAGCACCGCCCATTGTGGTTTTAATACGCGCGTGGAAACGATGGTGGCAATAGAGTTTGCGGCATCATGAAAGCCATTTAAAAAATCAAACGCGAGAGCAACGATGATGGTGATGATCACGAGGGTCATCATGTTAGGAGTACTCGAGCACGATGCCTTTAACCATATTCCCTACATCTTGGCAACGGTTGATGACTAATTTGGTTTGTGCGTAAATTTCTTTTAATTTAAAAAAATGTTTGAAATCTTTTTCATTCAAAAATAATTGTCTTTCGCCCGCGAGCACAACTTGGTGTGCTTCACTTTCAATATGATCAATGCCCTCGCACGCTTTTAAAATTTCATCCGATTTTTTGAGAGAATGTAAGCGATAAATCGCTCGATTTAATAAAATGCAGGCTTGCATGCTGAGCTCCGCTAAGCGAATAATTTCGTCAGGAACTTTATTCAAATGATAAAATGGAAAACGTTGTGCGCAACGATTAATTAAATCGAGAATGTCATCTAGTCCACTTGTTAATGCATGAATATCGTAACGATCAAATGGCGTGATAAACGTTTTATGCAACAATTCAAAAGTATGATGAGTGATTTGATCGGCTTCATGTTCATAAGCGGCAATGGAATCCACATATTTTTGTTGATCTTCAAGATTATGCAGCATGGTGTGAAATTCGGTGGTGGCAGTGACGAGTGTGTCTGCCGTTTTTTGAAATAATTTAAAAAAGCCTTCTTGACGGGGCAAAAATCTTTTTAGCATAAGAATTTTTCCTCAGCTTCTGTGCGCGTAGAGTATCACAACTCATACATAGCAGCTAATTTTTTTCTCTGTTGCATCGTCACTAAAATCAGGGCCATTAAAATGAGGAGAACGGCACTACTGGTCCAAGCATTTAATTTTTCTTGAAAAATTAAATATCCCCACATTAATCCGGTCAGCGAAACAATCGTATCGACCAAGCTATAGTAAACAGGTCCAGCAATTTTAATTAATTGGAAAAATAAAATATAACCCATACTGGATAAAAGAATTTCCAATAAAATAACCCAGTCAGCGGTGGTGAAGGGTAGATGCGGTAAATAAAAACTATGGGTTGATAAAACAAAGGGGAATAAGATCAGGCTGGAACAAATTAACGTGCCCGCAGAAACAGAAATGGAATTTGAATTCAGTGGGCGAAATCGTGCGATATAAACGGCGCAAAATGCGAAGGATAACGGCGTTAATAACACCATAAAAACCCAAGGAATCATGGCTTCTGAGGGTAGGCTCGCTTTGGGTAAGACAATGAGACTTAATCCGAGCAGGGCGGTCGCAATGCCCATCAGCCTGGTCCAATTAAATGTTTCGACGCGTGCCATTAAGGCGAGCGGGTATGCAATAATGGGGACAATATTCACGATCACGCTCAACAACCCTGCCGGTAAATGAGGTGAGGCAAAATACATATTGGTATTGGGAATCACAATCCCGGTCAATCCGCAAATCAAATAATAACGTAAATAAGGGGTGGATATTTTCAAGGGGGGATTATTTCGAGTGGTGATGAGGGTAAGAAAAATAGCCGGTCCCAGTGATTGCCAAAAGCTATATCCTAAAGGTGGGACGCCATTTGTCATCGCAAAACGTGCGATGGAGTAACCCGTGCCCCAAATAAAACCGAGTAGTAGTAATAAAGTGAGTGATAGCGTTGTATTTCGCATAGGAGGTGAATGCTAGCATAAAAGTGTTTGAGCGTAATCTGCAATGTGATTATTCTATTCGTTTTGGAGTTTAATTATGAACTATAAAATCATACCGCTCACGGTGATGGCTTTGATAATAGCGGTCACAGCGTCACGTGCTTGGGCAATCTCAATGGGAAGTGTGTCCGATGCAATTTCACATTCAACTTCTCCCACAACTGATCATGTTCAAACAAAAGTTTCAACACCAACACTCAAAACAAATAAATCACTGCCAAACCCTGCTTTATTTGTTGAAGATGCAGCGATGACGGCTTATATCCATTCGGAGTTGTTATTTAAAAAAGATATTCCGAGTGTTGATATCACGACGAACAATGCAGTGGTGACGATTAGCGGACTGGTGAATACCAAAGAGCAGGTGGCTCAATTAGTGAAGATTGCGTCGGCGGTGCAAGGAGTAAAGGGAGTTAATACGGATCATCTTATGATTCGTGAAAACTGATTTTTCGTACCCGTGCCCGTGTGCGTGCCCGCGCCCGTCTTTTCTTTGTTAAAAACGGGCACGCTCACGAAAACTTTATAAACCCATGGTCTGTTGCGACAAAATAAATTTTTGATGTTCATTGCGAACTGTTACATCATTCAAATCAATCTGCACAATTTGCATGCCATCCAGATTATCGCCTAGATGGTAGTAGTGATGATTAATCAAAGCAATTTTGTCATTATCTGCAAGAAAAACGCCGGTGACTTTATGTTTATTTTGATAATCGGCTTCATTAATTAATTTGAGTGTGATCGGCGGTGCAATCTTTGTCGCGAAGAATGGTGTTGAAAAATATTTTTTAACTTTAGGAAAATAAACGACACTGGTATAAATTAATAAAATAAAAACCAATAGCCATAAAGCAACATCAAACCAGGGGAAAGAGCGAATCACGGGTCTAGCAAATGTGTCTTTGCTCGAACCTTTTTTATGTGCTTGATAAATGATGCTCACAATACATGACCTCTTTAGCGCAGTTTGCAATAATGGCTTCATTGATAAAACGTGTTTCAGTAATAAATCCCGCTAATAAAGCGCGATCACATAAAATATTAATGGTGCGCGGAGAACCTTTCGTGAAGTGATAAATACTTTCAATGGCGGAGTCGGTAAAACTAACACTGCCAAGGTACTCCGGATTGATCATGGCTTTTTTTAAACGGTGGTTGATGTAATTGTTAATATCATGTTTTTCCAATGGCTTTATCTGATAATGCACCGCAATACGTTGGCGTAATTGACGTAATTCAGTCAATTGAAGTTTTTCATTTAATTCAGGCTGACCGACTAAAATAATTTGTAATAATTTTTCTTTTTCAGTTTCAAAATTAGTTAACAAACGAATTTGCTCAAGTTGTTCGATCGTGAGGTGTTGCGCTTCATCAATGATTAATACGACGGTTACATTTTTTTTGTTTGCTTTAATTAAAAATCGATGGAGTGAACGCATTAAGCCAATTTTATCTTTCCATTTTGTGCGGATACCAAAATCGCGACAAACTATAGTTAAAAATTCGAGTTCGGTTAAATTGGGATTGAAGATGTTGCAGATTTTTATTTTTTTGTGTGCTTGATGAATCAACTTACGGCATAAAGTTGTTTTACCTGTTCCCACTTCGCCGGTAATCACGAGTATGCCTTTACGTTGTTCTATCCCATAGACCAAATGCGTGATTGCTTCAAGATGACCTTGGCTTGAAAAAAAGAATTCAGGATCGGCAGTGACGTTAAATGGGTTTTCCTTTAATTTATAAAACGTCTGATACATAGATTCCCTTCTGGTATACATTGTTTAAATTAGTATACCATCTCATAAACCGAAGCGACACTGCTTCCCATTTCATTGATAATATTATACTTTTTTGATCCAACGACTCCCTCCAAAAAATGTTAAAATGATTCATTAGTGCATTCTGGCTATCAGAAGGACATGGCCTTATGATTGATAGCAAAGAAAAATTTGCGCAACCTATTGAAACGGCTCGAGTTCTTATCGCAGACGATGATCCTCCCACGCGCATTTTATTACGCACAGCGATTACGCAATGGGGCTACCACGTGTCGGAAGCCTCCGATGGCGAAGAGGCCTGGAAGGTCCTGCAATCGACTGAAGCCCCCCAGCTATTGATTGTGGATTGGTTGATGCCCCTGTTGGACGGTATTGGGTTATGCGAACGCGTGCGTGAAAAATTAAATTATCATCCCTATATCATTTTGCTCACCCAAGTGGCAGGCACGGCCAATATCATCATTGGACTTGAAGCCGGTGCCGATGAATTTTTATCGAAACCTTTTAACATGGCTGAATTACGTAGTCGATTGTCGGTTGGTTCGAGAATTGTACGTTATCAACTCGAGCTTGCAGAGCATAATAAAAAAATGAAAGAAAATATGTCGAGCTTAAACTTATTATCAACATCGGTTTCAGACTTAACCAAAAAATTAAAAGACAAAACATCCACTGAAATCAATCAAGATTTAGAAAAAATCAATCAACTTATTCAAAAAACACAATCAAATTTATAACGGTCAGACTATGAGGGATACACGAATAGAGGTAAATCAAGAGGCAAATCCACCCATCTATTTTGCAAAATTGATGGGTGCTGCTGGAATAATTGTGAGTGCAGTCGCATTAATCGGTGCGACGTTTTATTATTGGCTCCCACCGAATTTAGCCGAAGTCATGACATTTGTGAAACCAAATGCGGCTGTTTGTTTTATTTTATTGAGCATTGCGATTTGGACATCGTGTGAAAAAAAAGAAAAATATATTGTCTTGCTTGTTAAGCTAAGTACAGCTTGTGTTTTTCTCATCGCTTATCTCACGTTGTTTCAATACTTTTTTCAAGTCAATTTGCACATTGATAACATTTTATTGAATCTCCCTGCTCACCAACAGCAACTTACGTACGCGCCCGCCGGCAGAATGCCGCCGTTCGATGCGGTTAATTTAGTATTGTTGGCGTTTGTGTTGTTTTTCTTAGATAACAAAATAATTAGTTATCAAGTTCATCAAATTTTACTCATCGTTGTCATTGTGGCTGCTTTTTTTGATTTCCTTAATCATATTTATCACTTAAGCAATATTGGCATTACCAAAACAGAACAAGGAATTTATATACAAACGTCGTTGTCCTCATCCATTTTATTTTTAATGATGGCCTTTGGTATTGTTTTCTCAAGACCTGACCGTGGGATTATTTCGATTTTTTTAAGTGATTACCGGGGCGGTCAACAAGCACGTCGATTAATTCCACCCACGATTATCTTGCCAGTATTGCTCGGTTATTTGGGACTTGCGGGCAAATGGACCAGTTACTATGCCCCTGAGTTTGGCATTGCAATTGTCATCTTGGCGACGATTATATTTTTCGTGTCATTGATTTTGCTTGAAGCCTATTTCGTTAACAAAGCCGAGTCAGAAAAAGTAAAGGCAGAAGATAATTTAACGTTAGCATTAAAATCGGGCCAGGCGGGGACATGGAGATGGGATATTACGCATAATAAATTTTTCTGGGATGAATATTTATGTAATCTGTTTGGATTGCCGCCCGGATCGTTTCCACCTTTTTATGAGGCGGTGTTAAATTATATTTATCCAAGTGATCGAGAATATTTTAATGATGTCATTAAAAATGCATTAATGAATGGCGACAATATTGAATGTGAATTTCGTATTATTCACACCGATGGAACGGTTCATTTTCTTACTTTGCGTGGCAAAGTTTATCGTAATGAACAAGGTATTCCTAAGAGCATGGCAGGCATTTGTTGGGATATTAGCGAAAGTAAAGTCATTGAAAATCAGTTGCGTGAATCAAAAGAAATGGCAGAAGAATTAGCGTTACAAGCCGAAGCGGCCAATCGCGCAAAAAGTATTTTTTTAACGACCATCAGTCATGAGATTCGTACGCCGCTCAATGGCATCATTGGCATGATTGGCTTGTTGCTTGATACACCGATTAATTCTGAACAGCGAGAATACATAGAAACCGCACGTGTTTCTGGGAAAACTTTATTAGATGTCATTAGCAATGTACTTGATTACTCTAAAATTGAGTCAGGAAAAAAAGATCTCGAAAAATTAAATTTTAATTTACTGACTTTATTGGATGATGTGATCGAATCATTTTCGGTTCAGCTGAAACGAAAAAATCTTAAAGTTGATGCCTACATTGATCCTGCTTTCCCAGAATGGGTGACAGGCGATTCCATAAAAATACGCCAGATATTAAAACATCTCGTCGACAACGCAATTAAATTTACCAATAAAGGTGAGATTTCAGTGCATGTGGATTTATTAGAAAAAAAAGGCGATAACTTAAAAACAATTTTTAAAGTGGGTGATACGGGAATTGGAATTGTGCCTGAAATTCGTGAATTAATATTTCATCCTTTTACTCAGGGTGATTCTTCACTTTCACGAACCTATGGCGGAACAGGGCTTGGATTAATTATTTCTAAAAAATTGGTTGAGTTGTTGGGCGGAGAAATTAAAGTCGAAAGTATTCCAGGGCGAGGGAGCCAATTTTCATTTCAAATCGATTTAAAGGAATGTACTTCATCTGCAGATCAAAGCGAAAAATTCGAAGTCGATGTTCCATTTCGTAATTCACGCATTCTTTGTGTCGATGATAATCCTATCAGTCGAGAAATTATAACACGGCAAACAAAATTATGGATGTTACGTTGTGATAACGCTGCCAGTGGCGGTGAAGCATTGATGCTGTTACGAAATGCGGTCAAAGCGAATGATCCCTATCGTTTGATCTTGATCGATTACCATATTCCAGACATGAATGGCATTGAGTTGGTGCAGCTCGTGCGGGGTTTGTCGGATATTGCGAATACACCCATCATCATGTTGTCATCATCCAGCATGGATTTAAGTATTGATGAAATGAAAGAATCAAACATTGCTATGTATTTAACTAAACCGGTAAGACAAATTGAATTGTTTAAAAATGTCATGAGTGTGTTGTTGTCATCATCAGAAAAAAACGGCAAAACACCCATCCAAATAAAAGATAAATATAAAATTTTGTTAGCTGAAGATAATAGTATTAATCAACATGTGGCTGTTCGAATTTTAGAAAAATTAGGCTATAGTTCAGATACAGCAACAAATGGAGCTGAAGTGTTATCAGCGTTTAATAGAGAAAATTACGATATTATTTTGATGGATTGTCAAATGCCACAAATGGATGGTTACGAAGCAACGCGTGAAATCCGCAAATTAGAAAAAAATAAAAAACAACATGTGATTATTATTGCGATGACCGCGCACGCATTAAAGGGTGATAAAACAAAATGTCTGGATGCCGGGATGGATGATTATATTTCAAAACCGCTGGATATTAAATTGATCGATTCAATGTTGAAACGTTGGTTGCAATCGATTAATAAAGATGATTCCTCGGTCACGCAAACAGAAAGTGCTCCCGCAAAAATAACGAGTGAACAGCCAGCGGAAATCTTGTTGATCGATATGAAACGGCTGCATGAAGTGTTTGGCGAAGATCAAGCCGTGATTCAGCAATTTATCGCCTCATTTGTTAAAGTGACAGATTCACTGCTTAAAGAAACTAAATCGGCGATTGATGCTCAAGATAAAAAATTGGCGGCGGAATTGATACATAAATTAAAAGGTTCTTCGGGTAATTGTGGTATGATGAAAATGCATTATTTAGCCCGAGAAATGGAACGCAATGTATTTGAAGAAAATTGGAGTAAAGTAAACGAATTGTTTCCTGAAGTTGAACGATTGTTGAGTGAGATTAATAAAACTTTGTCGTAAGGAGCATCTCATGTCAATTCGAAATTATTTTATCTTGATTGCTTGCATGCTTCTTTGCGCTTGCGCTAATAATCCAGCGCTCTGTTCTCATCATTGCGGAGTTGATTATTGGGGTGATTGTCGTACGGAAATTTTCGCTGTGAATAATACAGTTGGATGTACCGGTCGCTGGATCGATGAAGATAATGGACGCAGTGGATATTATTGCAAAAATCTCGATTGTTCGCTAAAAGAGCACGCCACAGTGCCGTTCACTTGTTCCTGCAGTTACAATTCTTGTTGCATTAACCATTGATGCAATAAAGAAATCAATGAATCACAGCAGGTTTATTCAGTGCACTGGCGTGATGGACATAAATCGTAATCGTTTGAGTTTCCTTAATGACTTGCTGGTTTTTATCAATAATTCTCGCGGATAATTGGTGCGATCCGCGATCGACCAAGGGCATATTAATTGCCGTACTTGCTTCTGGAGTACCCCAAGGTTGCCCATCTAATATCACTTGAATTTTATCACCATTTTGTAATGAAGGTTCGAGCGCTAGTTTCACGGTAAATTCAGGTTGATTTTGAATGGTAGCTTGATCTTGAGGGATGGAAATCGAAAAATTATTATAAACACTATTCGCATTTGGCGTTGTTGGTTTTTTTAAAGAAACATTGGGCGTGGAGGGTGTTTGGGTAATTGTGCTTGTGTTCGATTGTGGTTGCGTAACTGTTTTGCTTCCTGAAAGCGGAACATCAGAATAAGTGATATTGCCTTGCGGATCTTGTTGTTGATAAATCGCGGCATCACTGTTGAACGTGATAAATAACAAAAGAAAAAGTACATAGCGCATAAATCACCCCATAATATTCGATGAATTCGTCGGATCTAGGCCGGCGACATTTGAAACAAATCTGACAGATTGAGCGTTATTATAGCGGTCTGTCCATGAAACAGTAACATCCAGTGTTTTGTAGGTTGGATTGGTGTGTGCTGTGACAGTCCAGGTAAGAGAATAAGATGCATTCACACCCGCTGTTGTGCTCGTGCCCGTGGCAATACTTTGATAGGACGTATAACCTGCTAATGTATTCAAGGATTGATAATCACGTAATATTTCCATTTGTTTATTCGCAAGAATGATGGCTTCACTTTTTTGTTGTGCATAACTATTATCATAAGCTAATGCATTTTGCAGGCGTATTAATGCAATCGCGCTAATCCCGATGAAAGCAACCGTGATCATCACTTCGATGAGTGTTTGTCCGCAATTTTTATTAATGATTTGCATTAAAAATCCTTCCAAGATCCTGGTACTTTTGCCCAATAGGTTAAAGAACTTAAATTTTGTAAGTTACTTAGCACAGTGTTGCTGTATGACAAGGTAACATTTCCCGAAATAGTTGTAGTATCTGATGTGGCTAAACCCCCGTTAATGGTGACATTTCCCGAGAAATTATTGATACCCGTTGTGCTGATGACAAAAACAAATCCATTGATCGTGACATTTCCTGAAATACTAAAATTGCCATTCACAATTAATAAAACGGGTGCGGCTGTTGAACCAATCACCGTATTACCACTGATTGAAGCGGTTCCAGCTGTTTGATCGATCCAAATGGAAGTGCCTGTCATCCCATCTAATGTGCTCGCATAATTCGTGCTGCTCGAGTTCGAATAAAAATTTCCAACTTTACTTTGAATAATGCTGGAATTGGACGTTCCAAAATAACTTGCTATGAAATCATCTTGCGAGAGATTCGCGAGCGCTGTTGAATTTTGTTGAATATCACTGCCAATGTGACCTGCAGAAGAAGATAAACCACTGGAGGTATGCGTTTGTGCACTCCCACTTAACGTCACCGTGGACGCACTTTGGATGGTTTGATTGGTCGATGAATTAATGGTATCCACACTACCGGTGATCGAAACAGGACCTTTGCTCGTCATAAAAAAATTCGGAATGGTCATTAACAATGAACCCATCGCAATTTCCTGACTCACTGTGCTCGTCGTACCATCTGCACTGGTGCCGGTTGAGCTCACTAAAATTAAATGATAATTATTTTGCACGGGATTCGTGTAAGTAATAGTGAATTGACTACCATTCGCTAAACTGACATTGGCGGTACTACTGTTGGAAAATGCAGGGATATAGCCATTGACTGGATTGGCTAAAATCGTACTGGAATTTTGTTGGAAATAAACAATACCAAATTCAAGACCTGCTTCTGCGGCTTGAAATGCTTGTCGTGAACGCAGTTGATTGCCACTTAATTTTTCCACCGTCTGAGAATATTGTGCAGCGAAAATCACGAGTAACGTGATGGTCACAATCAAAATGACTGAGATAATTAAAGTGGCTCCACCGCGTTGTTTGTTACGGAATAAATTTATCATTTCGAATCCTGACATGCTGAGTGAGGGTGTTCGTGACTGTCGAATCACTGGTTAATTGTCCCGTAATAGAAATATCCACGCTCCGCATCTCAATGCCTTGAGCACCGGGTCCTGTCGTCATTGTTGTCGTCGTTAAAGTAAATGATAATGCGGTAATTTGCACAAATCCTGGATCCGTTACATTTTCCCAATCGATTGCCCCACAAGCAAAAGATGCACCTGGCGGACGTGCTTGAATGGTTTGGTTCGATAATTGAAAACCGTAACGATCATCATCACTGCTTGCGCTGACCGCAGGAAGCGTTCCAGTTTTTCCATGATCATAAGTAAATAAGATACAATCATTCGTGTTATTCACGCTGATATTCGTCGCGTTTGTCATAAAAGGATTATTATTTTGATTTGATCCGATATCACCATTCGTATTCACCCAAAATCCTGCGCGTCGAATGTCATTTGCCATTAACTGTAACGTCGTTTGCAATTGTTGATTGAGATGATTGTTGTTAATGATGCTATTGTAATGCGTTAAATTGCTAATAAAAATGGCGAGCAGCGCTGTAAAGAGTAAACCCGAAAGCGCCATGGCAATGAGGATTTCAACTAATGTAAATCCGCCACATTTTTTTAACATGCTGTATATCCCGTAATGCCCGTCGAACACATTTGTCCGTTACCCATCACGCCGATGTTGATTGTGATTAAGGGACTGATTTGTCCGTAAAGTGTGAAAGTGAACGAACCACTTGAACTGGCGGCTCCATGCGTTCCTTCAAAACTCATGCTACTACTGAAAGTGGAAGTGAGTGATAATTGTTGCGCTTGTGGTGCGCTAAAAGAACCTAATGTGCAGTTACCTGCGATGTTACAATTGCAAGTGCTGCCTACATTCACGCCATAACACCAGGAGTCACCACTGGTAAAAGTAACAAACACAGTGTTATTACGTTTCACAGCCTCACTGCGTGCAAGTTGTAGAACGTAATATAAGTTTTCAGCGGTAGAGCTCAGGCGATGATTTTGAATTAAAGTGGTAAAAGTCGGGACCGCAACCAACGTTAAAATCGCTATTAGCAATAATGCGATTAACATTTCAATTAAGGTAAACGCTTGAGAAGACATTTTATTAGTAGTCTCCCGACATAATTCATTATAATATTAATTATACCCCGGATGGATATTTAGAGGGAGAAGTGCTTGATTCTACGCTGGTGGAAAGAAAAGACAGCACCTCATGTGATTGGACTTGATATTGGGCCTGAATCGCTCAAAATACTCAAAATCAACTCCAATTCATCGTCGTTTCACGTCGAAAATTTTGCTATCGAAGCATTACCCGCAGGCACTATTGAGAAAGGTGAAATCAAAAATGAATCAAGAATAAGCATGTTGTTGAAAGATGCTTTAAAATTGTCCGGAATAAACTCCAAAAAGGTGGCGCTTGCCATACCACGTTCTGCTGCGATCATTAAAAATATCAATATCGATACCCGTTTAAGCCAAGAAGACATTGAATCGCGCGTTTGGATTGAAGCAAATCGTCATTTCCCAGAATTAGTTGAAGATATTTACCTGGATTTTTCTATTCTCGGGCCATCGACCACTGATCCCGCCCAGTCAGAGGTTATTTTGGTCGCCTGTCGTAAAGATCAGATCAAGCCTTATCTTGAAATCATGAAATTAAGTGGTTTAACGGCTTCGATTGTAGATGTGAATAGTTATGCACTCGAACGAGCATTATCGGTGATTGCAAAAAACATGCCAGAGATTGATACGCTGGCATTGCTGAATCTCGATGTGGGATTAAGTACGTTTATTGTCACCCAAAGTAATAAATTAATTTACGCGCATGATCAGAGTTTTGAAGGCAATCGATTATTAACACAGATACAAGAATACGAAAAAAATAAAGAAACAGCGGATCCCGAAAAACTCGCTGCGATTTTCAAAGAAAATTTAAGCGCGCACTCGCGTCATACATTACATTTTTTCTTTTCTAGCAGACCGAATGTCAATATTCAGAAAATTCTACTTAGCGGAGATTGTGCAACCATTCCAGGATTAGCTGCGTTTATTCAAAGTGAAGTGGGTATTGAGACGAGTATTGCAAATCCATTTTTGCATGCAAGCGTTTCATCACATATCAATAAAACGGATATTGAAAAAAATGCCCCATTGCTGATGTTAAGTTTGGGTCTGGCTTTAAGTAAGACGGGTGAAGTATGACACAAATTAATTTATTACCCTGGCGTGAAAAATCAAGACAAGATCAAAGGATGCTATTTATAGCGATACTGATCGGATTTGTTGCGCTCACTTATTTTTTAGTTTTTATATTACATGCCTTGGTTCGAGAGCGGATTAATTATCAAAATGCGCGAAATAATTATTTGCAATCCGCTTTATTAACCGAGCAAGATCAATTAGGTCAGCTGAATAAATCGAAAAATGCTAAACAAAAAATAGAACAGCAATTGCATTATCTCTTTAATTTACGCAATGAAAGTTATCAAGCGGTGCTTTTGTTTAGTGAATTAGCCAAATTAACGCCGCAGGGCGTCTCGTTAAATAAAATTATTCGTGAGGCAAATACAGTCACGATTATCGGTCGCGCTAAATCAAATTTAGAAGTGACGATGTTTATGGAAAGTTTAGAAAAATCGCCCGTGTTTGAACATCCTGTGCTAACAGAAATTAATGCTAAAGAAAATAGTGTGGAAAATCAGCGGTTTTTTCAATTAAAAGCAACCTTTGAGAAAAAAGTTTATGAATGATTACAATCTTAAAAATATTCATAAGTGGCCAATCGCATTGCGCGCATTGCTGATTGGTATTGCGTGTGCGTTGACATTTTATTTCGGCTATTCCAGAGATATTGCAACGTTGAATCTCAATTTAAAAAAAGCGAAACAACAAGAAACTGATTTGAAGCAGCAATTACGATTTATTATTTCAGATAAACATAACGTGCAAGGTGAAGTGCTTCAATTTCCTCAGTATGTTTCGTTATTTAATATATGGAATAATCAACTCATCCGCTATATTGATTTACCACAATTACTCAATGAAATTTTAAAAGTAGGCGCGCTAAATAACATTTATTTTAGTCTGCTCAATCCAGGCAAAGAAACCCGAGTTGGTCTTTATATGAAAACACCGATTAAATTAATTGCGGTGGGAAATTATCACCAAATTGCGGGTTTTACCAGTCAGTTGGCAAATTTAAAATGGATTATTGTGGTGAGTAATTTCACGCTTTCCAATGAAAATAAAAATGACGTATTAGGAACAAAATTGGCGGCAGCTGCAATTGCAGGAAATCTATTAACAGTCGAAATGAATTTAGAGGTTTACTCACGTGCAGATAAAAACTAAATCTCTGATGGTTATTTTCATTTTGCTAGTGGTCGTTGCATGCAAAGGCAAATATGATGATCTTCATGCCTATGTGCAACAACTGCAGGCAGAACGGGTGTCCGCTCCTAAAGATAAAATTGAACTATTAAATCGTCCAGTTGCTGAAGTTTATCAATCCGCAACTGCGCGCTCACCATTTATTGAGCCCACTTCGTTTGCAGGTCATGGTAGTTTTGAGAGTCCTTTGTATGCTTACCCATTAAATATGATGCGATTTATTGGTACAATTTCCAAAGATAATCAACTCCACGCTTATATTTGGTTACCCGATAATAAAGTTTATCAACTGAAAATAGGGGACAATATGGGTAATCATTATGGTAAAATCGATGCAATCTTTCCAGATCATATTGACGTGATCGAGCGCTATTTTGTCGCAGGGAAAGGGGATGTCCAACAAAAGGTTATTTTGGAATTAAAAGGCGAACATTAAAATGGAATTTAAATTAAAGCGGTTTGTAAAAATTATTTTTACATTAACATCCTTGCTATTTTTTACCCTATTTTTTTCCTCGTCCAATGTCTTAGCCGATTCGCATGATGAAGAGGCATTTTTTCAACGGAATGTTCGTGCTGGTTCAGACATGTCTTTCTCTTTTCAGGAAATTGATATCCGAACACTGTTGCAATTAATCGCAAAACATTCCGGGATGAATTTTATTATCAGTGATGCGGTTAAAGGAACTGCTTCATTGAATTTGAAAAATGTCACCTGGCGACAAGCGTTAAAAATTGTGATGCAAACGCATGGACTCACTTCAAGACAAGTGGGAAGTGTTCTTTATATCAGTACCATTGAAGACATCACCAGCACTGAAAGCAAGCAATTACTTTCCAATCAAGAATTATCGAATCTTGCGCCACTGCAGTCGATGATCATTCAACTTAAATATGCGAATGCGAATGATCTTGCCGAATTTTTAAAAGGAAAAACCGGCACGTTGATGACAACACGCGGGCAAATTGCTGTGGATTCGCGGACTAACAGTATTGTCGTGCGTGACACACGGGCAAATTTAATTGAAATTAGACCGGCGATTAAACGTTTGGATGTCCCAGCAAAACAAGTGTTAATTGAAGCACGTATTGTTTCCATCGATACCAGTTATGAAGAACAATTAGGTATTAAATTTGGTTTGAGTAAGACTGATCATATTACAGGTACATTTGATGCGGCAAACGCATTACAAAATGGTACTCCCCTCGCTAAAATCACGCCACCCGAATCGCGTCTTAATTTTAATAATCCAGCAAGCTCCGTGAACGGTGCGATTCCTGGCAGTATTGGTATGGCGTTAGCTAAAATTGGCGCGCTCTATTTAGATTTAGAATTATCGGCGATCGAAGAAGAGGGACATGGACAAGTGATTGCAAGTCCGCATGTGATCACGTCTAACCAAAAGAAAGCCACCATTCAAACGGGTGAAGAAATTCCTTATCAAGAAGCGACATCCAGTGGTGCCACATCAATTTCTTTCAAAAAAGCTGTGTTGAGTTTAGAAATTATTCCTCAAATTACCCCAAACAATAAAATTATTTTACATTTGAAAGCGACAGAAGATAGTCGTGGTCCTCAATTGGTCGTATCACCAGGCAGCCAGTCGACAGGTGCGAATGGTGCGGTGGTCAACACACCGCCGGTGTTAGGCCCGCCAGTCATCGATTCTCAAGAAGTGGAATCGAATGTATTGCTGAATAACAATGAAACCATTGTCATTGGTGGTATTTACAAACAAACCAAACAAAATACGGTTGATCGAATTCCATTTTTTGGTTCTTTACCGATTATTGGATATTTGTTTAGGCATACCGGTATCATCAATGATAGAAATGAATTACTCATTTTTGTCACACCTAAAATTATTAACGCTTTTGCACCGAGAGTGGCAGAGCTGAAACAAAACCATCCCGTGATTTATAAAAATTAACTGAGAAACTTTATGGAAAATATAGCTTCAAGAAACATAATGCACCGACGATGGTTGTTCTGCATTTATTTTTTTATTTTTTGCCTGCTCTCAGGTTGCAGCACCACTCAATCGCCGGAGGCGCAAGAGAAAGCCCACGCCACAAAAATTGCCGGCATCTACACCCAATTAGGCATGGGCTATTTAGAACACGGTGATATACAACGAGCGAAACAAAAATTATTGTATGCTTTGCAAAAAGATCCAACGCTACCGGAAGCATGGTATTCCATGGCGTATTTTAATGAGAAAACCGGCGACAAAGCGCGCGCAGAAGAAGATTATTTAAAAGCCGTGGCGTTGGCTCCAAATCGTGGTGATGTGCAAAATAATTATGGGACTTTTCTCTGTCGTCATGGGGATTACCAAAAATCCATCACACACTTTTTATTGGCAATCAAAGATCCCCAATATTTGGATGCAGCAGGCGCCTATGAAAATGCAGGTTTATGCGCGTTAAAAATTCCCGATAAAAAATTAGCGGGACGTTATTTTAATTTAAGTTTAGAACAAGATCCCACACGGATGACAGCGATGAATGAATTGTCTAAATTGGCGGGTTAACTAAATTATGGAAATGACAGAATTACTCAATTTAAGCGTTAAAAATAATGCATCGGACTTGCATCTTTCGCCTAATTTGTCGCCTCTACTGAGAGTCGATGGCGATTTAAAACAATTTACCGATATTCCTGCATTGTCGCCAGACGAAACAAAAAAATTAATTTATAGCGTCATGGATAAAGAACAACAAGCTGAATTTGAAAAAGAATGGGAACTTGATTTTGCCGTGTCACTCCCGAATGTCGCTGGGTTTCGTGTGAATGCATTTCGTCAAACGCACGGCATTGCGGCGGTTTTTCGTATTATTCCGTCTAAAGTGCCGACACTCGATCAACTTGAATTACCACCCGTTTTCAAAACCTTACTCAATTTACCGAATGGTTTAATTCTCGTGACAGGTCCCACGGGCTCCGGAAAAAGTACCACGTTGGCGGCGATGGTTGATTACATTAATGAGCGTGAAGAATGCCACATCATTACCGTCGAAGATCCAATCGAATTTATGTATGAAAGCAAAAAGTGTTTGATTAACCAACGCCAAGTCCATCGTGATACCCATGATTTTACTAATGCATTGCGCTCAGCTTTGCGTGAAGATCCGGATGTGATTTTATTAGGCGAAATGCGCGATCTTGAAACCATTCGTTTAGCGCTGACAGCAGCAGAAACAGGGCACTTGGTCTTAGGCACCTTACATACCAGCTCAGCCCCACGCTCAGTCAGCCGTATTGTCGATGTTTTCCCCAGTGGTGAAAAAAACATTATTCGAAACATGTTATCCGAATCTTTACAAGCAGTTATCTGCCAAACCTTATTAAAAAAGGTCGGTGGCGGGCGAGCGGCTGCCTTGGAGATTATGCTTGGTACCACGGCTGTTCGAAATTTGATCCGTGAAGACAAAATTGCACAAATGTATAGCGTTATTCAAACGGGGAGCGAGGTTGGAATGTGTACTTTAGATCAGTATCTGCAACAGCTTTTGAGTAGGAAAGTCATTGATTTTGCAACTGCACAATCTGTGGCCACTAATAAAGATGCGATCAAGAGTTAGACTTTAGTTTAATGATATAATGGGATTTGGAAATTTTCATTTTTAATCAGTACGGTCGGAGGTGTCACATGCGTCGCATGAGTGCTTCAAAAGGTTTTACCTTGATTGAGTTGATGATCACCATTGCAATTATAGGGATATTGGCTGCTATAGCGATTCCATCGTACCAAAACTATACACGTCGTGCATATTACAGTGAAATCGTGAATGCAGCGGCGCCGTATAAAGTAGCAGTTGCGGAGTGTTACCAGAAATTGGGCACGCTCACAGGATGTAACGGCGGATCGAATACTATTCCTGCTAATGTGACTGCCGCTCAAGGCGCAGTCGGAACATTAGGTGTAGCCAATGGCGTGATCACGGTCACACCCGTGGCACAAAATGGCATATTAGCAACGGATACGTATATCTTAACGCCGACAGTTGCTGGCACGACAATCACCTGGGCAGCATCGGGTGGTGGTGTCACAAGTGGGTATGCTAGCTAGAAATTAGTTAGCATCAGCTCTCTCTTCAAGCAAGCATTTTTTCTGCTGTAAAGCGAGAAAAGATGAGGTATTCGTTATGGAGGAGACTTCTTCAAAAAGTGTGTTAAGTGGCTTTGCTTCTTATCTAGCAGCTAAAAAGCTGCTAGATAGAGAGATTGCCCTTAATGCGTTGCAAAACGCGTCTGAAAACAAAATCCCTTATGTTGAATTCTTAGTTCAGCAACGATTGCTGGATGAGGTTCAAATATCTCAAGCAACAGCAGAATATTTTGGTTTACCTTTATTTGATTTAAATGCGTTAGATTTCAGTTTGATTCCGAGCGAATTTCTCACGATTTACCTTGTCAAAAAAAAACTTGCACTACCCGTATTCAAAAAAAATAATTATCTTTATTTAGCGGTAACAGATCCGACCGTCGAGCATCTGTATGAATTACGTTTTCTGACAGGCCTTGATACGCGTTTATTAGTCGTGGAACAAACCAAATTAGCTCAAGTCATCGATAATGTATTAAATACGTTAATTTTTTCAAAAATGGATATCAATGCGGATGAAATGGTCGATAAAGTTACATTAGATGCGCATAAAGAAAATGAAGAAACGGATCTGGCGGCTTATGATGTAGAAAGTGCACCGGTCGTGAATTATGTGAATCGCATTTTACTCGATGCGATTGAAAAGAGAGCGTCGGATATTCACTTTGAACATTACGAAAATCTTTATCGCGTTCGCTTCAGACAACATGGTGTGCTATACCAGGTGAATTCGCCACCCTTAAAACTCGCTAATTATTTATTAGCGCGCATCAAAGTGATGTCAAATTTAGATATTACTGAACATCGTGTACCACAAGATGGACGTTTTAAATTAATACTTTCCAAGAAGCGTGCGGTCGATTTTCGCGTGAGCGTTTGTCCAACGTTGTTTGGCGAAAAAATCGTATTGAGAATATTAGATACGTCTCTGTCACTCCAAAAAATTGAAGCCTTGGGAATGAATTCGATACAAACAGAAAATTATCTGTCTGCACTACAGCGTTCACAAGGTATGATTTTGGTGACCGGACCGACCGGAAGTGGAAAAACCGTTTCATTGTATGCAGGATTAAATTATCTTAATTCTCCCGAAAAAAATATTTCTACCGTTGAAGACCCGGTTGAAATTCCATTGCAAGGTGTGAATCAAGTCAATGTAAGTCCTAAAACCGGACTGACTTTTTCAACTGCATTACGCTCATTTTTACGTCAAGATCCTGATATCATCATGGTCGGTGAAATACGCGATCTTGAAACTGCCGAAATCGCGGTAAAAGCAGCACAAACAGGACACTTAGTTTTATCCACATTACATACCAATAGCGCACCTGAAACCATCACACGTTTAATGAATATGGGCATTGCACCCTACAATCTGGCCAGTTCGCTCGCGATTATTATCGCGCAACGTTTAGTGCGAGTCTTGTGTGATGAATGTAAAAAAGAAGAAGAAATTACTCCAGAAATTTTGCTGAAAGAAGGTTTTAATAAAGATGAAATCGGAACCTTTAAAGTGTACGCGGCAACCGGATGTGATCATTGCATTCATGGTTTTAAAGGTCGTATGGGTATTTTTGAAGTGATGCCGATTAGTTCTCAGATGTCCGAATTAATTATGCGTGGTGGTAATGCAATTGAAACCGCTCAACAAGCAAGAGCTGAAAAAATTAATACGTTGAGAGAAGCAGGATTACAAAAAGTGAAAGAAGGCGTGACCAGTCTTTCCGAACTTAACCGAGTTTTTAAATGAGTGACTTATGACTGACACATTACAAAAATACCAATGGAGTGGCATCAATCGCCAAGGTCAACGAGACCACGGCATTGTGTCTGCAGCTGATATAAAAGAGGCTCAAACAGAGTTGAAAAAACTCGGCGTTGAAGTGATTAAATTGGAAAGTTATGAGAAAAAGCAATTTAAATTATTCTCGGGTAAGAAAAAAATTAAGACCAAAGATGTCGTGCTTTTTACGCGTTATATGGCAACCATGTTATCTGCGGGTCTCACTATTATTCAGGGCTTAGATATTATTTCAAAAGATCAAGATAATCCTGCGATGAGAACCATGGTATTGTCGATTAAAAACAATGTATCTGCTGGGAAAACGTTATCTGAATCATTTAGTCAGTATCCTCAGCATTTTAACGAATTATATTGCAGTTTAGTTCGAGCCGGAGAAAAATCAGGTACGCTCGACAAAATGCTCAATCGCTTAGGCACATATTTAGAAAAAACTGAAAGCTTAAAGAAAAAAGTTAAAAAGGCATTAGTGTATCCAACAGCGATTTTGGTGGTGGCATTAATAGTCAGTTTAATTTTATTACTTTTTGTGGTCCCACAGTTTCAAAAAATGTTTTCATCGTTTGGTGCACAACTTCCTATGTTTACCCGCATGGTGGTGTCAGTCTCTAATTTTTTGCGCGGCTATGGGTGGATGTTGCTTCCGGTTTTGATCGCGTTAATTTTTATCGCGCGATCTTACATCAAAAAAAGTGAAGCGATGAAAGCGGCAATTGATAGAAGAATATTAAAATTCATTATTATCGGCCCCGTGTTAAAAAAATCAATCATTGCGCGTTTTGTCAGAACGTTAGCGACGACACTTGAAGCGGGTATGCCGATTGTTGATTCGTTGAAAACGATGGCACCCATCATGGGTAGTCGAGTTTATTCAAAAGGTATTTATAAAGTTGCCGATGATATTGTGCGCGGTGTTGCATTATCCGTTGCCATTAGTGATACAAAATTATTTCCAAATATGGTCGTGCAAATGGTTTCAGTCGGCGAATCATCCGGTTCGTTATCGGATATGTTAAATAAAATTGCTGATTACTACGAAGAAGAAGTGAATGTGGTGGTGGATAATTTGAGTAGTTTACTTGAACCGTTAATCATGATGGTACTGGGCGTGATCATTGGTGGATTCGTGATTGCGATGTATTTACCTATTTTCAAAATTGGATCGATATTTTAATGATGATAATGATAAGTAAAAAACAAAAAGGATTTTCTTTAATTGAAGTGATGATCGCCATTGCAATTGTTGCGATTACGGCAGTCGTTGCCATACAACTTTTTAGTGCACAGGCGCGCAAAGGAAGACGCATCGATGGTATAAATACATTGCTCGCGATTTCTCTCGCGGAAGAACGTTATCGCAATAATAACACGCAGTACGGTACGCTGGCTCAAGTTTATAATAGTGTGAGCACCTCAACGGAAGGTTACTATACATTGGCGATCACGAATGTGACTGCAACAAGCTATACCATTACCGCCACTGGCGTGGGTGATCAAGCCAATGATACAGAAGGTGCAACGGCATGTTCTCCGTTATCGTTTGCGGTGAGTAATGGAACCACGACAAAATCACCGAGTAACTGTTGGCCGAATTAGGAGATGAAACATGGCTCGAGAATTAAGTTATAAAATAAATGATCCGATCGAATTCAATCTCTCTTATATTCCTTTTATTAATGAAGGCGGATTATTTATTCCCACACAAGAAACTTTTTTATTAAATGAAATTGTGCAGGTCGATTTAAAGTTATTAGCAAAAAAAGAATCGATTAAAATCGACGGCAAAGTCATTTGGATCACGCCACAAAATTCTCTTTATCATGTGATCGCCGGAATTGGCATACAATTTATTAATGAAAATGCAAAAAATATTCGTACTGAACTTGAAAAACTATTAGATCATACGATTGATGTGGGTGGTTATACGTATGGGATTACGGTAGAATCAAAACGGCCTTAATTCATCGGGTAATTAATTTTGATTTTTTCTTTTGATGACGGTGACGATTTTTGTTTAACCATTTTTTTAAAATTGCACGCAGTTCATTGATATCGATCGGTTTCGAAATATAATCATCCATGCCCGCCAATAAACATTTTTCTTTATCACCTTTTAATGCATAAGCTGTCATCGCGACAATAATCGTATGTTTTCCCAGTTTTTTCTCATGTTTGCGAATTTGTGCTGTTGCAGTATATCCATCCATTTCAGGCATTTG
Source organism: uncultured Coxiellaceae bacterium (assembly GCA_964578975.1). Taxonomy (GTDB): domain Bacteria; phylum Pseudomonadota; class Gammaproteobacteria; order DSM-16500; family DSM-16500; genus CAYRUP01. Next base: position 32,733 of record CAZOFA010000002.1, read on the forward strand.
GCAATCCATAAAAATTAAATCATAAGATTTATGTCGCGCCATTTGAATGGCTTCTAGACCATTACTAGCGACATCAATGTTATAACTAAATTGATTTAAAATTTTCAACGCAACTTGCGTATTTATTGAATTATCTTCCACTAGTAAAATATGCGACTCATCAATTTTTTTATGGATATGTTCAAGCGTAGGTAATTCATTAAAATTTTTATTGTCGGGCTTAATCACATTACAAATGGATTCATGCAATTTAGATTGTCTAAACGGTTTCGTTAAACATTTTGTAATACCATACTCCTGAATTTTTTCTTCCGGAATGAATTCATTCAACGAAGTTAACAAAATGACAGGAATTTCTGAGGTTTCTTTGAGTAAATGCCGCATAATTTTAACTAAATCAAGCCCATCAATGGTCGGAAGATCGCGATCGATTAATACCAAGGCATAACTATGATGGTCATTCACTGATTTATTTAACATCGTTAATGCTTGAGTGGCATTTGATGCAACATCACAATTCATTCCCCACGATTCGGTTTGATGTTTTATTAAATTATTTTCAATACCATGACTATTGACACACAGCATGCGAATGCCACGTAATTCAAAGAACAACTGAGCCATTTCATTATTTTTGTTGCTCATGTTAAATGGCAGCGTAAACCAAAATTTACTTCCTGTGGCTGGCGTGCTTTCAAAATCGATCGCGCCACCCAATGCTTCAATTAAACGTTTAGAAATAGCCAATCCTAATCCTGTGCCACCGTATTTACGTGAAGTAGAAATGTTTCCTTGGGTAAATGGTTGAAAGAGTAGAGCATGTGTTTGTGGATCAATTCCAATACCTGTATCAGTCACTTCAAAATATAAAACAATTTTTTCATTTTTTTCTTTGAGATTGACTTTAACACTGACACCGCCTTTTTCAGTAAATTTAATCGCATTACCTAATAAATTATTTAAAATTTGTCTGAGTCGAGAAGAATCGCCATTTAGCCAAGTCGGGATATTGGAATCGATTTCTGCGCCAAGCGAAATTTCTTTTTGATAGGCTTGTGAGGAAAGTATTTCGATCGCATCATCGACTAGATCGTAAATATTAAAATCTGCATTCTCAAGATCAATATGGCCTGATTCAATTTTGGAAAAATCTAAAATATCATTAATCACGGCGAGTAATGCTTCCCCTGAAATACGAATGATTTCGAGTGCATTTAATTGGTCGGGCGTTAAATGCGATTCATGCAAAATGCTCGTCATGCCAATAATACCATTTAACGGTGTACGAATTTCATGGCTCATGATCGCTAAAAATGCGCTCTTTGCATGATTGGCTTCTTCTGCTAATTCTTTTGCAGTACGCAATTCTCGATTGGTTTCTTGAAGTTCTTGCGCACGTTTAAAAATTTCAATTTCCATTTCTCCCGCACGCGTACGTAGCTCTGTCGCTAATTTTAAATGTTGGGTGTCTAATTGTTTTAAGCGAATAAAGTCAGTGACATCTTGCAGGCGATGAATGATATAGATGACTTGATTATTTTCATCGAGCACGGGCGAATTAACTAGACTCCAAAAACGTTCTTCAAAATGACCACCTTCTGATTCTGGTCGACGAATATCATATTTTTGTACGGCCATGGTATCTGCAGTTTTATTGGTGAGTACGCGATTTAATGAAGCAAGTAAATTATTCACACCGGTTGCGGTTGGATCATTTGGGTTATCGGGAAACACGTCAAATAAATTTTTGCCAAGTATATTTTCTCGTTTAACCATGGTTGCTTTAAGGTAGGCATCACTGACATTGACAATGATAAAACCTGGATCGAGTATTAAATACAGATCCGGAGAAAATCTAACAATTGCTTGATAATCATTTCTTATCTCTGAATTTCTCATAAAATGATCAGCACTGTTTTGATGTCCATTCTTAATTTTAACACTTTTGGACCAGTCTATTTAACCAATTGATTATATTAATAAAAATCTTCCCCCAGGCGGGGGAAGCTGATTAATTAGGCTTTTTGCTGGGAGCCCCGGTAGGGTCTTTAGGCGCAGGTGGGGGCGGCGGTCTACGTTTCGGACCCTCGGTTGAGGGTGGGGGTAAAAGAATAAATGGACTGGCTGCAATTGGGTTCTGAGCGGGCACTGCAGGCGTTTTTGATTCATTTGCAGCAACACCTTGAGGTAATTCGGGTTGTAGACGATGTGCATTCACTTCCCGGGGTACGCGTCCGGGGTCTTTACTAAACGCTGGCAGAGGTGGAGCCGTGCGTGCTTGTTCTTTACGTGCAGGCGGAGGTGGCGGCATCTTGAGTTTCGGCGTCTCAGGTTCTGCTGATACAACATGTACATTCACGTCTGCGAGCGTTGGTGTCTGAATAGGGCCTTCTTGTTTAAATTCCATTGTTTTAACGGCTGTATATAATTGAGCAATCAATGCTTTCAATTCATCGCCGTTTCTGCTGTTGACTCCACCCATTTCTGGCATTGGATTTAGTGTTTCTGTTAATTCCAAATTTGGCGCCGTTTCTAATTTTCTTGTTAACAACTTGGGAAAATGAGTGATTAAGACATCCATTTCACCCAGATCAATAATTCGATTTTGACATCCGCCTGAAATATTCTTTTCATCCTCACTAATGGCATTTAATCGCGCTAATATCTGAGTACGTGATTGGTGTTGACTAATTTCTTGGATCGTTTGATAAGCTATTTTTAATATTTTTAAAATATTAGTCTGGTTTTGTTGATCTGAATTTTTTATTAAATTCATTACCCAATACGCCGTGAGATAATTTAAAAGATCGAATTGAGTGGTCGGTTCAGATTGGTTGAATTGTACCGACATTTTTAACAAATGAGCGTCTAACTTGTTAAATTGCTCTGTCAGTTTTGGCGGAGACACGCCTTGCGGTGAAAGTGGTGCAGGTGAAGAAGCTGAATGCGATGCGGCAACAGGTTTTGCATTTTCATTAGCAATTAAGCAAGGTTTTTTTGATTCCGATTCAGGAAGTAATATCAATTTTGACGCTAAACTAGAAATAAGTTTACTTAATTCTGTCGAACCTTTATTGGTATCGATGATGCTTTCACTCTTAACTATTCGATCATTATATTTTTTTGTTAACAGTGCGTCAAAACCTTGCATTAAAGTGTGTATATCACCCAGATAGGCATTTTTGCCTGTTTTGGGAGTACCCACGGGTTTATTATTCGGTCGAATAGAGTTTTCATTTAATTCGCTCAGCATGTCTTTGCGATAATGTTCATTCGATATTCCTTCAGCGGCTTCAAACGCTACTCTTAACATTATTTCGATACTTGCGCGATCCTGAGGATACTGTTGACTCATGATAAAATTGCAAACCCAACGTCCTATCAAAAATTCGAAAACATCTTTTTTAGAGATAGATTGACTTGTTTTCTTAAATTTTTTATCGACGAAATGCCCATATAATTTTTTAAATTCATCGGTGCTCTGAAAAGAGGTAAGTTTTTTTGTCACAGGTGTTTGCGGCACAACAGGAGAAGCCGAACGATTCGGGGTTATGTCTTCTTTTGCTTCTTGGAGTGTTAAATCTTGTGTGGGTGCTATTGCGTTGTATAGGTTAACGATTCTTTCACTGAGGTCATTTGCAACCAAACGACGTTTTAATACTTTTAATTTTCCATCGAGAGTTTTTACCTTTGCGATTCGTGAATTCAATTCTATGGGAAAATTAACATCTAATTCGCGCCATTCAGTCATATTAACCAGAGTATCTAAAGAATTGTTTGTTCCATCCTGATTGAAATGATCATTCGAATTTTTTTTAAAGATTTGTTTTATGCTGTCAGAATCTTTGGAAATATCTTTTATCATTTGTCTGGCAACGCTTAAACATTTTAATAGAGCAATACCGTCATCATGATTCTCATTAATAAATTTAATGACCCAATTGCATAATATAGATTTCAGTACAACCCTTCGCGTTTGTGGTTGACGTAAGCCATCTTGTCCAGCGACAAATGCACGTAATTCAGCAAATGTTTTATGAACGAGCTGATTCTCTGCCTCAAATGGGGTTTTTAATTTGTTACTTAGCATTGCCCAACCTCTTTACATATACTTTTAATTTGAGCCATTAATATACATGAGCCAGATTAAAGTTAACTTAAGAAAGTGTTAACGTAAACTTAAGAGGGCATATAAGTAATATTCGTATAATGTATTGAATTTATTGGAAAAAAAGCTAATTTTTGTGCGGTTTTAGTATGCCTCGTCATTGCGCGCCCAGCGCTTTTTGCTGGGCGTGGCAATCCAGGTTTTGATTTTCTGGATTGCTTCACCCACTAAAAGCGTGGGTTCGCAATGACGATCAGGTTGTGGCCCTAGGCGTTTAAATCATAAAGCTGCCCGCGCAACACCACAAACGCAGGCCAACCACGCAATGCGCGACCTGAAAACGCGCTCCAACCACATTTTGTGCGAAGTTGTGCATTATCCACAGTTTGAATTTTTTCTAAATCAACCAACACGACATCATCATTTTTTTTCAAAGAAAAAATTTCGCGCGGACGTTCACAGGTTAAAGAAATAATTTTTTGTAACGAAATAAAACCTTCATGATATGCATTCAGTAACAACGCAAGTGTGGTCTCAATGCCGGGCATGCCAGAAGGGCAAATGCCATATTGTTGAAATTTTTCTTGTTCAGTGTGTGGGGCATGATCAGAACCAATAGTGTCAATAATTCCCTGATTAATCGCATCAAATAAAAATTCACGATGTTGCATATTGCGTAACGGTGGATTCACCACAGCTTTTCCCTGCAAATAATCGTAGGCGCTGTCATCTAAAAATAAATGATGAGGTGTGGTTTCCGCATACACCGGTAAATTATTTTTTTTGGCTGTGGCGATTAAATCAATTTCATCTTTCGTGCTCATGTGTAAAACATATAATCGTGTTTTATAGGTTTTCGTCAGCATAATCGCTTTTTCGACAGCGCGTGTTGCCACTTCAGTATCACGAATTTTAGAATGATCGTGATAATTTTTGGCATCACTGAATTGTTTTTTGCGTTGTTGAATCAATGTTTCATCTTCTGCGTGCACCGCGACAATTAAATTTTCTTTAGCAGCAATACTAAATACCGCATGTAAACTTTCATCGTCATCAATCACCAAATTCCCAGTGCTACAACCCATAAAAACTTTAATGCCAATCACATCATGTTTCACTTTAGGAATTTCATTTAAATGATTTTTATCCGCGCCAAAAAATAATTCATAACGCAGAGGAATGCCAACCTCTTGTAATTGCGCATCGATTAATGCTTTTTTTTGTTGTAAATAAGTTTCACTGACAGTAGGTGGGATAGTGTTTGGCATATCAAATACTGTGGTATAACCACCCTGCAAAGACGCTTTCGCAGCAGTCAACCAATTTTCTTTGTGCTCCATGCCAGGGGTACGAAAATGCACGTGAGGATCAATTAAACCAGGAAATAAAGTTAGGCCTGAGGCATCCAACGTAAAATCGTTATTATTTTCGAATGTCAGTGATTGCAGAGCGCCATCAATAGTGGCAGCATTTTTTATAGTTAACATTTAGATTTTAACCTTCACTAAATCACGCGGAAAAACTTTTTCACAATAATGGCAAGTCAAATGGATTTGTTTGCCTTCTTCATTAATATAAAAACAACTATCCACTTGTTCGACATGCGTAATGCAAGCGGGATTTGAGCAAATAAATACAGCTTTCATGGTATGAGGCAAATGCGTGGAAATTTTATTTGTGACTTCAAAATTTTCAATCACGTTGATCGTGGCCGAAGGCGCAAACACGACAATTTCATTGGCTTCGTCTTCGGTGAGAATGTAATTTTCTACTTTCACCAAATCTTTTGTACCTAAACGTTTACTCGGCAAATTCATCCCGACCATGATTTTAAATTTTCGTTTAAGTAACGTCAGCAAGTGAATAATACGTAACGCTTGGCCTTGTGGAATATGATCTATCACCGTGCCATTTTTGATGGCGGAGACGGAAAGTTTATCGTTCATGGTAATGACTCATTCAAAATTAACGTTAATAAAGCTTGTCGCACCGTCACGCCGTTATTCGCTTGTTGAAAATAGTGCGCATAAGGCGTTTGGTCCACATCAAATGAAATTTCATTCACGCGCGGTAACGGATGTAAAATTTTTAAATTGGCACGTGCTTTTTCTAACATGGCAGAAGTTAAAATAAATTGATCTTTAATCAGTTGATATTCAGCCTGGCTAAAGCGCTCTTGCTGAATGCGGGTCATGTATAAAATGTCAATTGCTGGAATCACTTCCTCAATGGTTTGATGAAATGAAAAACGCACACCACATTTTTTTAATTTGTCACAAATCGCTTCGGGCAATGTCAATGCTTCCGGTGACACAAGATACAGCCGAATATCAAACAACGAGCACACTTCAATAAACGAATGAATGGTGCGTCCATATTTCAAATCACCGACTAACGCAATTGATAATCCATTGAGTGTCGGATGACATTCTTGAATGGTAAATAAATCGGTGAGTGCTTGTGTTGGATGTTGATTAGCGCCGTCACCAGCATTAATCACCGGGCAGGGTGACGCTTCAGCCGCTAAACACGCGGATCCTTCGCGTGGATGACGAATCACAATTAAATCGGCATACCCTGAAATCACCTGTATGCTGTCATGCAGTGTTTCGCCTTTTTGTGTAGATAACCCTTCGCTGCTGCCAAAACCAATCACATGTGCGCCTAAACGCAAAGCCGCTGATTCAAATGACAGCCGCGTGCGTGTGGAGGGTTCAAAAAAACAATTGGCAATAATTTTATTTTGTAAGATGTGTGCTAAGGGTTTTGCTTTTATTTTTTTTGCGGTTTGCAAAATCAATTCAACTTCATTGATTTTGAAATCTTTCATTGAAATGAGATCGCGTTGAAAAAGTAAATTGGTGCTCATAATGACCTTATCGTTTCGTTTTCAGAGATTTCATTGTTGACGATTTCACGCCATGAATTCACAGATAATGATTTATTTTTTAAATGGATCAAACACTGCAACATGATTTGTGCTTTTTGCGCGTTGGTAATCAGCGGAATATGATGATCAATCGTCAAACGTCGAATTTTGTAACCATCGGTTTGTGTGTTCGGTTTATTACTATTGGGAATATTGATAATCAAATCAACTTTATGTTGCGTGATAATGGTTTCAATATTCGGTTCTTTTTTCACACTGGACTTATATACAAAATAACTCGCCACACCATTTTTAAATAAAAATGAATGTGTCCCTTCCGTGCTGTAAATACGCCAACCCAGCATTTCTAATTCTTTCAACGCCGGTAATAATTTTGCTTTGTAAGGATCGGCGAGTGACACCAGCAAACGATTGTTGATGACGCCTTGCTCTGAGGCAAGCCAAGCGCGCCAAAAGGCATCTTGTAAATTTTCGCCTAAACATGCCACTTCACCGGTGGAGGCCATTTCGACATGCGCGACTGGATCCGCACCTTTCAAACGTTGATAAGAAAATTGCGGTGCTTTGACACCGACATAATCCAATTCGAGTGTTTGATAATGTGTGACTGTCGGTCGATCTAACATGACTTCCGTCGAAATTTCGATGAAATTATGATTTGTAACTTTCGACACAAACGGCAGAGAGCGTGAAGCGCGTAAATTACATTCGATCACTTGGATATGATTATTTTTCGCGATAAATTGAATGTTAAACGGACCGGTAATATTCAGTGCGCGCACAATTTGTCGCGTGATTTTTTTCGTACGGCGAATGGTTTCTAAATATAAATTTTGTGGCGGCAATACTAATGTGGCGTCGCCCGAATGCACGCCCGCATTTTCAATATGTTCATTGATCGCTTCAATGACAATCACACCATTTTTAGCAACACCATCAATTTCCAGTTCTTTCGCATCTTGAATAAATTTGGAAATGACGACTGGATGTTCAGGAGATACTTCGGCGGCTTGTAATAAATATTCCTGTAAAGAAATATCATCATAAGCCACATTCATTGCCGCACCGGATAAAATATAAGAAGGTCGCACTAACACCGGATAACCAATTTCGCGCGCGAATTTTTTTGCATTATCAAGACTCGTGACTTTTGTCCAGGGCGGTTGATCAATGCCAAGATCGTGTAACAGTGCGGAAAATTTTTCACGATTTTCTGCGCAATCAATGTCTTTTGCGGCGGTGCCAAGTAAATGATAACCGACTGCAGCCAGTGGCCACGCAAGATTATTTGCAATTTGTCCACCGACGGACACGATAATGCCGAGTGGTTTTTCGAGATCCGCAATATCTTGTACGCGTTCTAGGGTTAATTGTTCGAAGTACAAACGATCAGAGACATCATAATCAGTGGAAACCGTTTCCGGATTTGAATTGATGATAATCGCTTTCTTGCCAAGTTTTCGTAACGTCCGTGCTGTATTGACCGCACACCAATCAAATTCAACCGACGAACCAATCGCATAAGGCCCTGAACCTAACACCAGAATAGGCGCATCACTCATGGTTGTGACATCATGCTCACATCCATGATAGGTGAGGTAAAGATAATTTGTTTCCGCCGCAAATTCTCCCGCCAAGGTATCAATTTGTTTAACGACCGGTTGAATGCCTGCCGCTATGCGTCGTTGTCGAATGGATGATTCGGGTTGATGTAACAAATGACCTAACGCACGATCAGAAAATCCATATTGTTTTGCTAAGCGCAATAAATTATCGCTGCACGTTTCGTGTTTGAGTTTGTTTTCGAGTAAAGCTGTTTGTTGTATATGATACAAAAACCACGTATCAATGCGACTTAATTCATGCGCTTCTTCTAACGTGCCATTTTTTAAAAAATATTGATAGAGCGCAAACAATCTGCGATCGGTTGGATTTGCAATTTCATACAGAGGATGATCAATCGTTTGCGGATAATCACTCAAACACGACGCGCCAATATTTAACATGCCCACTGCTTTTTGTAACGCTTCTGGAAATGAACGACCGATTCCCATCACTTCGCCCACACTTTTCATTTCAGTGCCGATATTGCGTCCCGCACTTTTTAATTTTTGTGTATCCCAGCGCGGAATTTTGACGACTAAATAATCCAACGCCGGTTCGAAGAACGCGCAGGTTTTTTCTGTCACGCCATTGGTAATTTCATGCAGCAACCATCCCAAGGTTAATTTCGCGGCGACAAATGCTAGCGGATACCCCGTTGCTTTTGAAGCAAGCGCACTCGAGCGCGATAACCGCGCATTGACTTCAATCACGCGATAATCACCATTCGCGGGATTTATCGCAAATTGAATATTGCATTCACCAATGATGCCAAAATGCGTTGCAACTTTGAGCGCAATATTACGCAAAAATTGATGCTCTTGATTCGTTAACGTTTGTGCGGGTGCCACCACAATACTTTCACCGGTGTGAATGCCCATCGGATCCATATTTTCCATGTTACAAATCGTGAGCGTATTGCCGGCCGCATCGCGAATAATTTCATATTCAAATTCTTTCCAACCAAAAAGATATTCTTCAATTAAAATTTGCGGCGAGGCAGCAAAACATTCTTGTGCGCGTTCTTGTAATTCTTGCGGCTGTAAAATTTTTCCAGAACCGAGACCGCCCAACGAAAATCCTGAGCGCAGCATAATGGGATATCCGATTTGATCGGCTGCATTGAGTGCATCGTGCGTGGTGGTCGCACAGATACTTTTTGGTGTTTTGACGTCAATCGATTCGAGTTCACGTTTAAACACGTGACGATCTTCCGTTTGTCGGATAGCCGAAATCGGCGTGCCAAGCACTTGAATATTGTGTTCTGCCAATACGCCACTTTCATCCAACAACAGACCGAGATTCAGTGCGGTTTGACCACCAAATCCGAGCATAATCGCATCGGGTTTTTCTTTTTTAATAATAGAGGTGACAATCGGACACGTCAGCGGCTGCAAATACACTTCATCTGCCATTTCCTGATCGGTTTGTACGGTTGCGATATTGGGATTGACTAAAATGGTTTTGATTCCTTGTTCTTTAAGCGCTTTGATCGCTTGCGAACCGGAGTAATCAAATTCACCCGCTTGACCGATACGCAATCCGCCAGAGCCTAGAATAAGAACTTTTTTTCCATTAAATCGCATATTGTTTCTCTATTGAGTCGTAAAATTTTTTAAATAACCATTCCGTATCGAGTGGTCCAGGTGCTGCTTCCGGATGAAATTGCACGGCAAAAAAAGGCAGAGTGGTATGTTCAATGCCTTCGACACTTTGATCATTCAAATTACGAAAAATCACTTTCCAATCTTTTGGTAATGTGTTTGCATCCACTGCGTAACTGTGATTTTGTGAGGTTAAATAACAACGTTCGGTTTCAAGATGCATGCACGGTTGATTATGCGAGCGATGACCAAAAGGTAATTTATAAGTTTCAGCACCGGCTGCGAGCGCGAGTAATTGTGTGCCTAAACAAATTCCAAAAATCGGTTTTTGTTTTTTGATGGCTTTTTGCAAAATGCGAATTGTTTCCTGACAATGCTTAGGATCACCGGGGCCATTTGAAATAAAGACGCCATCATAATTCTCGTCAGTAAAATCGTAATTGTAGGGAACGCGCTTGATGCGCACGGGAAATTTTAATAAATTACGAATAATATTTTCTTTGATGCCACAATCAATCACAATGATTTCTTTATCGCCTGATCCATAATGAATGGGTTCCGGAATACTCACTTTTTTGACCCAATGAATGGTTTCAAACGCTTCAAAATGATCAGGTGTTGCATCTCCCGTGACAATGGCGCCAGGAATCACACCTTCTTTGCGTAAACGCGTCGTGATGGCACGCGTGTCTACATCAATTAACAAAGGAATGTTGTGTTTAGTGAGCCAAGAAAACAATGATTCGGTCGCGCTGTGATTGGAATGATGCAAGGCGAGCTGCGATAGAATGACGCCTTTCACATGAATTTTATTAGATTCCCAGGCCTCGGAGGGTGGAATACCATAATTGCCAATCAATGGGTAAGTAAAAACGAGAATTTGTCCAGCATAGGAAGGATCTGTCATGGATTCCACATAACCCACCATGCCGGTATTGAAGACCACCTCACCAAAACAAGGTTCTTTTTGTTCGGGAGGTGCTAATCCCTTGAATGTTTCTCCAGTTTCAAGGATTAATTTTGCAGGGACGAAATGGGTTAAATTTATCATAATCGTTTCATCCTTCTGTTTTAATCAAATTTATACGCACAAAATTACCGTATTGTACGGTAATTTTAGAAATTTCACAGCTTATTTTTTAGTGTTATAACAAAATCAATCCACAATACTTAACAAAATGCCGAAAGTCAGAATCATTGGTGATAAGCGGAATTTTATAATCAATGCAACTTTGGGCAATAAGCGTATCGGCTAATCTTGCTTTTAATTTTTTTGAAATTAATTTTGCTCGATTTAGCCCAGCGCGCACCCAAAAGCCTTCAGTAGGCTTTAAAATTGGTAGCTCTATCATTTTTTCAATAAATTTCTTTGGCAAAAGTGAGTCGCTTAGTATTTCGACTAAAATAGGTGGGGGTAAAATTAATGCATGAGAAGTTAAAATTTCATCTAACCTAATCGTTTGAGGAGATTCCTTTCCTTGAAAGTAATCGATTAAAACAGATGTGTCTGCTGCGATCACGTTATCGATCCTTTCTGAGTTCGTTGATATCAATTGAAAACTTTACTTTTCCGCGCATTTTACGTAAATCTTCGTAAGCATGTGCGCGAGCTAATTGAGTTAAAGCTATCTTAATCGTCTCAGTAATACCTTTTTTTGTCACAGATTGAGCTTCGTTTAACAGATGCAAAGGAATATGAGCAGTTATTTTTTGGGTTTGTTCATGTGGTTTAGTCATGTTTACGGTCTCCTTTACGTAAATGATACCGTAAGTTATTACGTAAATCAAGGCTGAAAAGAGGTCGCGGTCGGGGTTACCAAACCAATTAAAATAAGTTACCATCCTAATGAGCACTTTTTTTAAGGAGGACACCAAGAAGCTAATACCCATATCTTCACAATCTTATTAACTCTATGGAGAGAGACAATATGAAGCAATGGAAGCTGAAAAAATTGTTACAGGGAATTTTATTAGGAACATGCTTATCCCCATGGGCGATCAGTTATGCGGCACAGCAAGAACTTCTCTGGGGAAATACGCAAAATTACAGCGAATTATTAAAAAAATTCGCACTCGTGCAACCCTCATCAAATCCAGAAAATTTACAGTTAGCAGCCAACGTCAGTAAAGAGCGCAATAGCAGCAATACATTTCAATTTCTGAAAGGGTTTGTTGATGAGACACAAGAAAGTCATGTGCGCTACGATCAATACTATCAAGGGATACCCGTGTGGGGAAAACAAATTATTTATCATCTTTCCGCACAAAAAAATGCTGTCACAGGTTCTATCATTAAAGGAATTGAGCAAGATGTTGCAAGCATCGAGGGAAAAATTTCGCTTGATCAAGCCAAAACAATTGCGATCGGAAAAAATTTAGTACCCCAGCATATGTTTGCAGAAAAAATTATTTATTTTAATCCAACTACGAGCAAAGCGATGTTGGCTTATCATATTTCATATGCGAATAAAACAGCGCAAGGACCTTCCATCCCTTCATTTATCATTGATGCGAACAGTGGGAAAATATTGCAGGAATGGAATGCACTGAACACAGAGCAAAAATTTGTAGGCCAAGGCCCGGGCGGCTCTGATCTTAATCAAGGAATATATAAATATCAATTTGGTACTAAAGCGGTGCCGGGGTTAAATGCATTTAGAAAAATTGGTTTGGATGTGCAAAATAATATTTGCTTTGTCTCAAGTCCTGGTTTTCGTGTCATCAATTTAAAAAATGTGGCACCCGCAAACTTAGGGTTTGGGTTACCCGTATCCACTGCAGATGAAACATCACACGAGCTTAATGCGTTTGTCTATTATTGTTCTGCACCTGATTATATCAACACCATCGATAATGGTTTTGCACCCATTCATCATGGTATATCGCCGGTGAATGATGCTGCTTATTTTGTGAGACAAACCATCAACATGTTTTTAAAACAATATAAATTAGAACAACCCGCGGGCCCTGATTTACCGTTGCGCGTTTATACGCACATCGCGGATTATGATAATTCATTTGCCTGTGGCACAACCTGTATGAAAAATGCTGGTATTACGGGTCCTCAACAGTTGGTATTCGGTAATGGGCAAGCCTTGTTTGCCCCAATGACGGGAGGTGATGTGGTGGCGCATGAGTTTGGTCACTTGGTGACAAATCACTATTCTACGTTGGTGTATGCAGAACAATCGGGCGGCTTGAACGAAGCATTTTCTGATATGACAGGGATGGCGTTAGATTATTATGAGCGTGTCGTGCTGAAAATGAGTTGGTATAAAAATGGTAGCGATTGGAATTTTGGTACCGGGATCCCACTAAACAGTAAGGCAATTCGTTATATGTGGAATCCACCACTCGATGGCATGTCGATTGATAATGCGTCTAAGTTTGTCGCGGGTATGGATCCTCATCTCTCAAGCGGTGTATTTAACAAAATGTTTTATTTGTTGGGCACCTCATCCGATTGGACGCTTCCCATGGCATATCAAGTCATGTTAGATGCCAACATGAAATTTTGGAGCGCGAGTACGAACTGGAATGATGCGGCTTGCGGCGTGCTTTCGGCGGCAGAAGCGAGACACTATCCAACTAATTCATTGATCAAAGCGTTTAGTGGGGTTGGGGTCATGTGCTCAGTCAGTCACGATAAAATTATGGAAGTAGCGCATAAGTAATTAACCGTATTAGGATCTGTTGGCGATGGTCAACAGATCCTATTATTCCAGTGCTTTCACAATTTCTTCAATTAACCGAATCCGTTCTTTTCTGTCATGCTCATCTAAATTAAAGCGCAAACGCGTCGGGCCTTCTAAACGAAATTGCGCGGATTGTTTTTGAATCAGATGAATAATCTTAATTGGCTCGATACTCGGTTTTTCAATGAATTCAATTTTTCCGCCTTTATGATTTGCTTCAATTTTTTTAATGCCCAACTTTTCAACTTTTTGTTTTAGCGCGCTTACCGCAAAAAGATTTTTGGTCGGATCAGGCAATAATCCAAAACGATCAATCATCTCAACTTGAAGATCATCTAATGCTGTTTCGGACGCGGAACTCGCGATGCGTTTGTAAAATTGCAAGCGTAATTGCACATCCGGCAAATAATGATCGGGAATTAAGGCGGGAATTTGTAAATCAATTTCGGTACTTTGTGGAACTAAATTTTCTAACTCAGGTTCCGTGCCTGCTTTCAATGCATCGACGGCGCGTGTTAATAAATCCATGTAAAGAGTAAAACCAACCGCTTGCATATTACCACTTTGACCTTCGCCTAATAATTCTCCTGCTCCACGAATTTCTAAATCATGGGTCGCAAGCGTAAATCCAACGCCTAAATCTTCCAGCGAGGTAATTGCTTCTAAACGTTTTACAGCATCGGGCGTAATCGATTTCCAGGAGGGAACTAATAAATACGCGTAGGCTTGATGATGAGAACGTCCAACGCGCCCACGTAATTGATGTAACTGCGCCAAACCAAATTTATCCGCACGATTAATGATGATGGTATTTGCGGACGGAATATCAATGCCGGTTTCGATAATGGTGCTACAGACTAATACATTAAAACGACGATGATAAAAATCAGACATCACTTGTTCCAAATCACGTTCGCGCATTTGTCCGTGGGCCACGGCAACACGTGCTTCTGGAATCCATTTTTCCAGTTCGCGCGCGGTTTTTTCAATGGTGGCAATTTCATTATGTAAAAAATAAACCTGACCGCCGCGCATAATTTCGCGTAACACAGCTTCTTGAATAATGGTCGCATCAAAATCATGCACAAATGTTTTAATCGATAAACGACGGGCGGGTGGTGTGGCGATGATGGAAAGATCGCGTAAACCAGAAAAGGCCATATTCAGTGTGCGCGGAATCGGTGTCGCGGTCAGCGTTAAAATGTCGACATTTAAGCGCAGCGATTTTAATTTTTCTTTTTGACGCACACCAAAGCGATGTTCTTCATCGATAATGAGCAAACCGAGCGATTTAAATTGAATATTTTCCTGCAATAATTTGTGTGTGCCAATGATAATATCAATTTTTCCGAGTTTTAAACGTTCAAGCATCTGATTGATGTCGCTTGTGCTTCGAAAGCGTGACATCACATCAATTTGCATCGGCCAATCGGCAAAACGATCCTGAAAATTTTGATAATGTTGCTGAGCGAGCAGGGTGGTCGGCACTAGAATTGCCACTTGCTTGCCATTTTGTACGGCGATAAATGCAGCACGCATAGCAACTTCGGTTTTGCCAAATCCGACATCGCCACAAATCAAACGATCCATGGGTTTTTCGTGATGCATATCTTGGATGACTTTATCGATTGCTAATTGCTGATCAGCTGTTTCTTCAAAGGGAAATGCCTGAGCAAATGCTTCATATTGACCATCTAATAATTGCGCAGAAAATCCTGACGCAATTTCGCGTTTGGCATAAATTTCTAATAATTCGGCTGCCACATCACGCACTTGCTCTGCGGCTTTGCGTTTCGCGCGTTGCCATTGCTCAGTGCCTAATTTGTGGAGTGGCGCATGATCAGGATCGGTGCCGCTGTAACGACTGATTAAATGCAACGATGCAACCGGCACATATAATTTATCACTGCCAGAATATTCGATGCATAAAAATTCGGTGAGTTGTTCGCCAATCGTTAATGGTTGTAAACCCAGATAACGACCGATACCATGATCAATATGCACAATCGGCGCACCAATTTGCAGTTCAGATAAATCTTTAATAATCGCATCAACATTTTGCTCTGAGGTTTGACGTCGACGGCGCTGCATAATGCGCGTACCAAACAATTGTGTTTCTGCAATGACGCTAATCGGTGGATCAATTAAATGCATGCTCTGATCGAGTGGTGCAACCGTCATTCCAAGTGGGTTGTCATCGCGAGTAAATTCTTCCCATGATTCATAGAGTTTGGGATAACGTTTTAACGCACTAAACATTTGTAACAATACTTCACGTCGCCCCGTGGTTTCCGCGCAAACAAGCACGCGGCCAGGATATTGATCAAGAAAATGATCTAACGCATGTAACGGTTTTGAGGCTTTATAATCGACAGTTAACTGCTCTGCAGGTTTGGTTGCAAAATAAATATCGTCTTTCTCGTGAGCCTCAGTCGAATTCGGTTGAACACGCACGTGCAAATAATTTTTTATGTGTTGGAAAATTTCTTCTGTGGGAATAAACATTTGTTGCGTTGTTAATAAGGGTCGTGTGACATCGTGACTGCGTTGTTCATAGCGCGCCTGAATTTCTTGCCAAAATTCTTCTGATTTTTTATGTGTGTCACCGACGGTTATCATCAAACTATTTTCTGGGAGATAATCAAAAAAAGTTGCCGTATTGTCAAAAAATAATGGTAGATAATATTCAATGCCCGGCGTGCAAATTCCTTCACTGATATCTTGATACGTTGGGCAATTCAGTGGATTCCCACTAAATTGGCTGCGCCACGCTTGGCGAAAATGTTCAACCGCATCCGTATTTAACGGGAATTCTTTGGCAGGCAAGAGTTGGATTTTATCGATTTTTTCTAAAGAACGTTGTGTTTCAGGCGAAAACGTGCGAATCGAATCAATTTCATGATCAAATAAATCGATACGATAGGGAGCGCGACTTCCCATGGGAAATAAATCGATAATCGATCCACGCACGGCAAATTCACCATGCTCTCTCACTTGATTGACGGCACGATAACCGGCTTTTTCTAATTGTAAACGGGTAGATTCAATATTTAAGTGATCTTTCAGGGTCAGTAAAAAAGTATGACCCAATAAATATTCTTTAGGACACAAGCGGTGCATCAGTGTTGCAATCGGCGCAATGATGGTGACAGGTTTTTCCATCAACAAGGTATAAAGTGTCGCAAGCCGTGCTGAAATAATATCTTGATGCGGAGAAAAATAATCGTAAGGTAATGTTTCCCAATCCAGAAATTGAAAAATGGGTTGCATATTTTTTTGAAAAAATCGCAACTCATATTCGAGACGCTGAGCGCTCAATGTATCGGGTGTAATAATGACAACCGTATTTTGATGCTGCGTAATTGCGGAACTTAATGCAAGCCCAAGACTCGCGCCTTGCAAATTTTTCCAAGCCATGTGTTGATTTTTTGTCTGCGGTAATGGCGGTTGTAATGGAGTTACGTTTGACATAATGATCTTATATTTCAAGAAAAAACCAGTATTTTAACAGGTAGCAGGTGAAAGGAAAGCGTTAGAAGTGGTAATATAGGGCCTAATTGTAGGGAGAGGAAACAATCATGCGTAAATGTTTAGCGGTTATATCAGGGTTATTCATCATGATGCCCGCGTTTGCCAATACCAATTTAGAAGCGCTATTAAATAAAGTGACATTACAATTTACCTCTGAGCAATGGGTCACGACGAAAACCGCATTAGTCACAATTGGCATCAGTGCATCGGTGAGTGATAAAGGCTTAGATAAAATTCAAGGGAATATTTTGGATAAATTGAACCAATTCGCCAGTAAAGCCGAGTGGCATATTGTCTCGTTTGATCGATCAGAAGATCAGTCCGGATTGGAAAAAGTGCAAGCCTCAGCGCAAGCGCGTTTGCCTGAAGCGGCGTTAGCAGGGTTACGTGATAAAGCAAAAGCGATGAGCAAACCCGGCGAAACCTACACATTAGACAACGTGCAATTTATTCCCAGTGATGAAGAATTGCGTGCAGCGAATACAGCATTACGCATTAATATTTACCAACAAGTTAAAACAGAGCTGGATCAATTAAACAAAGAATATCCCGAGCAAAAATATTTTGTTCATCAAATTAATTTTGTCAGTCAAGTGAGCCCAGGGCCGTTACCCCAACAAAATGCGATGGTCATGACGAAATTCGGCGGCAATGGAGTGGGGGCAAGTTCGAATTTTGCGGTCGGCGATAAATTAAGAATTGCAGCAAGCGTGGTAGTGGCGTCAGCACCCAATCAAGATGTCACTAAAATGGTAACAAAATAATGGCGATTTTTTATTTGATTCTTGCCATTATACTTGAAGTAGCTGGCACAACGTCGATGAAGCTTTCAAATGGATTTTCGAAAACATTCCCATCGATTTTAATTTTTGTTTTTTATATTTTTTCCTTTATTTGTTTGACGCTTTCACTTAAACGCTTAGAAATCAGTGTCGCATACGCAATTTGGTCTGGGCTGGGCACCTCATTAATTGCCATTATTGGTTTGGTTTATTTTCATGAACCGATGACGGCGATCAAACTCAGTTCTTTATTTTTAATTATTATCGGTGTGGTCGGATTGCGTGCGGGATAAAAATTATGTTAGCTGAAAATTGGTGGTATTTACTCATTGCAATTCCTTTTGGCGTGCTCGGCACAATTTCAATGAAATTGTCGCATGGGTTTCAAAAGTGGAAGCCGTCATTATGTTTAGCAATATTTTATCTCATTTCATTTGTGGCGTTGACGTTAGCGGTTCAAGGATTGGATATTAGTATTGTTTATGCCATTTGGTCAGGTGTCGGGACAATTTTAGTGGCGGTGATCAGCGCACTTTTTTTTGATGAGGTGATGACTCTCAAAAAAATTATCTCGATTGTATTCATTGTCGTTGGCGTGATTGGAATTCATTTAACGAATGCGATTCATTAATTCAACCATCATAGCGCATCGCGGTGCCAGTGCATTGGCGCCGGAAAATACGCTGGCTGCATTTAAAAAAGCTTCTGAAATCGGCGCAACATGGGTTGAATTTGATGTGATGTTGGCGGCCGATGGGGAAGTGGTTGTCATTCATGATGAGACATTAAATCGTACGACGAATGGCAGCGGATTGGTTGCTGATTTTCCTTATACCTATTTGGCGACACTCGATGCCGGTAGTTGGTTTGATCCTGTTTTCAAAAATGAAAAAATCCCTACTTTGCGTGATGTATTACTGTTGTTGCAGCAATATCAATTAAACGCGAATATTGAAATCAAACCCGCGCTGGGTCACGAAATAAAAACAGTTAAAAAAATTCATGAAGTGATTGAAGCCTGTTGGCGTGCACCAGAAGCACCCCTGGTTTCGAGTTTTTCTTTAGCGGTGCAACATGAAATTAAAAAATATTTTTCTACGATTTCGCGTGCATTTTTGATGGATGAATGGAATGCTGAGTGGAAAAAAATATTGGATGAATTGGATTGTAAGTTGATTGGGGTTAATCAAGCTATTCTCGATGCAGAGCGCATTCAAGAAATCAAAGCAGCAGGGAATGTTTTATTATCGTATACAGTGGATGATCCAGCACACGCACGAAAATTATTTTCATTGGGTGTGGATGCGATATTTAGTAATTGCCCACTTACAATGCAAACTTTTTATTAAAGAAGTATTCAAGCAATTTGATTTGTTCGATTGTTGTCGCTAACCACCAGCGCTGTACTATAAAAAGGTTGATTATTCGCGCGCTTAAAAACATCCTCGTCACAAGGCGGGTTTGTTGTTGTATATCCTTTCGTTTTGAGCAACTCCGCTAATTTACAAAACTCATCAAAATTTTTTATATGGCCGAGATAACTATTTTTTTCTAAATATTCCACAAGCTCTTTATTATGATTCAGCGGTTGACGAATTTGATCGAGTATCCAAGGTTTATTTTTCATTTTCATCCAACGAGCAAAAGATTCTGCGGCTAAATCTAAGTTGGTTATAGAGGCGGGAATTTTCAAATCGACATAATGAGCTCGGTACTTGCTTTCATCCACTTGCATCGCGTAATCAATCGGACGACAGGGTGGCGAGCTGAAAGAATAATCGCCTTTCAAGCTCATGAACACTGCTAAGGAGCAAAAATCCTCATACGTTTTAATCAACGCAAAACCTTGTCCGGCAATTAAGAACTCTACTAACCATGCATCAAAATTTTTTTCAGGATTTTTCGGAACGCACAAGTTGTCTAACCATTTATAAAATTTATCTGCAGCCAATGCGAGTGTATCTGTCTTTTGACTCATCATATCAATAACCCCCGTTTTTGACGGAGTGTATAAGCCCTAATTATTTTCTGCAATGTGTCTCAGGAAAAATATTAGAAATTCGTTGATAACCAAGTATCGTGATCTTCTTCCGCTTTAAAATGCTCAATTTGTTTGATGGTAGATTCGTAACCAATTTGAATTAATCGTTCGGCTTGTTTCGCATTGGAATGTAATAAGCGAAACTTACTCAATTCAAGGCCAATTAAAATATTGGCAGATAAACCATTTTGTCGCGATTTTGCCAGCGAGCCGACAAATAATGCACGTAAAAATGTATCGACAAAACGGGGAAATCGGTAACTTTCGTGTGAAAGTCCCAACTTCATGAGCAGTGATTGTTTAAACGTAAGAATAGGGGGAAAGCGATATTTAATGGTGTCAGGGGTGAAGGTATTTAATTCCACAGCAATGATATTGGCTTTTTTTCCTAAGAACGCGCGCATAATATCAACGGGTAAATTATTTAAAAGTCCGCCATCCATATGCAGTTCATGATTAATGAGCACCGGTGGCAAAATGCCCGGGATGGAAGAGCTGGCGCGTAAACGTTCCCACAGCGTTCCACGATAATGAGTTTCTTCGGTGTTAGTGGCTAAATTGCAGGTCACGCAAAAAAATGGTAACCAGAGATCTTCAATTTGCATATTGTTAAAAACTTCAATTAATGAATTGGTAAAATTTTCTGCATTAAAAAGTGAAATACTGGGCCACGTCAAACTTCTCCAGGAGACAGAATGAGTAGAACGTTGTATCACACGGTGAAATCGTTCGTAGGCATCTTCATAAGATTCATGCATGGCATAACAGGCTGCAACAATGGCACCCACACTCGAACCGCCCACCATATCGATCGGAATTTTTTCTTCGCGTAATGCTTTGATGACACCTAAGTGCGCCCAACCGCGCGTTCCACCGCCACTTAAAACCAAGCCGCGTGTTTTGCCACGAATAAATCGAATTAAGCGAAAATAATCTTTGCTGACATTGATGCGCACATGATGATACATCGCAAACTGGGTGAGCGAGAGCCAACCGCCTGTATTGCGTGGCATGACGGTACTTTCCGTGTGCAGTAAAATAAGATTGGGGTCAGGCCGATAATGGGAAGAGCTGCTGCCCAAGGTTTCAAACAGATGGCGATCAATGTGCGGGATGGAATTACTGTAAGCAGTAATAAAAATGGTATTCGCTTTCTTCAGCGCAATTTTTGCAAGTGACGTATCAAAAGATTTTATTAAATATAAAATTTTATGCGCTTTTTTTCGTGTTTTTTCCAATTCGTTAATATGTTCTTTTAAAATGTCCGGCGCAATCGTTAGATTGTTAAAATCGGGATGATAATCAGAAAGTAAAATGATACTTGGAAAACTTTCGACAAACGATTGTAATTTTTCAGCAAATTTTTCCAGTGAAATATCTTTGTTTGCGGGTGCGATCACAATATGCTTGCTCATTTTTTCTGAGGTCACGAGGTTCAGCAAACTGCTTGAACGTGCAATCATCGTTGGAATCGTGGCAAACATGACGGTTGGATGTTGATGACAAATTTCAATAAAATCTTTGCTGAGCAAGCGATAAAGAATGCAATGACAAGTTGCTTTGATCGTCATAGAACGTGGTTCGCCGGTTAATGCGCCTGAGTCGCCGACGGTTTCACCCGCATCTAAATGAGCAATGGTTTTCGTTTCGCCGGTTGAAGTGGTGAGCGCTGCGGCAAGTTTTCCACTGATGAGTAAATAAATGCAATCGGACGC
Organism: uncultured Coxiellaceae bacterium; assembly: GCA_964578975.1. Classification (GTDB taxonomy): domain Bacteria; phylum Pseudomonadota; class Gammaproteobacteria; order DSM-16500; family DSM-16500; genus CAYRUP01. The sequence goes on from CAZOFA010000002.1 coordinate 54,701, forward strand.
ATCGCCCTGATAAAATAATACATCATTGGTGCTGAGCTCGATTTTATTAAATTTGGAGGCGATTTTTTTGATGGCGAACTCATCCAGCGAAGAAAAAATTTTGTTGGTCTTAATTGCATGAATTAAGTCATCTTCCATGAGCATCCTTGAAGATTTTCCTACTACTCTTCTATATGATACATGATATCATCTGGAATCAAGGAATTAGTTGATTGGGAGTATAAAAATGGCGAGCAATTTCAATTGGGTTGATTATATTATTATCGGTATTTTTCTGTTTTCTATCCTTGGGGGGTTGTTACGGGGTGGAGTGAGAGAAATTTTTGCTTTAATCACCTGGATTGCGGCTTTTTTTGTGGCTGGGATGTTTGCAGCACCGGTCGCTAATTATTTTTCCGGGACGTCTAAAGTTCAGTCTGCCTTCAGCTCAGCGTCAAGCGGCATGAGCATGTCTGGCGCCGATCATGCTTCGATGCTGGCGACCGGGATCAGCTTTGTGGTGCTATTTTTCGGTACGATTTTAATCGGCACTATTATTGGCCGTACCGCGAGTCATATTGCCGAAGGTGGGGGGATTAGCCTGGTTAATCGATTATTTGGGGCGCTGTTTGGCCTCGGTCGCGGGTATTTGATCAACTTGGTCATTGTTTTTGTGGTACAAATGACCCCGGTTTCACAGCAATCCTATTGGACCGCCTCCCAGTTAGTGACACGTTATCAACCTGCAGTGACCTGGTTTGCGAATTTTGTGCAACCGGGGATCGAAAAATTGAAATCAAGTGTGGGTCAATCCTTTGATAAATTTAATCAAGAGAATACCGATACCAGTGTGAAAATGTTTCAGGATAATAGTAGGAATTAATTTGCCTATTTTTCCAAGTTAGTTCAAACTATAGTCAATTGAAACATGAGAGAGTATTGAGTATGTCTAAATGTAAAAGTAATTTTTTCATTGTCATTTTTAGCTTATTTTTTTGTATCAGTGTTGCGCTTGCCGACACGCAAATCGAATTGATGAATAGCAAAAATAGCGAAATTTCTTCGCTCACCACCAGCCAACTGATGCAACTCATTAAACAAAATATTGATATCAATCAATATCGCCTGGTTAAATTTCAAGTGATGCATAACGAGCAACAGCAAATTGATCATCTTGTGGTTTATCTGTTTTCAAAAAAATATCATCGAGTTGATTTTGTCAGAATTAATCTTGATGCGAAATTAAATGTAAGTTCTGTGCAGAATCATTATCAATTAACTGCAGCGGATGATGCTGCACAGCCGGGCATCAATGCGCTTGCTGCAAAATGTCCAAATCCATCCATTGAATTTATTGCGTTTGCACCGAATAAAGAAGTATTAGAGCAAGCCATTACCATTAAAGTCGCGAACGCGGCGAGAAAGCATTCACTCAAAACCGTGCAGTTATTACTAAAAGATGCGACGCGAGAAAATTATTTAAATTATATGACGTGTCCACATTTAAAAGGTAATTTTTATGATGGCGACGCAAGCCCTGATGCGATTACTACGGTAGACGGTGTGATTAGTCATCATGATATCGAAGTTGTGTTGAAACATGCTTTTCGTTTTAAAGTTACAAATATTTGGCTTGCCTGCGAAGCGTATAACGATCCGATGAAAACCGCTGTCATCAATATTGCTGAAACGCAAAAATATGCGGCGGGGATTGATGATTTATTGGTGGGGCCCAGTGATAAAGCCGCCGCTTGCACAATGATCAACGCAATGGATGGGTTTCCGATGAAAGCGGTATTTAATATTTGTTATAAACTTTATGATAAACCGCAAGATGTCTGGGGATTTGGTGGGTATGGTTCTAATATTTTTGGCTGGTGATTTTATCTGTCATCCGTAGTACGTGTCATTCCCGCGCAGGAATGACAATGAGAGAGTACCGTGAATAGTTACGATGTTTATTTAATAGTTTTTCCTTCTTTGTTAATCGCTAATTGTAAAATGCGGTGAAAGGGGCGAGTGCCCGACATATGAATTCCTTTTTTGACTAGCAGTGTTTATTTGGGTGATGATTTTAATTTATAGATCGTCATTGCCCACCCGTCATTGCGACGCCGAACGAAGTGAGGGGGAAGCAATCCAGGTCTTTCCGCAGGATGAAGCCAGTCTGGATTGCTTCCCCCTCACTTCGTTCG
>CAZOFA010000003.1:0-16995 GCA_964578975.1 uncultured Coxiellaceae bacterium
AGGACGTACACTCTTTCCATACACCACGCTCTTCCGATCTGATTTGTCCCATGCCATGCAGACATTGAAATTCAAAATCACGATTATTTCCGGCGATTTCTAAAATGGCGGCGATGGAATAAATATTATGCGTACCAAACTGGGAATAAAAACAAGCGGGCTCAGCTAATAATTTTTTTGCGCAGGCAATGAATGAGACATCGGTGGAATTTTTGCGCGTGAATACGGGATAACTTTCTAAACCGAGTACTTGGCTCACTTTAATTTCTGAATCCCAGTACGCGCCTTTGATCAAACGCACCATGAGGCGACGTTGATAACGTTTGGAAAGATCCGCTAACCAATCAATCACAAACGGTGCGCGTTTTTGATAAGATTGCACAGCAAGTCCAAATCCTTCCCAACCATTGAGTGATGGATCGCTGAAGACACGTTCAATAATTTCCAACGACAGTTCTAATCGATCTGCTTCTTCGGCATCGACCGTTAAACCGATATTGTGTGCTTTGGCGGCTTTTGCAAGCGTGAGTAATTTTGCTGTCAGTTCTTTTAACACGCGTTGGCGTTTTGCGACTTCATAACGGGGATGCAGTGCGGATAATTTGACGGAGATGCCCGGTGCGGTAATTGGATTTAATCCTTGCGCCACTTTTCCAATCGCTTCAATCGCATGAGAATAGGATTGAAAATATTTTTCCGCATCGGAAGCGGTTTTTGCCGCTTCGCCTAACATGTCATAAGAATAACGATAACCGATTGCTTCAGATGCGCGTGCGCGTTTCAGCGCGCCTTCGATGGTTGTACCCATGACATAATGATTGCCGATAATTTTCATCGCTTGCAGAATAATCGGACGAATAAAAGCGCTGCCGGTTTTGCTGATAAAACGTTGTAAAGCAGCGCCGAGCGTTTTATTTTCATTTAACAACGGCGAATAAATTTTTCCGGTTAATATCAGAGACCAGGTTGCCGCGTTCACAAACAATGAATGACTGGACGTATGTTCCGCCCAACGTGCGGTGGAAATTTTGTCGCTGATGAGTCGATTGACGGTGCCGCTATCAGGAATGCGTAACAAGGCTTCTGCAAGACACATCAGTGCGATACCTTCTTCGCTCGATAGATCATACTCATGCAAAAAAGCATCTAAACCACTTTGCTTTTTGTGTTGGTCTCGCACTTTTAACACTAATGTTTCTGCGGTTTGGTGAATTCGTGCCAATGCATCAGGTGAGAAGGCAGCTTGGCGCAATAAACTCTCCAGGCAAGTTGTTTCATCCCGACGATACGCATTGGTGATGGCATCTTGTAATGGGGTTTGCTTGGTAAAAGGTGTTTCAACGATCATTATTGTTTTCCGTTTAAGTTATTATCTTAATATATCTCAAATTCGTGTTATTCCCGCACTGGTGTCATTCCCGCCTATACACACCATTTAAAAATAGTCGCATTTCAGATATTTTGTTAATATGTGCGCCAGTGTAAGCTTTGGGAATTATACGTTTGTCTATTAAACAAAAAAAGTTGAATATTGCGAATCGATTTCGTGGTTTATTGCCTGTGGTGGTGGATGTTGAAACGTCGGGGTTAAATCCATTGACGGATGCGATGCTCGAAATCGCAGCTATCCCGCTCACTTTGAATGCAACGGGTAGCTTATATCCTCTTGAAAGTTATTTTTATTCAATCGAACCTTTCATCGGCGCGCGATTAGATCCTGAGGCATTAGCCATTACGGGAATCGACCCGACATCACCATTACGTTATTCCATTCCTGAGCAGCAAGCCTTGCATCATATTTTTTTAAAAATTAATGCGTTGTTAGAATTATATGGTTGTCAGCGGGCTGTTTTAGTCGGACATAATGCTTGGTTTGATTTGGCTTTTCTGCAAGCTGCCATTAAGCGATGCTGCTTTCGTCGCGTTCCCTTTCATTCTTTTACTACCTTAGATACAGCGACATTATCTGCGGTGGCGTTAGGTGAAACTGTATTAGCGAGAGCCACGAAAGCGGCAAAAATTTCATTTAATCTTGATTATGCGCATTCTGCTTTGTATGACGCTGAAAAAACCGCAGAATTGTTTTGTTATATCGTCAATAAATTTTAAACCTATTTGTAACCCGTCATTGCGAGGAGCTTCGCGACGAAGCAATCCAGGGAGTTTGAGCGAAGCCGTTTGGATTGCTTCGTCGCGAAGCGCCTCGCAATGACGTGACTTTACTGACTGAAAATAAAAAGCCCGCATAAGCGGGCTTTTGTTTTACATCGAGATGAACTGATTAACCAAACTTAACACCAGCACGGAAGCTGATCAGGTTACTATTGTTACCTGTTCCGCCATTGCTGACGCTATAGTCATGGTCGTGATCAAGTTGGAGGCCAAGGTTGGTATTTTTCCACATATCAACATTGTATCCGACTTCCCAACGATTCTTGGGTAGGTGAACGAACACTGCATCACCAGATGCTTGATAACCTAGGTAAACATTTTGGTTTTTACCCCAAGCATTAAAACCATATCCTGCTTGAATACCAGCACCCCATGGTTTAGCACCTTTACCGGCTGTTCCGTCGTTAAGATCATTAGCATTAAAGCTTTCTAGAGCAGAAACGTAATCACCGACTAAGGAGAATGGACCACTTCCGACATACGCATCAACTGCTGCGCCATCGACGCGATCTTTATACGTTCCACCAGTCACGGTTCCGAATTGGAATTGAGAAATAGCTTGTGCAATGTCGTTTACGCCGACCATGTTGTACAAGTATCCTAAATTCACGCCGAAACTTAATTGGTCACTCACTTGATCATAGCCCAAAGCCGCGCCGTAATCAGTTGAAGAATGACCTGGAACTCCAGCTAACGGAGTCGTGCCAGTACGTTCTTTCAAGCCATCATCGAATGCATACACATCACCATGGAAACCATTTCTGGTGATAAAACCGGCTTGTGCAGCAGTTTGTAATGATTCACTGAGCACTTGCGTGGTTGAACGTGTGATCGGATGAATTTGATAACGACCGAAGTCTTGGAAGTATTTACCCAGTTTTAAGAAAAATGGATATTGATCAAAATCACCAATCAATGCGTAACCTTGTTCCAAGGTCAAAACATTGGTTGGGTAAACATTGCTGTATTGACCAATTTTATTAGCAAATGAGCTTGTTGGTGTGTTGTCAGTCGTACCCACATCGCTTGCATCGTTATAACTAATGCTTGCAAATGCTTTCACCCATTCATTCACATTGCCATACAAGTTCAGATAGACATCGTTCAGAGAAATTCTTCGGGTGTTTTCACCTTGATATCCCATGGAACGATTGCCCCATTTAGCATCAAAGTTCACGCCACCTGCCAGCGAAAGAAGCTTGTGGCAATCTTCATTTGGCTTAGCACGACCAATGTTTTGTCCCATTGCATCCAATACTTCGGTGTATGGGGGATCATTGATTGGGCAGACCTCTACAGGCGCCATGTCTTTATAGTCTTTGAAGTTTGTGTTTGTAACGGATACTTGATGATGTTTTTTCACCGCGTGGTGTTTGTGTTTATGGCTTGTAGCTGCATCAGCTTGAAAGCTGATTAAACCTAACACGCTCATTGATGCAACAACGAGTTTTAGTTTCATGCTTGTGTATCTCCTTGATATATTGATTTGATCCGGACGATTTTCAAAACTACATATAAACATGCAATATTGCAAGCAGATTTTAAATTAAACGGAGATCATCTGTTCATTTTAAAAAAATTGCTTACATTTTTTTAGCCAGACCTTTTAAAAATGGATAGCTTTTAACACTTTGCTCATCTTGCAAGCTCGGCTAATCCATTTCGTCACGCAATTCTAATTAAAGAATTTGTTAATTAAAAGTAAAAAATTTAAAAAGAAATTAAAAAAAAATTTTTATAAAAAAAACCCGCGTCGTGCGCGGGCTTGTCAGGTGTAAAAAAAAATTATAATGCAGTGGCTTTATCTGCTAAAAAGTTTGCGATACCTTCAGCGGTGGGTTTGATTCCCGTTTCACCTTTGCTCCATCCTGCTTGACACACTTCACCATGCTTTTCATGAAATTGTAATGCATCCACTAAACGGATGAGTTCATCAATGTTACGGCCGAGGGGCAGATCATTCACAATTTGTGAACGGACGTGACCTTGTTTATCAATTAAAAAAGCGGCACGTAATGCAACATGTGCAGTGGGATGTTCGACCCCATAGGCTTGACAGATTTTATGATTCACATCGGCGACTAAAGGATAACGCACTGGACCAATACCACCTTCATTGACAGGGGTTTTGCGCCAAGCGTTGTGTGTGAATTGGGAATCAATGGAAACGCCAATGACGAGCGTATTGCGCTTATTGAATTCTTCAATACGATTATCCAGTGCAATTAATTCAGACGGACACACAAACGTGAAATCGAGCGGATAAAAAAAGATAACCGCATGTTTATCTTTAATTTCTTTCGCTAAGTTAAAGGAATTTACAATATCGCCATTTGCTAATACGGCCGCAGTGGTAAAATCCGGTGCTTCTTTGCCAACAAGTATACTCATGTTAACTCTTATCTCCCAGAATAGGTTGAAAACCTGTAATTATACATGGAAATAGTGTTTTCCGCCTACACTTTAAGGTATGATTCGCTCCTACCGTTGGGGGTTACCATGAGCGATGAATTTTTACCTTTTTCACGACCATCCATTAATCGTGCGGCGATCGATGAAGTCGTTGCCTGTTTGCAATCCGGTTGGATTACGACTGGGCCACGCGTTGCACAATTTACTGAAAATCTTAAAGAATATTTAGGCGCACCTTATGTATTGCCCGTTTCGTCCGCCACCGCAGGATTGCATATCGCCCTCATGGCAATGGATTTAAAACCATCCGATGAAGTGATTACCACGCCACTGACCTTTGCCGCCACATTAAATATGATTGTATTAGCCGGTGCAAAACCCGTTTTAGTGGATATTGATCCAGAGACATTAAACATGGATCTGAATTACTTGGAAGATGCCATCACCGAAAACACGCGTGTGATTATGCCCGTGCATTTTGCCGGTCTTCCGGTGGATATGGATCATTTATATCAAATTGCACAGCAATATAATTTACGTGTCCTTGAAGATGCAGCACATGCAATTGGTGCAGAGTATAAAGGAAAAAAAATCGGTCATTTTGGCGATACCCAAGTTTTTAGTTTTCATCCCAATAAAAATATCACCACTGGCGAAGGCGGTTGCATTACGACGCGTGATGAACAACTCGCGAAATATATGAGCTTATTGCGTTTTCATGGGATGGATCGTGAAGCATGGAATCGTTTTGGTAAAAATGGCTCGCAAGATTATGAAATCGTTTTGCCGGGTTTAAAATATAATATGATGGATATTCAAGCCGCGTTAGGTCTGCATCAATTAAACGAATTAGAAAATTTTATTGAGCGACGCACGGCACTCGTGAATCGCTATCAAGAAGTTTTAATGGATTGGGCGGAGTGGACATTGCCCACGGAGCCTGCTTTTTCACATCGTCATGCGTGGCATCTTTATACACCACTGATTAATGAAACCGTGGCTGAAATGAATCGCGATGAATTTATGCTGCGCATGAAAGAAAAAAATATTGGTACCGGATTGCATTATCGCGCTGTTCATTTATATCCGTATTACAGAGAAACCTTTGGTTTTAAACCAGGTGATTTTCCGCATGCCGAAGATGTGTGCTCACGCATCGTCAGTTTACCGTTATTTCCGACCATGACGGATGCAGAACACGATCGTGTAATTGATGTGATGTACAGTGTGTTTCATGAGGTTATGTAATGAAAATTTTAATTTTAGGCGCAAACGGGTTTATTGGTAGCAATTTAAGTGAAGCCATTCTCAAAGAAACAGATTGGCAATTATTCGCAGTGGATATGGCGCAAGACAAATTAGCCAATTGTTTAGAACAGAAAAATTTTCATTTTACTTTAGGTGATATCACCAAACAAAAAACGTTAGTCACAGAACTCATTCAAACATGTGATGTGATATTACCCTTAGTTGCCATCGCAACGCCCGCTGTCTATGTGCAAGAACCGTTGCGTGTATTTGAGCTGGATTTTGAAGCGAATTTAGATGTCATTCGTCAATGTGTGCAGTGGAAAAAACGGGTGATTTTTCCATCGACATCTGAGGTCTATGGCATGTGCCCTGATGCCGCATTTGATGAAGAAGCCAGTAATTTAGTCACAGGACCCATTCACAAAGAACGCTGGATTTATTCGACCTCTAAACAATTACTTGATCGCGTGATTTATGCGTATGGCAAACATCATCAACTATCGTATACCTTATTCAGACCGTTCAATTGGTATGGACCACGACTGGATAATATTTTTAATCCCAAGCCCGGTGGTTCACGCGTATTGACCCAATTTGTCGGAAATATTTTGCGTGGCGAAGAAATTAATTTGGTGGATGGTGGCGCGCAAAAACGTTGTTTCATGTACATTGATGATGGTGTGCGTGCATTATTATCGATGATCGAAAATAAAAATAATTCCGCGCACAATCAAATTTTTAATATCGGTAATCCAGTTGAAAATATTTCGATACGACAATTAGCGGAATCATTGGTTCAATTAATCAAACAATATCCTCGTTATAAAGAAATGGCGGAAAAAACCAAGCTCACTGATGTGGATGCGCTTAAATATTATGGGGCTGGTTATCAAGATGTTTCCTTGCGTGTACCTTCAATCAATCGTGCGGAAGAAAAGTTAGGATGGAAACCATTGGTCAATCTTCAATCAGGTTTGAAGAAAACCCTGGATTTTTACTTATAAAACGAAAATAAATGACCAGTATTTGATCAAAACGTTTTAATTTGTCTCAACGGGTGTATGATGTAGAATACATCTGGGGAGATGGTTGTGATCAAAAATTCTACACTCGATCGAGCACATTCAGCAACATTAAAAAAATTAATTCAATCATCTGAATTAATCGCTCGGATGTATTGTGTTTTAGAAAATGCGACCGATATTCGATCGGCTGTGTGGGCTTATGCTGAATTGGGAGAATTGGTTCGAAAAATAATTAATATTTCTGAAACGAGCTTAGAAGAACTTCAAGCACAACTCATTTTAATCATTAATATTTCGCAGCAACAAAAATCAAAAAGAGCAATTGTAAAAAAATATCATCGTGCAATTGAGTTGGTGATCGATGAAAGCGTTGTCTCATTTGAATCTGCGCTAGAAAATATTCACTTCGGTTTGCTCGCCACGCAAGAATTTTTGTTGCTGGATGAAATAGAAACGCCCGACAATACTCAAGTTAGCCAAGTGAAAAAAATTATTTTTGAAGAAATCACCCCGCTTGTCACACCGGAAAGAATAAAAATAAATGAAGCGATTTATCGATTGCAAAATGAGTTTGAAGGCAATGTGCGCGTACAGGGTTTATTGAGCAAATTGCAAATGATGACGAATGATTTTTTTGCGCACCCAGAAAGTGGAGATGAAAACTGGTTCAAGAATTTTATTGGTGTGTGTGAGAACGTGAAAAAAAATGAAATAAAAAAAGAGATCGTTGATGATCTAATTGTTGAAGTGAATCAGCTGCAAGAAAAACAGATCGCGCAGGGGTGTTGTGAAAGACATCCTGTTGATAAACCACGCGGGTTTGTTGAGTTTTGTCGGAAGTTTTTGAAGTGGGAGTTTGTGTAACGCTAACGGCTATCTGTGACCGTTAGCTCCTCCGGAGCGCGCAGCGCGTCTCGAAGGGCACTTCGTTCAGGATGACAAATAGCAATGAAATAATTAACCAGAAACACGCTGAATACGCGCGCCCAATTGAGAAAGTTTTTCTTCAATACATTCATAACCACGATCGATATGATAAATCCGATCGACCGTTGTTTCACCCACCGCCGCAAGTCCGGCAAGTACTAAACTGGCGGAAGCACGTAAATCAGTCGCCATCGTCTGAGCACCTTGTAAACTACCCACACCCGTACAAATCGCAGAATTTCCCTTCAACGCAATTTGTGCTCCCATGCGTTGTAACTCTTGCACGTGCATAAAACGATTTTCAAAAATGGTTTCAGTGATAATACCAATGCCGTCGCTGATGGAATTCATTGCCATGAATTGCGCTTGCATATCCGTTGGGAAAGCCGGATAAGGCGCGGTACTCACATTGACAGCAATCGGTCGATTACCTTTCATATCAAGGCTAATCCAATCAGGGCCTGTTTCAATATAAGCGCCTGCCTCAGACAGTTTTGTTAAAATTGCTTCGAGCGATTCTGGACGTGCATTTTTTAATTTGACTTTGCCGCGCGTAATAGCCGCTGCTGTCAAATAGGTGCCGGTTTCAATGCGATCAGGCATGACTTGATAACTGCCACCCGATAATTCATCGACACCGTCAATCGTAATGATAGAAGTTCCAGCGCCACTGATTTTAGCGCCTAAGGTATTTAAGAAATTCGCTAAATCTTCCACTTCAGGTTCGCGCGCGGCATTCAAAATGGTGGTGGTACCTTTTGCTAATACAGCTGCCATCATGATGTTTTCAGTACCGGTGACGGTAATTAAATCCATGTTAATGGTGGCGCCTTGTAAGCGTTTTTTTGTTTTTGCTTTTATATACCCACCTTCGACCCGAATCTCAGCACCCATTGCCTGCATACCTTTCAAATGCTGATCAACAGGACGCGTACCGATCGCGCAGCCGCCGGGAAGTGAGACATCTGCTTCGCCAAAACGACCCAATAAAGGGCCCAGCACTAATATCGACGCCCGCATGGTGCGCACCAATTCATAGGGTGCGTGATAAGAATTCACATTGCTGGCATCCACTTCCACATTCGAACGTTCATCCAATGTCAGATGCACGCCCATTTGCCCCAACAGGCTCATCGTCGTCGTGACGTCGTGCAAATGAGGAATGTTGCAAATTCGCACCGGCGCACCGGTGAGCAGGGAGGCGGTCAAAATGGGTAACGCAGCATTTTTTGCGCCTGAAATACGAATTTCACCGTTGAGAGGGACATTGCCGCGAATGATTAATTTATCCATAAAGTTTGCTCATTTATTGACCGTGTGATTTCGCCATTCATCAGGCGTAAATGTTTTGATTGAGAGTGCATGAATCGTTCCATCCTGCATGCGATTGCCCAGGGTTGCATAAACCATTTGTTGTTTTTGAATACGGTTCTTACCGGAAAATTCCGGTGTAACCACAGTGGCATTAAAATGTACACCATCTTCTCCTTCCACGATGGCAATACACTGAGTTAAACTCGTCTCAATTAATTGTTGAATTTCTTTGGCTTGCATATCTATTTTCCTTTGCTGTGCAGGTTAGCGTATGAAGATGAGATCGTCAAATTAAAGAGGCAAAAATATTGAAAATTCAGTTACCCGAAGGGTTATTATTAGCAGCAGACTACATCCCTTCGCCCCATTGTGATCAGCGCCCTGAGAATATGCCTATTGATATGCTGGTGATTCATAACATTAGCCTGCCGCCCGGGCAATTTGGATCAGACGACGTCAAAAATTTTTTTTGCGGAACATTAGATTCCACGCATCATCCGTATTTTGCCACCATCGCAACCCTCAGAGTTTCCGCGCATTTATTTATTCGACGCACAGGCGACATTATCCAATTTGTGCCTTTTCAAAAACGTGCTTGGCATGCGGGACAATCGTATTTTCAAGGACGTGAACGCTGCAATGATTTTTCGATTGGCATTGAATTAGAAGGCACCGATGATCTGCCTTATGAAAAAATTCAATATGAAAAATTGGCATCGATCATCCCCGTCTTACTGCAAACTTATCCTGAGATGAAACGTGAACACATAGTGGGTCATTCGGATATTGCGCCCGGCAGAAAAACCGATCCTGGCCCGGTTTTCGATTGGAATTATTTGGATTGTTTGTTGGCGGATTAGCAGATAAAATTTCTCCCAGTTGCTGTATAAGGATAATTTTTCATGACGTTTATCATTACATTCATTGCATTGGTCATTGAACGTTTTTTCCATTGGAATCAGTTACGCCAATGGCGTTGGTTGACCTATTACCAACGTCAATTGAGTCATTCACGCCTGGCTAATTGGCCCGCGTTTTTATTACTGATGATTACGATTTTGCCGTTAATTCTGATCGTGGCGCTCATCAATTATTTCTTGAATGGATGGTTTTACGGCATTTTAAAATTGATCTTTGGCGTGATTGTGTTGTTGTATTGTCTGGGGCCGCATAATTTATGGATGCAAGTTTATCAGTGCATTAATCATTTTAATAAAGAAGATCCCAATCAAGCCGTGGCGACCGCTGACAAAGCATTTCACATCGGACAACCTGAAAATGCAGACGCTTTTCATCGAGCACTGATTCGCGCCATTTTTGTCGCCGCCAATAAACGTATATTTGCCGTGATATTTTGGTTTATTTTATTGGGACCTGCGGGTGCTGTGTTGTATCGTTCCGTCGCCTTATTGAGTACCCAGTCGTCACTTGGATTAACGGCGTTTGCCAACAAACTATTGCATTTACTCGATTGGATTCCGATTCGTCTACTCACGTTTATTTTTGCGTTGATGGGACATTTTACGCGTGTGTTCATCCAATGGAAGCAATATGTTTTCAAAGGACTTGAATTCAATGAAACATTATTAGTCGATGCCGGCATGGCATCGTTAGATTTTTCCGAGGACGCGTCCGTAGAAAAAGATGCTATTCGGTTACTGGATCGTGTTTTTGTAGCGGGTTTAGTATTATTAGCAATTCTTGCTATGATATGAAATCTTGTGTTTTGTTTTAAGAAATCAGGAAAAAAGTATGTCCAAAATGCAAGACGATATTGATCCAGTTGAAACGAAAGAATGGTTAGATGCGTATGCGTCGCTGCTGAAATATGAAGGATCCGAACGCGCGAATTTTATCCTGCAACAATTATTAATGGCGGCTGGAGAAACTGCGGTCGGTAGTTTGTCGACCCCGTATTGCAACACGATTACGCCCTCCGAACAACCTAACTATCCAGGTGATCTTGCACTCGAACAAAAAATTGATGCCATCATTCGCTGGAATGCAATTGCGATGGTGTTGCGCGCAAAAAAAGAAGCGGGCGGTGTGGGTGGACATTTATCTTCATATGCATCAATTGCCACGTTGTATGAAGTCGGTTTGAATCATTTTTTTCGCGGTGCGACAGAAGGAAAACCAGGCGATTTAATTTATTTTCAGGGGCATTCCTCTGAAGGAAATTATGCGCGCGCATTTTTAGAAGGTCGCCTCAACGAAAAACATTTAAAAAATTTTCGTCAAGAAGTGCAAGGTCATGGCGTTTCATCTTATCCGCATCCTTGGTTAATGCCGGAATTTTGGCAATTTGCCACCGTGTCATTAGGACTCGGGCCCTTGCAAGGAATTTATCAAGCACGTTTTTTAAAATATTTAGAAAATCGCGGTTTTATTAAACCCAATGATCGCAAAGTGTGGGTATTTTGCGGTGATGGTGAAATGGATGAAGTGGATTCGTTAGGTGCGCTCACGGTTGCCTCGCGTGAAGCATTAGACAATATTATTTTTGTCGTAAATTGTAACTTACAACGTTTAGATGGATTAGTGCGTGGCAATGGCAACATCGTGCAAGAACTCGAAGGTGTTTTTCGTGGTGCCGGTTGGAATGTCATTAAAGTTCTCTGGGATAGTCATTGGGATAAGATTTTTGCGAAAGATAAAAAAGGATTATTATTAAAACGTTTAAGCCAAGTCATCGATGGCCAATTACAACATGCGTATGTGCAAGGCGGAGCGTACATGCGCGAATTTTTATGCGGATCCGATGAAGAATTGAAAAAAATGCTCGCCGAATTTTCTGATGACGAATTAGGTCAGTTACATCGCGGTGGACATGATCCCATAAAAATTTATGCCGCGTATGCTAAAGCAGTCAAACAAAAAGGACCCACTGTTATTTTGGCATTAGCCGTGAAAGGATATGGTTTAGGTACAAAAGGTGCTGAGTCGCGCAATGTCGCACACAATCAACTTGAAATGACAGAAGAAGAATTAAAAACATTTCGTGAACGTTTTAAATTACCCTTATCCGATGCACAATTGACACAATTAAGTTTTTACAAATCCACTGAAGATGCACCCGAAGTCAAATATTTGCATGCACAACGGAAAAAATTAAATGGTTATTTGCCCGCGCGTCTTGTCAGCAAACATGCATTAAAAATCCCTGAACTATCGATATTTGATGCTGTTTTAAAAGGCACAGGTGATCGCACCATGTCAACGACGATGGTACTGGGTCGTATTTTTAATGCGTTGCTGAAAGATGAAAATATGGGTCCACGTCTTGTGCCCATATTCTCAGACGAAGTACGCACCTTTGGTTTAGAAAGTTTATTTCGTCAAATTGGAATTTATTCTCACGTCGGACAACTGTATACACCCGAAGATAAAGAACAATTGCTTTATTATCGCGAAACGAAAGATGGACAATTGCTTGAAGAAGGCATCACTGAGGCGGGTTGCATGGCATCTTGGATTGCAGCAGCCACTTCTTATTCCACGCATCAAACACTCATGATTCCGTTTTTTACATATTATTCGATGTTTGGTTTTCAACGGGTGGGGGATTTAATTTGGGCGGCGAGTGATATGCGCGCACGCGGATTTTTAATTGGTGCGACGGCGGGACGCACCACACTGGAAGGCGAAGGGTTACAACATCAAGACGGACAAAGTTTATTGGCCGCATCCGCTGTGCCCACGTGTCGTGCGTATGACCCGGCATTTGGTTATGAAATGGCGGTGATTATTCATCACGGCCTCAAAGTCATGTATGAAGAAGAACAAGATGTGATTTTTTATTTGATGGCGATGAATGAAAAATATATTCAACCCGAAATGCCGAAAGACGCGGAAGAGGGCATCATCAAGGGAATGTATTTATTCAAGCATGCGGGAAAAGCAAAACTAAAAGTTCAATTACTCGGAAGTGGCGCCATTTTACGTGAAGTGATTGCAGCAGCAGAATTATTAGAAAAAGATTTTTCGGTGGCAGCGGATATTTGGAGCGTCACGAGTTATTGTGAATTGCGCCGTGAAGGTTTGTCGATTGAGCGTGAGAATCGGTTAGCACTCGAACACAAAGCGAAAAAAAGTTATGTTGAAACCTGTTTACAAAAACATGAAGGCCCGATTATTGCAGCGACGGATTATGTACGCGCGTATGCAGATTTAATTCGTCCGTTTATTTCACGTTCTTATACCGTGTTGGGAACTGATGGTTTTGGCCGCAGTGATACACGCGAGCAATTGCGTCATTTCTTTGAAGTGGATCGTTATCATATTGCAGTGGCTGCGTTGTATGCACTCGCAACTGAAAAAGCGATCCCCATGAGTCAAGTGAATGATGCAATGAAAAAATATAAAATTGATCCGAAAAAACCGGATCCAGTGACAGTTTAAGGAGGGTTCCCCTTGGCCACAAAGATTATTAAAGTGCCTGATTTGGGCGGCGCAACGGATGTTGTCGTTATTGAAGTGCTCGTCAAAGTGGGTGACTCGGTAAAAGTTGATACGCCGTTACTGACATTAGAATCCGATAAAGCCACGATGGATTTGCCGTGTACGGATGAAGGCGTTGTGAAAGAAATTAAAGTCAAAGTGAATGATAAAATTTCTGAAGGCACGGCGGTGTTAGTGCTTGAAACAGAAAAAGCAGCAGAAAAATCAGAGCCTAGCAAAAAACCGGCCAGTGAAACGCCTACACAAGAAAAAAAATCTGCACCAGTTGAAAAAAGCGCGCCGGAAAAACCCCAACCGAAAAAAGTTGAAGAAAAGGAAGAGGAAGAAGATTCCGTTGAATCAACCGATATCGCTATTCATTCAGGTCCTGCCGTACGCAAACTCGCGCGCGAATTAGGGATTGATTTGAATTTAATTTCAGGTTCAGGGCCTAAATCACGCATTTTAAGAGAAGATGTGACAGCTTACGCGAAGTCGCGTTTAAGTGGGACGTCAACCGCAGGATTACCCAGCGCGCCTAGTGTAGATTTTGCAAAATTTGGTCCAGTTGAAACCGTTGCTTTATCACGCATCAAAAAAATCTCGGGAAAAAATTTACATCGTAATTGGATGTTAGTGCCGCACGTGACGCAATTTGGTGAAGCGGATATCACCACACTGGAAGAGTTTCGGCAAATTCAAAAATCTCGCCTAGAAAAACAAAATATTAAATTAACTCCGCTCGTTTTTATTTTAAAAGCGGTCGTCGCCGCGTTGAAAAAATTCCCAGAGTTTAATGCATCACTCGATGCCAGTGGCGAAAATCTCATTTTGAAAAATTATTTTCATATTGGTGTCGCGGTCGACACACCGGACGGATTAGTGGTGCCGGTGATTCGTGATGTGGATAAAAAAGTGATGATTAATCTCGCTAAAGAATTAGGCGAATTAAGTGAGAAAGCGCGTAAAAAACAATTAACGCCGCAAGATATGCAGGGCGGATGTTTTTCGATTTCGAGTTTGGGTGGAATTGGTGGCAGCGCATTTACACCAATTGTGAACATGCCAGAAGTGGCTATTTTAGGTGTATCCAAATCATCAATCAAACCCGTCTATGAAAACGGTGAATTTGTCCCGCGACTGATGTTGCCATTGTCATTGTCCTATGATCATCGCGTCATTGATGGTGCGCAAGGCGCGCGGTTCATCATGTGTTTAATTGAAATGCTTTCTGATATTCGGAATTTATTATTATAAAGTTTAAGGAACAAAAAAATGAGTAAACTTGAAACTGAAGTTGTTGTCATTGGTAGCGGCCCGGGTGGTTATACTGCAGCATTTCGCGCAGCTGATTTAGGGAAAAAAGTTATTTTAGTCGAACGTTATGAAAATATTGGCGGCGTTTGTTTGAATGTCGGTTGTATTCCTTCAAAAGCATTATTGCATGCGGCGAAAGTGTTGGATGAAGCGCATGAAATGTCAGCGTGCGGCATTGATTTTGGTAAACCCAACATTGATACCAAAAAATTATGTGACTGGAAAAACAAAGTCGTGAGTCGCTTAACCGGCGGATTGAAATCGCTCGCGAAACAACGCAAAGTTGAAATCATTCAAGGGGTCGGCCAATTTATTTCAAGTCATGAGCTTGCTGTCGATAAACAAACAATTAAATTTGACAATGCGATTATTGCTATCGGTTCACGCCCAGTTAAATTACCTTTCTTACCCGATGATCCACGCATTATCGATTCAACCGGCGCACTGCAACTTGAGGACACAGCCTGCAAGATGTTAGTGATTGGGGGTGGCATTATTGGTCTGGAGATGGCGACGGTGTATCAGCAATTAGGCGCTGAAATTACGATTGTGGAATTGATGGATCAAATTATTCCGGGCGCTGATCGCGATGTGATTATGCCGTTGTATAAACGCATTCAAAAACGTTATAAATCCATTTTATTAAAAACAAAAGTCACAAAAGTTGAAGCAAAAAAAGATGGGCTCTATGTCACATTCGAAGGCGAAGGTGCACCCGAAAAACCGGAACGATTTGATCGTATTCTGAGTGCTGTCGGACGACGCCCGAATGGAGATCAAATTGCTGCTGACAAAGCCGGCGTTAAATTAGATGAACGTGGATTTATCCCAGTGGATAAACAATTACGCACTAATGTTCCGCATATTTTTGCGATTGGCGATGTGTGTGGAATGCCGATGTTAGCGCATAAAGCAATTCCCGAAGGACGTGTCGCCGCTGAAGTGATTGCCGGCAAAAAACATACCTTCGAACCTAAATGCATTCCAAGTGTTGCTTACACCGATCCAGAAGTTGCATGGGTGGGTCTCACAGAAAATGAAGCGAAAGCGAAGGGCATTAAATATGGCAAAGGCACATTTCCTTGGGCAGCGAGTGGGCGCTCACTGAGTCTTGGGCGCGATGAAGGGCTAACAAAATTATTGGTGGATGAAACTACCCATCGTGTGATTGGGGGTGCAGCTGTTGGACCGAATGCCGGTGAATTAGTGGCTGAAATTGGTTTGGCGATTGAAATGGGTTGTGATGTGGAAGATATTAGCTTGACGATTCATCCGCATCCCACGTTATCAGAAACGGTGGCGATGGCGGCTGAAGTATTTGAAGGCACGATCACCGATTTGTATTTGCCGAAGAAAAAAACTGAAACGACTGCGACCACTTGATGGTAAGAAATATCACGGAAAAGGATGTCCCACGTTTGGTGGCCATTGAGCAGATGACTCAAGCGGCCCCCTGGTCAGAAGAAATTTTTAAACGTTGTTTGACGTTGGGCTATGATTGTTGGGGCATCGATCGGGATGATCAGTTAATTGCATTTATCATGATGTCGTCCAATGTGACGGGCGAACATCATATTTTAAATTTGTGTGTCGTGCCAGAACATCAACGCAAAGGATTAGGGCGTGAATTATTAATTTATGCATTAACGCAAGCGAAAAAAAATAACGCGGGAATTGTTTATCTTGAAGTGCGTCGTTCAAATCATGCCGCCATTCAGCTTTATCAAAAAATGGGATTCGTGCAAATTAGTGAGCGAAAAGATTATTATCCCATGCCAACTGGACGCGAAGATGCATGGGTGTTTGCAAAAGATATAGGAGTGAAGTAGTTGTCTCAATTGATCGAACAAATTAAACGGCGTCGCACGTTTGCGATTATTTCGCATCCCGATGCCGGGAAAACCACGCTCACAGAAAAATTATTATTGTTTGGTGGCGCAATCCAATTAGCGGGCACGGTGAAAGGTCGAAAAGCATCACGTCATGCGACATCCGATTGGATGGAACTTGAAAAGCAACGTGGAATTTCTGTGACGACCTCAGTAATGCAATTTCCCTATAAAAATCTCATAATCAATTTATTAGATACGCCGCGCCATCCGCATTTAACTGAAGATAGATCGGAACCGCGTCGTGT
>CAZOFA010000003.1:17005-53969 GCA_964578975.1 uncultured Coxiellaceae bacterium
ATGAATTTATTAGATACGCCGGGGCATGCGGATTTTTCTGAAGATACGTATCGCACATTGACGGCAGTCGATTCGGCACTGATGGTGATTGATGCCGCGAAAGGTGTTGAGGAACGCACGATTAAATTGCTCGAGGTGTGTCGCTTGCGTCACACACCCATTATTACGTTTATTAATAAAATGGATCGTGATAGTCGTGATGCCATTGAGTTGCTGGATGAAATCGAAACGATTTTAAAAATTCGTTGCGCACCGATTACCTGGCCGATTGGCATGGGGCGTGATTTTAAAGGTGTATATCATTTTTATGAAGATGCGATTTATTTGTATGAGCCGGGAAAAAATGCGATTCAACAAGTCGGGCAAAAAATTATTGGTTTAAATAATCCTGAATTAGATGCATTGCTCGGTGATATGGCGCCAGAGTTACGTGCCAATATCGAATTAGTGAAAGGTGCCAGTCATGAATTCAATCAAGAAGAATTTTTAAGTGGAAAATTAACCCCAGTTTTTTTTGGTTCAGCGTTAAATAATTTTGGTGTGCGAGAATTATTGGATGCGTTTGCACAATATGCCGATGCGCCTAAACCACGTGAAACGCAAACGCGTCGCGTGGAACCGACAGAAGAACCCTTTTCAGGGTTTGTTTTTAAAATTCAAGCCAACATGGATCCCGCGCATCGTGATCGCATTGCTTTTTTGCGTGTGTGTTCCGGGCATTACAGTCAAGGCATG
Organism: uncultured Coxiellaceae bacterium; assembly: GCA_964578975.1. Lineage (GTDB taxonomy): Bacteria > Pseudomonadota > Gammaproteobacteria > DSM-16500 > DSM-16500 > CAYRUP01. The sequence continues at coordinate 17,741 of CAZOFA010000003.1, forward strand.
AAAATGTATCAAGTGGGTTTAGGACGCGAAGTGAAAATCAGCCAAGCATTGACATTTATGGCCTCTGATCGTGAGCACGTGGAAGAAGCATGGCCCGGCGATATTATTGGTTTATATAATCATGGCACGATTCAAATTGGTGATACATTTACCGCGGGCGAAAATTTAAAATTTATGGGCATTCCCTATTTTGCGCCGGAATTATTTCGTTTAGTGCGTTTAAAAGATCCATTGAAATTAAAAGCGTTGCAAAAAGGATTGAAGCAACTTTGCGAAGAAGGTGCGACGCAATTGTTTCGTCCGCTAAATAGTAACAATCTGATTTTAGGTGCGGTGGGTTTATTGCAATTTGATGTGGTCGCTTATCGATTAAAACACGAATACAACGTCGATTGTGTGTATGAACCGGTTTCTGTGGTTACGGCGCGTTGGATTTATTGCAAAGATGAAAAAAAACGCGAAGAATTTCAAAATAAAGCATTTGATAATTTAGCGCTGGATGGCAGTGATCAACTGACTTATTTAGCACCGACCCGGGTAAATTTAAATTTAACCATGGAACGTTGGCCTGATATTGAATTTAAAACTACCCGAGAACATTAGTCGTCATTGCGAGCGTAGCTTCTGGTCTTTGGTAGCTTTGCTAAGAATTCCTGTTTTTGATCGGCACTAAAACCTGTTTTGCTTCGCTACGCTCGAAATGACGAGAAGGTGCGCCGCAATGACAGCATTTATATACTTCTTGAAAAAACTCTTCTCCGTGTCTCACGTTGTGCATGAATATCAATCGGTTTTGTTCTTCGCAAAAAATGTATCGCAGTCGTTGGCAACTTGTTCTCAACAGCAACAGCATGAACTGTTGGAGCCGGAGTTGGACTTGGTCTGAAAAACTTATAGAGTCGAGCTGACACTGACAATTTGGGCGCATCAGATGCAGTTATTTTTTTGTTTTCTAAGAGCGGTGCCGGGTTCACGCTCACTTTATTTTTACGTAACTTATACAAATGATATACACACGATGTAGCAGATATCGCGCCTGCAACGACACCTAAAATCCCCATGATGGGTTTCAGTGCAATCATCACTAAACTCACGGCAACAGATGCAAGAACTAACGCGACCGCTCCCACTGCATTCGCATAGGCGACTTGGCGATATTGATTTTTTTTAACCGGATCTTTAGTTGCCGCTGATTTTCCCAAATAATATCCCGCGGATCCTAAATGAAATAATGTTTTGAAGCCCATGATGGCGGAAAAGATGATCGGTGCGGCGAGCGCAAATACGCTTGCGGCAACAAAGGTACCGACTACTGCTGTGCCAATCCCCAAAGCCGCAATGGTCTCAACCACTGCTTTTTCCTTCGTGCCATTTTTTCCACGTTCCAGTCGCGCTTGTCGCCAAGCCAAACTGGCTTCGATGACTGCGTTGCACGCTGCTAGCGGAAATAATACAAAGCGCCAAGTTTCTTCTAACGCTTTGCGCATCACCGCGCTTAAAAACATGGTAAAAATCGCGGTAATGGTCAATGAATCAAGGACACCGACCGATAACATGATTGTTTGATTGTTTGCTTGTTGCTGAGCTTCTTGCTCTGCAGGATTTCTTTCTAACATGTTCATGCCTCCTAAATGATGGGAGCTATTGTATTTATTGCAGAAGGAATATAGAATACGCGCTTTTCACAATGGATAATTGCTAATTTAGCAACAATAGGTTTGAAAGATGCTTGAAGATATTAATGCTTTTTGCGCTATCGCAAAATGTCAAAGTTTTGCAAAAGCAGCGCGTGAATTAGGAATTTCAACCTCAGTTATTACACGACGTTTAGCACGCTTAGAAAGTTCATTAAAAGTTCGTTTACTGCATCGCACCACACGACAAGTGTCATTGACCGAGGTGGGCCAATTATTTTTTAGTGAAGTGAGCGATGTATTAAAAGCGTTAGAAGTATCAAAGGAAAATGTAAAATTGGCTACCGCCCAAGTGTCTGGCACATTGAAAGTATCTCTGCCGACATCGCTCAATGAATGCTATGTGATACCCACATTAAATTGTTTTTTGAAAAAATATCCGAATTTAAAAATTGAATTAATGACTGATGGTAGTCTTGCTTTATTAAATAATGGGTATGATGTTGTTATTCTCTGCGGTCAAGTGCCTCATTCAAGTTTTTATTATAGAAAACTACATACCACGCAAAAAATCATTTGTGCATCGCCTCATTATTTAGAAAAATATGGTATGCCGGAAAATCTGGATGATTTAAAAAAACATAATTGTCTGCACCCGCAATTGCAAAGTTATTGGAAAATAATTGATAAAGGTGAAATAAAAGAGATTTTAGTCAATGGCAATGTGAGTGTTGCTAGCGGAATTGATTTGAAAAACTTGGCACTCAATGGCGCTGGAATTGTTTATTTACCTGCTTATTTGGTTTATGAAGAATTGCGCTCAGGGAAATTAGTGACTATTTTAAATCATTATCAACCGATCGATTATTCACTCTACGCGGTTTATCCTGATAAAAAATATTTAGCTAAAAAAACTCAAGTTTTTTTGAATTTTGTTGAAGAAGCTTTAATGCAAAGTAATTGTTTAGAGGTTGGATGACCAAAATTAATATATAATTCTTTATCTCACCCACTAAGGATAGTAGGTCTATGATAAAAAAATCACTCTTTGGCATGCTTCTCGTTTTATTTTCCCCACTCATCTACGCCGCCAGCAACAGCATCGTCACCGTCGACAATAGCGGCACCGTCGGGCAATACACCTCAATGGTCTTGGATGCAAGCAATAATCCAATCATCAGTTACTACAATGCCACACAAACTAAATTAAAAGTGATGCATTGTTTCGAAAAAAACTGCGCTAAATTCAATTCAATTGTGACGCCCGATATTGCTAATAATGTCGGTAAATACACTTCAATCGCACTTGACTCCAATGGTAATCCTGTCGTGAGTTACTATGATGAAGCAGGTCATGCACTCAAACTATTGCATTGTGGGAATTCATCTTGTTCAAGCGGCAACACGATCGCAACCCCCGACGCGGTGAATAACGTTGGGCAATATACATCAGTCACCGTCGATAGTAATAATAAACCCGTCGTCACGTACTACGATGCCACGCAAGGTATTTTAAGAGTGTTGCATTGCGGAAACGCAGCGTGTAATGCAGGTAATTCGATTGTGAAACCGGACACAATGAGTAGCAACGGTGTACAAAGCGCAGTGAAAATAAATAGTTTAGGCAATCCTGTGGTTGCTTATTATGATTTTACCTTCAAATCACTCAAGTTGCTGACCTGCGGAAACTCAAATTGCAGCGCTGGTAATACTATTTCAACAGTAGATGCGAGTGGTATGGTGGGTGGTTATCCCTCCATGGTGTTGAGTAGTAATGGAAACCCAGCCATCAGTTATTTAGATCTAACCAATGGCAAACTTAAAATTTTACGTTGCGGGAATACACAGTGCACATTGGGTAATACGATTGCGTCTGTGAGTGGTGTGAGTGGTGTCACGGGTTACTTTTCTTCACTGAGATTAGACGCAAATAATCGTCCCGTTGTCAGTTTTTATAACTTAACCAATAGCACACTGAATATCGTGCGCTGTGGAAATGCAGCGTGTTCGAGTAGCAATAATATTTCGATACCAGATGCTTCAGGAAAAGTCGGCCTGTATACATCGCTCAGACTCGATGCGGCGAATAATCCAGTGGTAAGTTATTACGATTCATCCAAAGGTGATCTCAAGGTATTACATTGTGGTAGCGCAACCTGCAATCCAAATAGCGTCATTGTCGTTGATGCAACAGCAAAAGTCGGACAATACTCTGCGATTAAACTCGACACATTAGGCAATCCAGTCGTGAGTTATTGGGATCAAACTAATGGCCATTTAAAATTTTTGCATTGCAGTAATGCAAATTGTTCTGCAAGTAATAGTATTACGACACCCGATGCGAGTGTTAATACCGGATGGGATACATCATTACAAATGGATGGCATCGGAAATCCTGTGATGAGTTATTATAATTTTACTGAGAATGCGATGAAGGTTTTGCATTGCAACAATGCAAATTGTTCGGGTCCGAATACCTCACAAAAACCAGATATTTTATCGCGTCGTTTGACATCGATGGCGTTAGATGGCGTCGGTCGCCCGGTGGTGGCGTCAAGTGGTCAAGCGGATCAAGGTTTGCGTATCGTGCATTGTGGCGATGCGACGTGCAGCGCGAATAACACTATAACGTCACCTGATTTTCCTGCATTTCCTTTTAATGCAGATGTGCGCGGTGTTTCCATGGCGCTCGATTCAAGTGGATTTCCCGTCGTGAGTTTTTATCGGGCTGACAAAAATGATTTTAAAATTCTTCACTGTGCCGATGCAGCGTGCAACGGTCCGGGAAATTTTATTGCGTTACCTGATCCAGGTGCTGCCGTCGGCGATCATCGTGCCAGTTCGTTGGTGTTAGATTTGTTAGGTCATCCAGTGGTTGCTTATCAAGATAGTGCAAGCAATGCGTTGAAAGTGCTGCACTGTGGTAATGCAAATTGTACGGCAGGAAATACCATTTCTTCCATTGCAACGAATGCGAATCAACCTTCAATCAAATTGGATATCAATGGAAATCCTGTGGTGAGTTTTGGTTCGAATAATGGAATGATGGTGGTGCACTGTGGAAATGCAACTTGTAGTGCGGGAAATTCGTTTTCAGTGATTGATGCAGATAATAATGGTTGGGATAGTGCATTGATACTGGATATCAATGGCAATCCCGTGGTGAGTTATTACAATCCGACGGGACAGAATTTAAAAGTGACGCATTGTGGGAATAAGTTTTGTTTGTAAACCACGTCCCGTGTCATTCCCGCCTTCGCAGGAATGACACGGGGATGGGTTTATTTTTTAGTTGCCGCCGCAGGCGTTTTTAAAACGTAAAGATCAACTTGAATTTTTCCCGGTGTTACGATTTCTCTTGTTCGGCTATCAAATACCGGTGGAAATTTAGGATCTTGTTTGATGAGAAGAACCGTGTAAAAGTCTGTTGGTTGGTCAATAGGATAAGTGATTTTCTCATAAATTTGATTACCAAAATCATCTGTTTGAGTTGGCACAATATCAATTTTATTTATTCCACCTACGTGTGGATACCATTTGCAGCCATTTTTAGCGCCGGCACCCGCTGTGTAATCCGCATTATATTGGATGAGATGGCCGTCCCAACATTCGCCAATGCTGTCATAATAATTAATTCTGACATCTGACCAATTGGTCGAATTCGTGGATGGTTGGATAGGATCGCCTAACAGATTAAGGATCGTCACATATTGATTTGAGTCGTATTCTGCGCCAACTTTGGCGTTTGACGCGATGGAAACAGGTGAAAAAATCAAAGTAATAAGACTTAAGATTAAAGCTAATTTTACTTTCATTACAAACACTCCGATTGATTTTTTAATGACCAACATTATACACTATTGCCCTTAAAAAGGGTATAATGACAAATCCTTTAATTTCAGGTAGTTATATGCCCTTCGAGACGCGCTTCGCGCTCCTCAGGGCGAACAAGCTCGATATCCGTTCGCCCTGAGGAGCGCGGAGCGCGTCTCGAAGGGTTATAGGTGAAAACATGCAACGTTCATTTTATTTATTTTTAAGTCTGGCATGCGCGAGTTATTTGGGTATCCAATTGTTCTATACCACCTATGTGACATTTGGTGTCGATGAATTCTGGTTTGCCCATTGGATTTATGCGTATAAAAGTGGAATTCCCTATCGCGATTTTTCGCCCTACAAAACTGTGTTGGGCTATTACATGCTGCTGCCATCGATGTTGCTTTCACACGGATTGTTCACACCGCTCTACAGTATAAAAAACACGTTGGCAGTGCTAAACACTATTTTATTTTTCTTGAGCGCACGCTACTTAAAACAAATTTTTGCAAAAAGCGGTGTGTTGATTAGCATTGTAATGTTGATGTTTACCGAATTCGTTTTCACGTATTCCACCAATATTCGTGTAGATTTTCTGGCGTATTGGTTTTGTTTTTTTGCCGCTCTTTGTTTGCTTGAGAAAAAAATGTTTTCAGCCGGCGTATTACTCGCACTGGGATTTTTAACATCGCAAAAAGCCTTATGGTATATCGTGGCGTGCAATCTAGCACTAGGTGTCAATTGGTTATGTTACACACGCAATTGGAAATATTTTCGTGGGATTTTGCAATTTAATATCACGTATGTGTTAACGATATTCGCCTACATTTTATTTTGGGCGAGTTTTTCGGATTGGCATGTCGTGTTAAAAAATATATTCTATGATGCTTATGTGATGTATAAATTGGATAGTTACAACATAGCCCGCTTGACATTTTGGAGTGATATTCTCAACAATAATCCGCTCTGTTTTATGCTCTGGCCTGTGACATTGTTGAGTTTAATTCTTATTCCTGAAAATGATGCATCCTATCCCGCGCGCAGATTTTCCATCGTCTTAGCCAGTACGATTATGATCTGCCTCATTTTTTACAAGCAACCGTTTCCTTATTACATGTTAACGACATTACCAGCATTTTTACTGTTGTATGCCGCATTTTTTTCCTGGGTGTTAAACTTTTTTTCTGCGCGAGACATAAAAAATATTTATTTTGATAAAACCGGCCTATGGGCACTGATAATTTTTTATTTTTTAATATTACTTGTTTTAAAAATAGTATTAATGCTTTCGGCTCTTTATTTATTTTTTGCTTTGATCCCTGTTATTTTTGTTGTGTATTTAGATTCATTGATTCCGAAAAATATATTACGGCGTAGCTTCTGGGGTATCGTCATCGGCGTTGGATTATTTTCTCCGCTCTCACTGGTTGTTTCTAATGTGTCTTGCTGTAAAAGCGGCGCTTATCAAAAAAATACCCTGCAGCTCGCTGAGCACTTGCTCAAACCAGGTGACGATTATATCGCTGGAATTGAATTGTTCTATGATAAAAAGCAACCCGTGCAAAGCTTACGCCATCTTGATGTGCCTGGTTTACGTTATCTGATTTCGCAAGATAAAAAATTACGCAGTAGCATGCTTGTGTCACTCTATCACACGCCGAACGCAAGTGTGCCTGAAGCCATGCATGCATTAGAACAAGCTCACGTTAAATTGTATGTGAATAATTATCGAATGGAAGCCTTGCCAAAAAAACTCAAAAATTATTTGGCAACACAGTACGAACATTTTTGGGGAAGTGTTTATCTTTATGCGCCGCTGGTCAGTCAAGGAAATACGAGTGTTAACATTAAATTTACTGGGCAATATCAGCTAGAAAGCACGGCACCCGTTCAAGTGGATCATCAGCGCTTACTGCCGAATGCTAAAATTTATTTAACCTCAGGAAAACATGTGTCTGATGCAAATCAATATTACCGCTTAAAACTTATCCCAGACGATGAGCAGGCGTTTTTAAAAGTCCCATATCGCGACGATGCGTGGGAAAAAATGTTTTTTTGACCGGGCAGATGAGTGTCATGGTATTACTAATAATTTGTCGCTCGTTAGGAATATTCTCACACTTGCCCATTGCCCGCAGACCAAATTTTTGTGCTGTATGCTGCAACTCTTCAATACTTCTGCTCGAGGTTAATAAATAAAATGGACCCGATTTTTTTTCAATGAGTTGCGCGATATGTTCGCGCACGCTGGGATCTGATAAGTCAGATTTATTATTCACAAACGGCACGCCAATAAAATGCCATGCTGCAGGGAAAAATGGAATTAAATAATTTTGTGGTCTGGGATCTGGGAAAAGCGCATAGGCAGGAAAAGCAATTAGCACATAGGCTTTCGGGGTGTGCTGCACAAAGCTGGGCATTTGAATGTTAAAAAAACCTGAGTGATAGGAATTTATTCGTGCCATAAAGGTTGGCACCATGAGAATATTCATCAAACAAAAAATTGGAATTAATATCATTAAACGCCAAGCTGTCTGTTTAAAAATCCGCATGACTAACAAACAAATGATTAATGGAGCAAGCATTTCGAGTGTGACTGCGTAGCGTAGAATGGAAAAATAATATTGCCATATCACATAAGAAAAAAGAAAAAATAACAATAACCAAAATTCTATTTTATTTTCTATTTGCCAATTTTTTTTGCGTAATATATTCCATCCGGCCGAAATGCCGAGTATGACCCAAAAAACATAGGCGAACGCAAAACGAAAATCACGAAAATACGTATCAGGTTGACCAGCCCAAGAAAAATAAAATGGAAAAAATAACGTTTGTAAAATACCGTGCGGTAAAAATCGTGGGTCGCGCCAATTGGTCGCGGGAAAATCAGGTGAATGGAAAATTTGATTTAATAAAGGGAAAACAGGATTATGGTGTTGTTGCCAGAGCATGTCCATCCAGTATCCTGCTGAAATCATGACGCCTAACATCACGGCCAAGCCTGAGGTGAAAATGATTTTGCAACGAATTCGCCATGGAAGAGGCATACATAAACAAGAAAAAAAACCACCGAGCACAAAAATGCCTGCCGTTAATTTTAGTCCAGTGCCAATTCCCAATAAAATTCCCGCAAAAAAAATGAGTGAATAATTCAGGGAATTATTTTTAAAATAAAATTGAAATTGTTTAATGTACAATAAAACAAAGCTCAAAATAAAAATGCTGATGGTGTTATCACCTTGGAAAGATCCAATACCAGATAAAGCAGTCGGTCCATACATTCCGAGCGCGCTCAATAAAAGTGCGGGGAAAAAAAGTCGTGGCGAAGAAAGAAAGCAACGCGCTATTAAAAATAACAACCAGAAGTTAATACCATGCAGGCTTCCTAACAAAAAAACGGTTGTTTGAGGCGAAAAAGTGTTAATTAAAAAATATGACATCAAATCCAACGTCGGAGAGAAATACTGATGAACAAAAGAAGAAGGCCAATAATCCAGTGTTTCACGATGATGTAAAAAAGCGAAAGGATTGTAGTAATGATAATTGGCTAAATCCCAACATAATTCTTTACCGAAGTGAACAGACAGAAAACCGCAAACCAGCATGGCAAATAATAATATACTGTTATTTATTTTTAACATGTGACACGCGATACAACAGCAATAATTTCAAATGGCGTATGCCATCACGCCAGGGTCTTAAGTGTGACTTACGTTTACGACCATCGGGTGCGAGCGTGGTTGGAATTTCAGTAATTTTTAAATGATGGACAGTGGCTTTAATAACCATTTCACTGGCAAATTCCATTCCATCCGTCTGTAAATTTAATTGCAAAATTGCATTGCGTTCGAATCCACGCAAGCCACAATGAAAATCGCCAATCGAACTGTTAAAAAAAATACGCGCCACAAATGAGAGAACCGGATTGCCTAAATAGCGATTGAGAAATGGCATCGCACCTTTTTCAATTCCACCTTTAAAACGGTTGCCCATCACCAATTGGTAACCTTCACGTAATTTGGCTAAAAAAGTGGAGAGATTTTTAAAGTTGTAACTGTTATCTGCATCGCCCATGATAATATAGCGTCCAGACGAATGTTTGATTCCGCCGCGAATTGCTGCGCCATAACCACGCACGGCAACATCGACTACTTTGGCGCCATGCTCACGCGCAATTGTTTGTGAGCCATCGGTACTGCCATTGTCTGCAATCACAATTTCCCCAGAAATTTTTTCATGGTTTAAAAATTCTTTGGCTTTTGTAATGCAAATCGCTAGAGTTTCAGCTTCATTTAAACATGGCATCAAAATAGTTAATTCAATTGCTCCCATGAGACGCCTCACTATTTAATGATTTTAGATGGTAGCAATAGGATAATTAAGCGTCAATGAAAGTCATTATTTTCTTTCATCATAAAGGCTTCCATCTTGCTCTTGGTGGTTCACGCTGCCCCGAATTTTTTTGGTAGCATTGGAGGCATAAAATTTGAAACATCTTTAAGCCTTTTATTAAAATCAGTTAACTCAAAATTTTTATTATCACATAAGGGTAAAAATCCAAGGCAAAAATCTTTTACTTTGTCCCAGAATTGATTTTCTTTATCTATTGTGACTTTAATTCTGTGAGCAAATACAGGCACGGTCACATACGAGTCTTCGATTAATTGGATAAAAGCAGGATTAAAATATATTCCTGTCTTCACCACGGTTTCTCTTGCTTGATTGATGAAATATTTTTTGAAATTTTCAAACTCCTCTGCACACGCGTCTTCATTAAATATACGACCATAGGGCCTAGCTTGAGTCACAGCCAATTTGAGTTTATTAAATTCAGATTCGTTTTCATCATTATCTTTATTATATTTTCCCATCCAATTTGATGGGAACTGTTCGCCCAGTTGTTGACGTATTTGCGCTACGCCATCTGGCAGTTCCAACAAACGTAGCGCAATCTTCTCAATCATCTTTGAATTTAAAGTAGCAAGCGCAATTTGCCAAGGTGTTCCCTCCATTTCTTGACCACGATGACCAATCACTTTTCTGCGTAGATATAATAATTCTGGATTAGTTTGCATGATTTCTTCTGCGCGTTCTTGCTGGTTATTCAACACAATTTGATTTAACGAATTTTTTGAATCTGTTAAAAAAGGTTGAAATAAAGCATGGCTGTATTTACAGGTTTTTGTGAAGATTGATTGTGGTTTTAAGCTATCAAGAAAAGATAAAATCGTATAATAAAAAATAGCTGGAGGAATTTTAGTGAATAGGAAAGTTTGTAAATTAGAAAGTATCAAGCTATTTGGTATTTTTGGTAGGGGTTGGGTTGCCTGTTGGATTGGGACAACTTTATCTTCGTCAAGTTTTCGTTTTGGCATGCTAATCGCTTAACTGTTTGAAATATTGGCAATAGTATAGCATATGTCTCATTTTACGCACTCTATACGTCGTCCCGCGGACCCTTCGACAGGCTCAGGGCCGGCGTTGTTGTAGACTTTCTACCTACCACGTCGTACCGCGGCCCTGAGCTTGTCGAAGGGTGCGCGGTATCCAGATAAGTATTTATAGCAATCAATCCCAATATCCATTAATATCCATACAAAACATGAAGTTGAGAATAAATCATGATAGAAGTCACCTCAGTCCACCTGCGCATTAAAGATTTAACCAAACGTCTGGATGAAATTCGGGGGTATCTTTGACATCGAGCAAAAGCGCGAGCGATTGCAAGAAGTTGAGCGCGAATTAGAAGATCCCAATATCTGGAATAATCCTGAAAAAGCACAAAATTTAGGGCGTGAGCGTGCGCAATTAGCAGCTGTCGTGCACGCGATGGATGGATTAGAAAAAAATTTAAAAGATAACGCTGATTTATTTGATTTGAGCGTAGCAGAGAATGATACGGATTCTGCTGATTATCTGATTCAAGAGTTTGAGAAAATCACCAAAAAAATCGAGCAACTCGAATTTCAACGCATGTTTAGCGGTGAAATGGATGCAAGTAATGCCTATGTGGATATTCAATCCGGCTCCGGTGGCACGGAGGCGCAAGATTGGGCGAATATGCTATTGCGCATGTATTTGCGTTGGGGAGAAAGTCATAATTTCCAAGTGGAATTGATTGAAGCGTCATCGGGCGACGTAGCGGGAATTAAAAGCGCCACCATCAAAATGTCCGGGCCTTATGCCTATGGTTGGTTGAGAACGGAAACCGGTGTGCATCGTTTAGTGCGCAAATCACCGTTTGATGCGAATCATAAACGCCACACATCATTTGCCTCGGTGTTTGTCTCGCCGGAAATTGATGATGATATTGAAATTGACATTAATCCCGCCGATTTACGCATAGATACCTATCGCGCGAGTGGCGCGGGTGGGCAGCATGTGAATCGTACCGATTCTGCGATTCGCATTACACACATTCCCACCAATACCGTGGTGCAATGTCAATCGGATCGTTCGCAACATAAAAATCGCGCCACTGCCATGAAACAATTGCGTGCGAAATTGTATGAGTTGGAATTACAAAAAAAACGTGCTAAACAAGATGAACTTGAAGCGGGAAAAATGGATGTCACGTGGGGAAGTCAAATTCGTTCTTATGTGTTGGACATGTCACGCATCAAAGATTTGCGTACCGGGATTGAAATATCAAATACTCAAGCGGTGCTGGATGGTGATCTCGACAAATTTATTGAAGCCAGTTTATTAAGCGGGTTATAGAGGCATATCATGACAGAACAAGAAAATGCGATTGTAGATACCAATGAATTAATTGCTCAGCGACGCGCCAAGCTCGCTGATTTACGCAAACAGGGCAATGCCTATCCCAACGCATTTCATCGCGATACGCTGGCGGTAAAATTACATCAAACCTATGGTGATAAAACTGAACCGGAATTAGAAGCACAACCGATCACCGCTAAAGTTGCGGGTCGCATCATGACACGACGTTTGATGGGCAAAGCAAGTTTCGTGCATCTGCAAGATATGTCCGGTCAAATTCAATTGTATGTGCGGCAAAATGAATTGGCAGAGGGCATGTATGACACATTTTTGCAATGGGATATTGGCGATATTATTGGCGTGACCGGCACATTATTTAAAACAAAAACCGGTGAATTATCGATTCGTGTCAAACAAATTGAATTGCTGACAAAATCTTTGCGCCCATTACCGGACAAATATCATGGATTAACCGATCAAGAACTTTGTTATCGTCAACGTTATTTAGATTTATTAATGAATGAGCGCACGCGAAAAACTTTTTTAATGCGCACACGCATCATTGACACCATTCGTCAATTTTTGAAAGACCGTGATTTTATTGAAGTGGAAACACCGATGATGCAAGTGTTGCCGGGTGGGGCGGCTGCGCGTCCGTTTAAAACGCATCACAATGTATTGGATATGCCGCTGTATTTACGGATTGCGCCAGAGCTTTATTTAAAGCGTTTAGTGGTCGGTGGTTTTGAACGCGTGTTTGAAATTAATCGTAATTTTCGTAACGAAGGGTTATCGACACGGCATAATCCTGAATTTACCATGTTGGAATTTTATCAAGCGTATGCGACGTATCATGATTTAATGGATTTATCAGAAGAATTAATGCGGAAACTCGCGACCGAACTTTTACAATCCACTACGATTACTTATCAAGAACATCAATTTGATTTAAGCAAACCGTTCGTGCGCATGACTTTGTTTGATTCGATTTTACATTTTAATCCGCAGTTAAAAAAATCTGATTTGGATACGTTGTCTGCGGCAACTCTGACCGCGAAAAAATTAGAAATACCCGTGCAAGAAAGTCATGGCTTGGGAAAAATTCAAGTCGAAATTTTTGAAAAAACCGTGGAAGCGAAATTAATTCAGCCCACTTTTATTACTGAATATCCTGCCGAAGTGTCTCCATTGGCGCGCCAAAATGATCAAAATCCTTTTATCACCGATCGTTTTGAAATGTTTGTTGGCGGTCGTGAAATTGCCAATGGATTTTCAGAATTAAATGATGCCGATGATCAAGCAGCACGTTTTCGAAAACAAGCACAAGAAAAAGAAGCCGGTGATGAAGAAGCGATGCCCTATGATGAAGATTACATTACGGCGCTTGAATATGGCTTACCGCCCACCGCCGGTGAAGGCATTGGGATTGATCGATTAGTGATGTTATTCGCGGATCTTCCTTCCATCCGCGATGTTATTTTATTTCCGCACATGCGTCCTGTGGCGAAATGAAATAACTGTTTGATTGTAATAATTAAAATATCTTTGATGGTTTTCCCGTGCCAGGCAAATGCATAAATTTTATGCAATAATAATACTATGTCAGTTGTTATAACAAAACGAGGCATAGAATCATGTATCCTAAACATCCATCCGTTAAATTGTTATTTGATGCTGTGACGGATGAATCATTATCTCCCGAGGAAAGATATAGACAGGCGAGACGAGCGATAGATGGTATTTATGAAAGCAAAATTACGGAAGACCTAGATACGTTAGACCCGTCGGAAGTTGTTGATATTGATTATGATGATGGAGAAGTGGGAACCGCTCTCGAACATGCAATAAAAAAGAATTATAGCGATATTGCCATCTTATTACTGAACGACGCGGGAGCGAATCAGGAGCGATTTTTTTTGCTAGTGCAGACTTTCGCGCAACAAGACACTGCAATGACTGAAACATTAATTACGATATTAAAAGCAATTAGATTAAGCAAAAAAGACAAACAACAATTGGAAAGTACACTTTTTAATGCGGCTTCTCATGGTCAAACTCAAATGGTAGACGCTTTATTGCAAGCCGGTGTCGATTGCAAACGCTACAAAAAAAATAATTATCCCGCATTAAACTATGCAGTATTTGGAGGGCACACTGAAATTGTAAAATTACTGATGGAAAAAATGACTGCAGAAGCGAAAGATAATCCTGAAACGTATTGGGAAGATATCCAAGCGATGCTTTTAGATCAACTTAATGATGCTTTGAGGAAAAGTCAGACTGAAATCGTGAAAATGATATTGGATGGTGTTTGCTGGAATAAAAAAAGCAAACAAGTGATGACAGAACAACTTCTGTTGTATGTAGCTTATAATGGTAATGTTGAAATAATGAGAGCTTTATTACGCGCGGGGGCTGATTGTCAGTATGAAAAAAAGGGGCGTACAGCATTAAGTTATGCTGCTGAACAAGGTCATTCTGAGATAGTTCAAATATTATTGGAAAATTTCAATCGACAAGCAGGGGTAGATCCAAATTATTTGCAAAGAGAAAAAAACACAGCGCTTGCGTACGCGGTCGATAAACAACAGGTTAAAACGATTATAACTTTATTGAAAAATAATGCAGATATTGAATCACTTGATTCAAATCGAAAAGCTCGTTGCCTGTTAATGGTAGCCAATAGCCAACTTCCCAAGCCATTTATCGCCGAAGAATATAATAATCAATTTATCGAAAATTTGGGTATTGTTCTTTTACAGCAACTTCCTTTATCGCGCGCTACCATCGCAAACATGTCAAACGAATTTACTTATTTGCTTGGCGCTTATTTCATAAATGCGTTAGCGGGACAACCGATAAAATTACCGGATGATCTTTTTGTGTATTTATCAGGTGAATGTCTTTTAGAGCATAATAAAGCTTACTTAGATCAACGTTCTCGATTTAAAGCTGTGGGCAATGAAAATCAAATTCTACAAATCAGAGAAGCAGATCATGCTAAATTTGCAGAGAAATATAATCAACAATATGTTGTCGCGTTGTTTACGCCGCGCAGTCTCGCAAGCGTGGAAGGATATTTAGAGGATTATAAATTTATCGGTAACGCACTGCATCGAATGGATAATGTATTATATGAAGGTTTAGATAAATTTGATTCCAGTAAATCGAGCGCAATGGAATATTGTTTGACTGTGCTAGACAGGCTTAATAAAAATAACAAAGCAGTTCATATTCATACGCACGAAGAAGTCAAAACAGAGATCCGGACTGAAACAATTGCACCTTCAACAAAACAACTGAGCGCCGATCAAAGCTCTGCGAAGCAAATAACAAGTTCTCATCCTTTATTTGGGAAATCATCAACCGAATCCAAGGAACCGCCAGCGAAATCCCATACACAACCTAAATCACCTAGACAAGATCATTGATATCACATGAAAAATGGATTTACTCTCATCGAATTATTAATCACCTTCAGCATCATCGCAATTATTTGTGTGATGAGTGTTGCGTCGTATTCTGTTTTTCAAAAAAAATCAGAAAATGAAGTTTTGTTATCGGTATTGGTGAATGCAATTCGGTTAGCGCGTAGTGACGCAATGGTGCAGCATGAAAAAATAATTTTGTGTCATAGTCAAGATCAACAAACGTGTGAGGGCGCATGGTCTGATGGATTTATTATTAAAACATCTGAACAAGTGTTACATGTTTTTCAAAATGTCGCGACAAAAGGGATCATGCATTGGCGCACGTTTCCCATTGCGCGTGAACAAATTGAATTTACTTCTTCTGGTTTAGCGGATGCAGAAGATGGGACGATTTGGTTTTGTGCATCGCAATCACCAAATCCCGCGTGGGCGATTATTATGAATCGAGTTGCACGGGTGCGTGTGGTGTATCCGGATGGGAACGGAAAAATTTTTGATAGTAAAGGTAAGATGTTGAGGTGTTGACACCACTACGTCGTCCCGCGGCTTGTCCGCGGGATCCAGCGTCAATAAAGCCTGGATTGCTTCGCTCGCGCTCTGCAATGACAAAGCGATCTGTGTCATTCCCGCGTAGGCGGGAATCTATTCTGATACTGGTAGTTACGACAGAATTTATAACTGATTTAACACAGCTTGAACTTTTTCACTGGTTTTTTCCCAAGAAAAATGTGCCACTCGTTCAAATCCTTTTTGGATTAAATCTTGGCGAAAATTTTCATCTACTAGAATTTTTTCAATGCCTGAAGTTAAAGAATCAATATCCGCCGGCTCAACCAATAACGCCGCATTCCCCGCCACTTCCGGCAAGCAAGTTTTATTCGATGTTAACACAGGCGTACCCGATGCCATGCTTTCAACAACCGGTAAACCAAATCCTTCAAATAAAGATGGGAAAACCAATGCACTTGCACCGCGATAATATTCTGCTAATTCAACATCCGTTGGCGCATGACAAAAACCCACTCTATTTTCGACCTGATGTTGTTGTGCTAAACGCTGAATGTAAGCATTCGTGATGCCGGTAAAAATCAAACGTGTCTGCGGATCAATTTTCGCTTGAGAAAATGCTGCAATCAAACGCGCCGCATTTTTATGAGCTTTTACATGATTACCCACATGCAATAAATAAGGAAAACCCGGCTGATATTTGGCGCCAGTCGGTTTAAAAACATCACTGATTCCACAACTGACATTAACAACATGCTCAGACGGAATATTCGCCCAGTGGATAATTTCATTTTTTGAATGCTCGGACACCGTCAAAATTTTGTAAGCATTGCGCGCTGCCGGTTTCATAAAAAATTGATAATACAGTTTTTTTATAACCGACTGCGTGCCCGACAAATGAATCAGATCATGCAGGGTAAACACAAACGGCAGGGATTTTTGTAAAACAGGATTAAACCCCGGTGTGAAATAAACGCGATATTTTTTTTTATAGTGCTGTAATTTTTTTTGTTGCCAGATCAAGTTGGTCAACGACAAAGGACTAGGCCCATCATTAAAAATATCCGCATGTTGCAAACGCGATAACACTTCTTGCGAAAATCGTCCAATGCCATGTTGTCCTGCCCAGCGGCCGTCTGCAATGATAAAATTATTCATGACCAACAATCCGAAAATTTTCCGGTGCCGGTAATTGCTTTTTTACCCGCTGAATTTAACACTAACGATGCGCAGATGGGATCATTGTCTGCTTGGCTATTGATAGGAACTGCTTTGACGACAAAGCTCGAGTCGTTCTGCGACACAATGACTAATTGATATTGATCGGAAATAATTTTTTCTGAAAAGCCGAGCAAATCAAGTGTGGCATTTCGATAAGTATTATAGCGAATTTGATATTGTTCCAACGCACTCGCAAGATTCATTAAATTAAATTCTGCTTCAAGACGTCTTTCTTTTGTGACGTGCGTCGTGTAAATGGGAAAACAAAATAACACTAACATGCCAAGAATCATGAGCACGACTGTCATTTCCATCAAACACATTCCCAATATTTTTTCCGCAACATTTTTCATAAAGTTTAAGATTTTAATTTCAGTGTCGCTAAAGCCAAGCGTTTTCCCAGTGCTAAACACAAGCGTTTTTCTTCCTCACTTAACGGATTTTTTCCATCCGGCCCAGTAAAGTGTGTGGCGCCGTACGGTGTTCCACCCGATAACGTGGTATTTAAATCAGGTTCCGTGTACGGAATGCCGAGTAACACAAAACCCAAATGAAATAATGGCAACATCATGCTGAGCAATGTTGTTTCCTGTCCGCCATGCAAACTCGACGTTGAACTAAAAACCACAGCCGGTTTATCCACTAATTTGCCCGATAACCATAAACTGCTGGTGCTATCGAGAAAATATTTCATTGGCGCAGCCATATTACCAAAACGCGTTGGGCTGCCGAGTGCTAACCCATCGCATTCAATTAAATCATTCAATGTCGCATACGGCGCACCACTCTCAGGGATCGGTGGTTCGGTTGCTTCATGATTAGGTGAAACAGCCGGCACCGTGCGAATCCGTGCTTCAACCCCTTTTTGTGACTCAATCCCACGCGCGATAGTTTGTGCCATGTTTTTTACTGAGCCATAACGGCTGTAATAAAGTACCAAAATGGTTGCCATGATTATTGTTCCAATTCAAAGCGATTGATTTTATCCATGAGTGCATCTAATGCAGAATCCGGCAAAAAACGCCGTAAGTAAGCGAATAAATGCGCGGAAAATGTTACAAAATAATGGGCTTTGGGATGTCGACTTTCAAGCGCCAAAAGTAGCTTTTCCGTGACAGCTTCTGGCCCTAGTGTAAACCTTTTTTCACTGGGCGTCAGGTCAAAAAAATACTTTTCCATTTTTTGATAAATAGCGTGGTGTATGCTCTTCTTTTTACTCAAATTTTCTTGATAGTGACTCAAGGCATTTTTACGTAATTCACTGTGAATTGGACCGGGTGCAATGATAGAAACAAAAATCCCTGTTCCGCGTAATTCCTGCCGTAAGGTATTGGTAAAACCTTCTAACGCAAATTTAGATGCCGCATAAGCCCCACGCAATGGCATGGCGACAATGCCTAAAATAGACGTATTTTGAATGATTCTTCCAGAACCTTGTTTACGCATGATGGGGATGACGAGATTGGTTAATTCCATGGGACCAAAGACGTTTGTTTCGAATTGCTGTTGCATCATGGTGCGGGTTAAATCTTCCACGGCACCCGCTTGGGCAAATCCAGCGTTATTGAATAACGCATCGAGTGTTCCGCCGGTTTTTTCCAGGATTTCCGCTAACGCTTGGTGGAGTGATTCAGACTGATTTACATCTAGGCGCACGCTTTCAAGCCCCAGAGAAATAAGTCTTGCCACATCTTCTTCTTTGCGTGCGCTGGCAAAAACACGATACCCTTTTTTTTGTAAGGTTTGCGCTGCGCATAAACCAATACCGCTAGAGCAACCGGTAATTAAGATAGATTTTTGCATGGGTTCATTCTCCTCCCTTAGATTTCCTGCTAAAATACAGCGATTTCTTTAAAAAATACAGGACGGGGTTTTCCAACATGCCAATTTACGAATATCAATGCACCAGCTGTGGGCATCAGATGGAAGTTTTTCAAAAAATATCAGAAACGGTATTGAAAAAATGTCCTGACTGTCAAAAAGACACGTTACAAAAATTAATTTCAGCCGCCGGTTTTCAATTGAAAGGCACCGGTTGGTATGCAACCGATTTTCGTGATAAAGGTAAAGCACCTGAGAAAAAATCAGAATCTACGGAAAGTGGTGGCGGTGATAAAACAACTAGTGATAGCAAAAAAGTAGATTCAAACTCAACTGGGAAAGAAAACTAATATGATGATGTCTCATTTACGTCGCTATTTTATTTCCGGACTCTTAGTCTGGTTACCCTTGTTGATCACGATTTTTGTGATCAAATTTTTAGTGGATTTGTTAAGTAAAACGTTGCTGTTGTTGCCGAAAGAATATCAACCGGATGCATTGTTAGGCGTACACATTCCCGGTATCGGCGTGGTGATTACATTATTCATCATTGTGGTCACCGGATTATTAGCCGCCAATTTTTTAGGTCGACGTTTTGTTGCCTTGGGTGATGCGCTGATTGAACGCATTCCATTAGTTCGCTCCATTTACACCGGTGTGAAACAAATCGTGCAGACATTGTTAACCCCCGGCGGACAATCATTTCGTAAAGTATTATTAGTGGAATATCCGCGTCCTGGCGTGTGGACGATTGCATTTCAAGCGGGTGATATCGCGAATGAAGTCGCACAAAAAGTCGGACAGGAAGCGTTAATTAGCTTATATGTGCCAACCACACCGAATCCCACCTCTGGTTTTTTATTGTTTGTCCCGCGCAGCAGTGTCATTGAATTAGACATGAGTGTGGAGCAAGCATTGAAATTTGTTATTTCATTGGGAGTGGTTCAGCCCCTTCCCCTTCGAGACGCGCTGCGCGCTCCTCAGGGTGATCGGCGAGAATTAAAATAAAATTGAAAGGTTAGTATTTATGCGTAGTCATTATTGCGGTCAAGTTACAACAGCGTTATTAGATCAAGAAGTCAAATTAACTGGATGGGTGCATCGTCGTCGAGATCATGGTGGGGTGATTTTTTTAGATTTGCGTGATCGTGAAGGCATCGTGCAAATTGTGGTGGCGCCCAGTCATCCCGATGCATTTCGTATCGCTGAATCAGTGCGTAATGAGTATGTGTTACAAGTGAAAGGACGTGTGCGTCGTCGTCCGGATGGCACGGTCAATCGAGAATTGCGCACGGGTGACGTTGAAGTGGATGCTGTTGAGGTGATTATTTTAAATCGCTCTGAGACCACACCGTTTCCCATTGATGAATATCATGATGTCGGCGAAGAAATGCGCTTGAAATACCGTTATCTCGATTTACGTCGTCCAGAAATGTTAGCGCGCATCAAAATGCGTGCGGACATTATCCGCCATATTCGACATTATCTTGATGAGCACGGATTTTTAGATATCGAAACACCTTTTTTGACGAAAGCAACACCGGAAGGTGCGCGCGATTATCTCGTTCCCAGTCGAACCAAACCCGGAAGTTTTTTTGCGTTACCGCAATCGCCACAAGTGTTTAAACAATTATTAATGATGGCGGGCATGGATCGTTATTATCAAATCGTGCGTTGTTTTCGAGATGAAGATTTGCGTGCCGATCGTCAACCGGAATTTACCCAGCTCGATGTTGAGACCTCTTTTTTAACCGAAGAAGAAATACAAAACATCATGGAAGAAATGATGTGTGGATTATTTAAAGATTTACTCGGTGTGGAATTACCCAAACCTTTTCCACGCATGAGTTATTCGGAAGCGATGTCGCGTTATGGCTCAGATAAACCGGATTTACGCATTCCACTGGAGTTAATTGACATCAACGATTTGATGCGCAATGTGGAATTTAAAGTATTTTCCGCACCCGCGAGCGACCCGCATGGTCGTGTGGCTGCATTACATGTGCCAGGGGGTGCAGAACTCAGTCGCAAAGAAATTGATGATTACACAAAATATGTTGCGCAATTTGGTGCGAAAGGTTTAGCGTACATCAAATTTAATGCGGATGGATTGCAATCACCGATTTTAAAATTTATTCCTGAACAGGTGGTGAAAACCATTATTGAACGCACGCAAGCAAAAGTGGGCGACATTATTTTCTTTGGTGCCGATAAAATTGAAATTGTGAATGAATCCCTCGGCGCATTGCGCGTGAAAGTGGGGCATGATCGAGGACTGGTTGAAAAAAGTTGGCGCGCATTGTGGGTGATCGATTTTCCCATGTTTGAAAAAGGGGAAGGACGATTATCGGCGTGTCATCATCCGTTTACGGCGCCGAAAATTAAAGACCTCAGTGAATTATCGCAAGATCCCACTAAAATTCTTGCACGTGCATATGACATGGTGATCAATGGCACGGAAATTGGTGGTGGATCAATTCGTATTAATTCGTCGGAAATGCAAATGGCCGTGTTTCGCACGCTAAATATTTCAGAAGAAGATGCACACGCAAAATTCGGTCATCTGTTAACGGCATTGAAATTTGGTTGTCCGCCGCATGGTGGCATTGCATTTGGCATTGATCGTTTAGCGATGTGGATGACAGGATCTGATTCCATTCGCGATGTGATTGCTTTTCCAAAAACGCAAACCGCGAGTTGTCCATTGACGGAGGCGCCAGCGCCCGTCGATGCAGCACAATTAATTGAATTAGGCATTCGTGTGCGTAAAGATATTGCCGAAGATAAAAAAACAAAAGTAACGGAATAGGTCGATATGGCAGGTCATAGTAAATGGGCTAACATCAAACACCGCAAATCAAAACAAGATGCGGTGAAAGGAAAACTGTACACCAAATTAATTCGCGAAATTACCGTGTCAGCCAAACTCGGCGGAGGAGATGCAGATTCCAATCCGCGTTTGCGTGCCGCGGTCGATAAAGCATTAGTCGCAAACATGTCACGCGATGTGATTGCGCGCGCGATTAAACGGGGTGCGGGTGGATTGGATGCGAATGATGTCGTCGAAGTGCGTTATGAAGGTTACGGTCCTGGTGGTGTGGCCATCATGGTGGATTGCATGACGAACAATCACATTCGCACCGTCGCTGATGTGCGTCACGCATTTACCAAATGGGGTGGAAATTTAGGAACGGATGGTTCTGTTTCTTATCTTTTTACCAAACAAGGTCAAATCACATTTGCACCCGGTGCGAATGAAGAACGTGTGATGGAGTTAGCATTGGAACAAAATGCAGATGATGTCATTGTGCATGATGATCAAAGTATTGATGTCATGACATCGCCTGAAAATTTTATTGCAATCAAAGAAAACATGATCAAAGCAGGTTTGACGCCTGCGTTTGCAGAAATTTCCATGATTGCATCAATGCGTGCGCCGATCACGGATAAAGAAACCGCTGAAAAATTTACCGGATTGATTGAAGTACTCGAAGAGTTAGATGACGTGCAAGAAGTGTATTCGAATGCAGATATTTCAGAGGACGTGCTAATACAACTGGAGTAGGAATGACGATTATCATAGGAATTGATCCTGGATCACGTTTCACCGGCTATGGTGTGATTCAGTGGGAAGGAAATCAAAGTCGTTATATTGATAGTGGATGTTTGTCTATTTCATCGTATCCTGCGGCTGAACGTTTACATAAAATTTTTTCGGGCTTACAAGAAATTATGCAATTGCATCAACCGCATGAGGCCGCCATCGAACAAATTTTCATGCATCAAAATCCCGGTTCTGCCTTAAAACTCGGTCAAGCACGCGGGGCTGCGATTGTGGCGCTGGGAAAAGAAGTCGCAGAATATTCTGCTCGGCAAATTAAACAAGCGGTTGTCGGTTACGGTGCTGCGGATAAAACGCAAATGCAGCACATGGTGAAACGTTTATTAAATATTTCGCATCGTTTGCAAGCCGATGCGGCTGATGCGTTGGGTGTCGCTTTATGTCACGCGCATACGCGGTTTTGTGCGCATAAAATTGCGGGTGTTACTACACGAAAAAAAAGAAGTTCGAGTTGGCGGAATTATCGTTAGTCGAGATCATGGCGACGTTGATTAAATTGTTTCGATGAGTTTATATAATAAGCTTGTTGTTTTATCTTCCCATAAAGACTTAAAAAAGAAAGCACAATCACAACAATAGGTAAAACCCAGCCAAAATGCGTCAACGCAGTATTGCTGACTTTTTCTGGAAGCATCATGTTAAATACAAACAGTTGAATAACGTAAGCGACAAAAGAGGCAAGTAAAATAAACGAAATAGAAATAAGCCAATAAACTATTTCAGAAAAATAACCTGTCATTTTTTTGAAATCGTGTAATAACCATTGAATGGCATGGGCACGCAAATTTGGTTTATCTAACACATCCATTAACACATAATATCCATCGAACTCAAACGTAGGATTTAAATTATAAAATGCAATCAAATAACTCGATAATGCAACTAACCAGAGAAATACTGCAAGGATTGGATACGGCAAACATAAAGCGATGAATGCTAAGATACCTGAAATCACGATATTGACATAAATACCCGCTAAATTAACTGCAATGCGAGGACCTCGCGTGCTTAACCACATATCTGACGTATCTGCAAACGCAATAGGACCCAGCCAAAACCATCCCACGCCTAAACGGTGTACTTGATAGCCATATGCTTTAGTCGTCAGTGCATGCGCTAATTCATGCAAAGGCACCGCAAGAAGATTTGCCGGACCTATCAATAACAAAAACATCCATGCCTGCGGCATATTTTTTAAAATCATTGTTGCATGCTGAAAAAAAATGACAAAAGCAAAAAATCCCATGATCGCCAATAATGCCATTACAATTTTTGCAGTACGCGAAAAAAAAAGATAACCTGCTTTTTGATATAATCGCGTGATCCAGTCATCGACATTTTTAAAATCATATTCATATTCCATGATACTGCGTAACAAAGCCAAGGCACGCATCCATCGTGGTAAAGTAGTTTGCGGCACATAAGATACCAGCATGGGTGTTTTCACAAAACCGGCTTGCATTAAATACAACACTAAATTACCAATTGATTCGATAGCGATTTTATGAAATTGAAAAAAATATTCCACTGCAATTTCCTGCAACGTATGCTCGCCATCTAATCGTTGCCAAACAAATAACCCTTGTTCATTCGTTTTAACATAAGCGCCTTTTTCTGCGTTCTTTAAAATAATTATTGTTTTTTGTTCGGCATCTTTTCTGCGATGAATAGTGATGTTCTCAGAGTGTAAAGGCCGATGACGATTCATCAACATGGATGTCAATGCAACCCCGGTATTTATGGAATGTTGTGCGATTTTTTGAAATTCATTTTGTTCTAAGACGAAGAGTTTGCACGCTGTCAAGGTCTTAGCCGTTGCATTGCGTTTGTTATCTGTGAGTAAAGCCATTTCACCTAACAATTCAGCTGGGCCTAATTCTGCGATACGTTTTTCAGAACCATTTTTTTTCGTCAGCGTAACTTTGACATTACCTTCGTAGAGCAAATAACAACAGTCAGCGTGATCTCCTTGACGAAAAATAATCGTATCAGCGGGTATGTCTATGGTTTTTATAAATGGGATAATTTCTTCTAACACATCATGACTGACTTCAGCAAAAGGTTCGATTTTTTTGATAAAAGCATACAACAACATCTCATACGTTGCTTGTTGCATATCCGATAAAATCATCGGATGCGCTTGAAAAAATTGTTTTAAGTCCAGCAAATCTAAGCGGATCGCGACTAAAGATGTCAAAGCCATCGCGGTTGCTGTGCGCGCAGGATTTTTTGAAAAAAATCCCATATCATCTAATCCAATAGCCTCGCCAGCGTGCAGTACAGATATGATTTCTTTTTCTGTGGTTGTGGTTTTCAGTTGCGAGACTTCTGCATTACCTTCAACGATAATAAATACACTCTCGATATTTTCATTTTCTCGCACAATAAAAGTGTTTGTTGGATACTGAACATCGCGAAACAGTTGCGCTAATTGTTGCAATTCAAATGCAGGAAGATGAGCAAAGAGCGGGAGGCTTTTGAGTAAAGAAACGCGTTTTTCCAAATCTGTCGTCATCGGAGGTCCTTTAGGTTTAGTATAACAATCGAATCCTCGCATTGTAATATCTTGTATAATCAAAGAATAATTCGTTTGAAAATTCTTTTTTGTACTAAAATTGTGCTATAATTCAAGGGTGAGTTTAGTAATCCAGCTGATCCTTTCTCGGAGGATAACGATATGGTCAACGACAAAAAAGCCGCATTAATAAACGAATTGCTTAAGAGAGCTGATGCGTTACGTCACAGAGCGGATGAAATAGCCACTGTGTGTAAGCAAGCTCAAACTGATGAAGATATGACGGTAGAAGAATTGGAAAAAAGAGTTTCGAAGAGTGGAGGTTGGGTTGACGGTATCTCTTCATTTTAAACGGAGAGGTTACGCGAGGCCACTGATCTAGGATGGGATGTTTTTGACAAAATAACATTCGTGTACGCTACCACAATCGCAGAAACCACTAAGGTTAGATGAATCAGCACTTGCCACATGATCGCATCATTGGTTTGCTTAGAGGGATCGATGAATGTTCTTAATAAGTGAATTGATGAAATACCGATTAACGCCAGCGCGAGTTTAACTTTCATCGAACCCGCATTCACTTCATCCAGCCATTCGGGTCGTTCAGGATCATTTTGTAGGCGAAGCGGCGAGACGAATGTTTCATAGCCGCCGATGATCACCATAATTAACAAATTTGCGATCATCACCACGTCAATCAAATCAAGCACGCCGAGCATGATGCGTACGTCATCGAAATAAGTGATATGAGAAACAAGCTTCGCGAGTTCGACGAGGAAACGAATCGCATAAGCGCCGAGAATAACAATCAAGCCTAAATACAAGGGTGCTTGTAACCAACGACCCATGAAGATAACTTTCGTTAAGGCGTATTTCGTTGAATTCATCTGCGTCTCCCATTTTTTAATCATTGTACGTCGAGATTGAATTGTTGTTCAATGGTTAAGTAGAATGAGGCAAAACTTAAGGATTAAAATATGATAGGACAATTAAGCGGAATCCTCTTAGAAAAACAACCTCCCGAACTTTTACTCAATGTGAATCAAGTCGGCTATGAAATCCACGCGCCGATGAGCACATTTTATCGCTTACCTGATATCGGACAAGAAATCACCTTATTTACTCATCTTGCAGTGCGCGAAGATGCGCATACCTTGTATGGTTTTTATACCCGCGCAGAACGATTATTGTTTCGTACGTTATTAAAAGTAAATGGCGTTGGCCCTCGTCTTGCCCTCACTGTTTTATCGAGCATTGAGCCAGATGAATTTGTGCAATGTGTGGCGCATCAAGATACCGCGAGTTTAGTGCGTCTGCCGGGCATTGGGAAAAAAACGGCAGAACGTTTGATTATTGAAATGCGTGATAAATTATCAGCATGGCAAACACATTCGCCGGTGGAGATTCCGTCGGCCGCGCGCAGCACGCGCAATCAACTGGTGCAAGATGCCGTGTCAGCGTTAATCGCATTAGGTTATAAGCCACAAGAAGCAAGTCGTGCCGTGAGCAAAGTGGATGATGGTGCCTTGAGCAGTGAAGAAATCATTCGTAAAGCATTGAAGGAGATAGCGTGATGGAAGAATCGGATCGTATGATTTCTGCAGAACAAAAAGAAAATGATCCCCTTGATCGCGCGATTCGACCGAAATCGCTCGGCGATTACATCGGACAACCTGCGGTACGTGCACAAATGGAAATTTTTATTCAAGCGGCGCGTGCGCGCAACGATGCATTAGACCATGTTTTAATTTTTGGTCCACCGGGATTGGGCAAAACGACACTGGCGCATATTGTGGCACATGAAATGGGTGTTGGATTGCGTCAAACCTCAGGGCCTGTACTTGAGCGACCGGGTGATGTCGCGGCGTTATTAACAAATTTGCAAGAACGCGATGTACTTTTTATCGATGAAATTCATCGCTTAAGTCCGATCGTGGAAGAAGTGTTGTATCCGGCGATGGAAGATTATCAATTGGATATTATGATTGGTGAAGGACCTGCGGCGCGTTCGATCAAATTAGATCTTCCACCGTTTACTTTAATTGGCGCGACCACACGCGCAGGACTGTTGACGTCACCGTTACGCGATCGCTTTGGGATTGTGCAGCGTTTAGAATTTTATCCCACGGCTGAGTTGACACAAATTGTCACGCGTTCAGCGAATATACTCGGTGTAAAAATCGAGGCCGCGGGTGCGGAAGAAATTGCAAAACGCGCGCGCGGTACACCGCGTATTGCCAATCGTTTGTTACGCCGTGTGCGTGATTATGCTGAAGTGAAATCCAACGGCATTATTTCGCGAGAAATTGTGGAAAAAGCGCTGGATTTGCTGGATGTCGATCAACAAGGGTTTGATATGATGGATCGCAAACTGTTATTAGCATTGATTGATAAATTTAGCGGTGGGCCGGTGGGGATCGATAGTTTGGCGGCCGCATTGTCTGAAGAACGCGGCACCATTGAAGATGTGATTGAACCTTTTTTAATTCAACAAGGATTTGTGATGCGCACACCGCGTGGTCGTGTGGCAACGCGTCATGCGTATGTCTATTTTGGTTTTCCCGTGCCGGAAAAAATTGTGCAACAGAAAAATTTAAATTTTTTTGAAGAAATCGATTCATGAGCGAACATATTTTTCCGTTACGTGTTTATATTGAAGATACGGATATGGTAGGCATCGTTTATCATGCCAATTATTTGAATTATTTTGAACGCGCGCGTTCTGAATGGGCCGAGGAATTGGGTTGGGGGCTTGAATGGCAAAAAGCACAGGGAATTTATTTTAGCGTGCATTCTGCTAACATTCATTTTCTCAAACCGACCCGCGCCCATCAACACGTAGAAGTCGTGACGCGTGTCATTGAGGTGCGTCCGGCTAGCTTTTTATATGCCCAGCATTTGCGCTCGAGAGATGCAAACGCTACTATGTTATGCAGGGCAGAGATTAAAATAGCATGTATCGATCAACACATGCGTCCGAAAGCGCTGCCGGACAATTTGCAAACTGTATTAAACGAGATAACGGAGAACTAAATGGTGACGATGGATTCTTCTTTATGGACATATTTTATCAATGCCAGCTTCTTGGTGAAGTTGGTGATGGTGTTGTTGATTGGGGCCTCGGTGTTGTCTTGGACTTATATCATGCAACGGAGTATTTACTTAAAAGCAGCGCGTAAAGCGACCACTGAATTTGAGAATGCATTTTGGTCAGGGGGTGATTTATCCAAGTTGTATGCGGATAGCAAACACAACCCGAATGCAGAGGGCATGGAAGCAATTTTTCAGGCCGGCTTTAAAGAATTTTTGCGCGTGCATAAACAACCCGGGATGACAGCCGAGATGATGTTAGGCAGTGCACGACGCGCCATGAATGTCGCGCAAGTGCGTGAACAAGATAAAATGGAAATTCATTTACCGACGCTTGCGACCGTCGGTTCAACCAGTCCATTCGTCGGAATTTTTGGCACGGTGTGCGGCATCATGTTGACGTTTCGCACGTTAGCGCATGTGCAACAAGCCACTATTTCGATGGTAGCCCCAGGAATTGCAGAAGCATTAATTGCAACCGCGATGGGTTTATTTGCCGCGATTCCGGCTGTCGTCGCTTACAATCGTTTTACCACGGATATTAATCGCCTGCTCAATCGATTTGATGTTTTCCAAGAAGAATTTTCCAATATTTTGTTTAGGCAAGCACAACTTTCTCTGCACAAAATAGAAGGAGAGGTGATTACGGCATGATAACGATTACTCCGCGTCAAAAATCGCGTCGACCTATGGCTGAAATCAATTTAATTCCGTTTATTGATGTGATGTTAGTGTTGTTGGTTATTTTTATGA
The DNA here is from genome assembly GCA_964578975.1 of uncultured Coxiellaceae bacterium. Lineage (GTDB taxonomy): Bacteria > Pseudomonadota > Gammaproteobacteria > DSM-16500 > DSM-16500 > CAYRUP01. The sequence goes on from CAZOFA010000003.1 coordinate 46,874, forward strand.
TCACGACACCGCTGTTGACTCAAGGGATTAAAATTGATTTACCGCAAACAGAAACCAAAGCCGTTCCACCGGATCAAAAAGAACCGTTGATTGTGACAGTGGATTCGACTGGTAATTTTTATCTGAATATTTCAAGCAAACCGAATCAGCCCGTGACACCAAAAGTGTTAAGCAATTTAGTTGCGTCGCAATTATCGGGCGAAGTGGCGTCAGAACAACAACGCCCCGTCTTGGTGCGCGGTGATAAAAATGCAAATTACGGAAAAGTGGTTGAAGCCATGGTGTTATTACAACAGGCCGGAGCGAAAAGTGTTGGTTTAATTACACAAAAGCCATCTCAATCTGACTCAACAGGCTAGCATATGAAAGCCGCAGGGCGAGAAATTTATTCAAAACCATTTTTTTTCTCATTGCTGCTGCATCTCGTGGTGTTCATTGTGTTAGTCGCGAGTTTTGATTTTAATTCCACAATGCCAGTGTTACAAAATTCCGATCAAAATACAGAAATTATTAATGCGATGGTGATGAATGCACCTTCCGTTAAAAGTAACCTTGCGCCGATTCCGCAGCATGTTGTGCCGCGTCATGTGGTTGCAAAACCTTCGCCCCCAGAAAAATCACCAGAAAAACCGGTTGTCACGCAAATAAAAAAACAAGCGATTGCGATATCGGATAAAAAACAAAATAAAATTAATCAAGATAAAATCGCACAACAAATGTTACAAGATATTAAAAAACAAGCGAAGCATGAGAAAAAAATAAAACAAAAAGCCTTAGCTGCGGCATTTGAAAAAGAAATGAAACAAATGACAGCGAAATCGATTCAGCGTCAATTATTGCAAGAACAAAAAAATATTGCAGGTGCGCGTGCACAGAAAGTGCGCGGAGAGGTGGATAAGTATAAGGCGCTTATTTTGCAAGTGATTAGTCAAAATTGGTTGGTGCCCAGTTCGGTTGATAAAAAATTATATGCACAGTTGTTGGTTCGTGTGGCACCGGGGGGTGTGGTGCTGGAAGTGCAAGTGATTAAAAGTAGTGGGGATGACAGCCTAGATCGGTCAGCGCGTGCGGCGATATTTAAATCCTCACCGTTGCCGGTGCCGCCTGATAGAGATGCGTTTGAGCCGTTTCGGCAATTTGTTTTGAAAGTGAAACCGGAAAATATTTTAAGCGCGGATAGTTGGTCTAGCTAGTTGAGGTTCTGCTATACTTGTCATTGCGTCATTGCTTCGCTGGCGCTCGCAATGACGGTTTAACGGAGGATTTACTGTGATATTAGCACTAAGTTTACTTGTCATCATCATCGCCCTCGCATTTTATTCACTGCGATGTTTCTACCAAATCAAAAAAATAAATCAACAATCGCAGGCGTTGCAAGAACAATTAACCAAAGAGCAAGAAAAACAGCGAATCTTAAATGAGGAAGTGATCGCGCTGCAACAACAAGTTTCTCACGATGTATTAACCGATCCGCTCACCGGCCTTCCGAGTCGCAAAATATTTGAAGATCATTTGGTATTAACGGTGAATCAAAGTGTGCGTCATCAATTAACATTTAGCGTGATGTTTTTAGATTTAGATGGATTTAAAATTATTAATGATGCATTAGGTTATGATAAAGGCGATCAGTTATTAAAAGAAATTGCGACGCGTTTAAAAAACTGTGTGCGGCAAGTGGATACGATGAGTCGTTTTGCTGGCGATGAATTTGTTTTTATTTTTTCACAAATTAACAAAGCAGAAACGGCCGCGTATATCGCGAAACGTTTGCTGGATGCGATCGCAGAACCGTTGATGATTGGCGATCAAGAATTATTTGTCACAGCGAGTATTGGCATTGCGGTTTTTCCGAATGATGGCAATGATGGAAAAACGTTATTAAAAAATGCGGATATTGCCTTACATCAAGCAAAATTAGAAGGTCATCATACGTATCAATTTTTCCGTGAAGAAATGCATGCCCTTAGTCGACGTGAATTATTATTAAGTGCCAGTTTGTGTAACCCCGCAACATTTCATGATTTCACGCTATCTTATCGCCCCAGAATCAATGTCGAAACAAAAAAAGTTGTTTGCATGGAAGCGATTTTACATTGGCAACATCCTGAATTTGGCTCTGTGACTTTTGAAGAATTATCAAAACTCGCCGAAAAAAATAATAGTATTATGGCAATCAATGAATGGATTTTAAAAACGGCATGTCATGATTTGTTGCAATGGCGCGAAAATGGTTTTCAGCTGCAAGAAATTGCCATGCCTATTTCATTAAAACAATTTGAAAATTCGCATTTTATCCAAAAAATTTCAAACATGTTGCAAGACACGCATTTAGATGCAGGTAATTTGATTTTTGAAGTGTTAGAATCCTCATTGTTAACAAAAATTGAATTAGTCGAAAAAATGTTGCATATGGTGAAACGATTAGGCGTAAAAATTGCGATTAATAATTTCAGTGCAAGCCAATTGCAATTGCAACAATTGCGTCATCTTGCCATTGATATTTTCAAAATCGATCACGCGCTGGTGTTTGATATTACCACTAATAAAGAAAGTGAAGCGATTGTCAAAACGATTATTGCGCTGGCGAATAGTTTGCAATTAGTGGTGGTGGCAGATGGCATTGAAGATGTCACGCAAAAAAATGCATTGCTTGCGTTAGGTTGTAAGATTATGCAAGGCGATTTATTTAGTCGTGAAGTTTCAGCGCGTGAGTTTACTGCGGAAGCGCTTCATTGGTAATTTTCTCGAGAATTTTTATTGACAATTATCAGGGCTAGTTTCAGAATCCATCCCTTTTAATACACGGAATTTTTCTATGTCTTTCGTAAGAGTGTTAAGAAATCTCCTCACTCACTCTGCAGCTTCTGCACTTCTTACTGCTTTGAGTAATGCGCTAGGATCAGGCGTGTTGACGGCTACGAATCATGAAGGGCATGACGCGGTCGAGTCAATCACCATTTCTATGTCTGGGGCTGCGTTATTAGCAGCTGTGTTAGATCTTACATTCAATTCTTGTTTTAATGACGAAAGAGATGGTGTAACCGATAATTTTTTACTCAGATTACTGTGGTCTTATGTATTTACTCAACTGCTGGGACCTGTATTGGGTCGATTGATATTTTCTGCATCCGACTCTCCAACCATGTCGTTGGCTCAAATTGAAGCTGATGCTGCACTTGGTATGGCGATTTGCATTGTGCCATTTTGTTGTATTGCTGGTTGCATTATTAATTACGAACCACCCATGTCTGCTTATCAAAGATTACCAGATGGTCCTTCAACTTTAAGACGACGTTTAGCAGATTGTTATTCAGGCGAGATCGATCCTGACTATCGCAGCGTTATTAGCAGCGAATTAATGAATGATCCCGTTTCATTAAAAAAGTGCGGTCATAATTTTGATCGAGAAGATCTTCCTGAGATGAAAGAACGGTGCCAAGGACGTTGTCCTACCTGTCGCGAATCATTTTGCACCACCGATTTTACTGCTCCAACGCCTAATGTACTATTGCGCGGTTTGATAATAAAATTTGTTGAAGAAAAGGAAAGGTTGAAGAGAGCGGGAGCGGTTGTGGTTGTTGAGGTTCGAGAAGAAAAAATAGCAGAAGAACAAAAAGTATCAGAAGTCTTGGTAACACTGCCAATCAAAAAAAAGAATGCACAAATATTGCTAGACTTAGGAATTGATTCAAAGTTTGTTGATGCAAAATTTATTTGTCCGTTAACAAAAAAAATTATGGATAAACCGGTACGTGCAAGTGATGGGCAGGTTTATGAAGAATCTAGCCTGAAAGTCTATATTCACCTTAAGGATCGGAAGAGTGCACCGGTAATAAGCCCTGTTACTGGTCAGGTATTAGTAAAAACTGGAAATGCTTGGTATCACAAAGCTCACGATATTGATGGAAGGATAGCGTATTATATGAAGCATAAACAAACTACCGGGAATCTTGCAAATGGCGGCGTTTTTGGCGCAAGACCAATCGCGGTCTCGGCGTCCACTCACCCTCCGCAGACCAATCGCTTGATTTCCGGATGAATCGTTTAGAAACTTCGCGCGTAATATCTTACATAATGACCTGGAACCCAATACCCGTATTCATAATGAGAGGGAACCCATCTCACATAAGAACGTACTGGCGGGCCATAGTCATAATAAGCAACGGGCGGGCCGTAATAAACCGGTGGTGGAGCATAATAGACGGGATAGACCGGCCGACCATAAAAAGCAGGCCCGCCGAAAAATACACCGACATGCCATCCGTGGGCTGAGGCTTTATTAACACTGGTTACTAACAACAGCGTCAAAATAAAAATTTTTAAGAATGAAGTAATACGCACAACTATCCTCGGGACACATTCGTTATAAATGAGGCGTAATTATACCTAATTTAGATAATTATTTCATTTGTGAGCAAATACTACACAATGTTTAGTATCCCTTCCCGGCGAGGGAAGGTGCCTGAAGGGCGGATGGGGGAATATAACTTCTTAATTTTTAAAAATTTTTTATTTCTATCCCCATCCTCCGGCTTTTACCCCTGTAAAAAATAAAAAAATTGACAGCCTTAAATTTCTGCTTGAAGAACGAGGAGAAAGATGAAAGCCTATATTGACTCCTCCGCAATTCTTCGTATTATCTTTGGTGAAAGTCATGCTATTAAATTTCCTAAAAACATCACTGAATTTCTGGCAAGCGAAATTTTAAAAATAGAATGTTTTAGAACGATTGATCGCATGCGACATACATTGAATATTTCAGAAGATGATGATGAGCAACTTTCAAAAGCAGCTCGGGCATTAGATTTTGAAGTGTTAGGTATTTAGAGGATAGTATGAATTGACTCTGCGTCGGAAGCGAAGGTATATTTAGCGCGTCAACGAATTTTATCAGACTATAATAATCAAAGGAGATCGCATGAAAAAAATAACACAATTATTTTCCGCAGTTGCCTTGACGGTAATTTCTTTTTCAGCTGTAGCAGAAGAAACAGTTCACTTTATCCCGCTGGTCGCTGGCAGACAATATTTTGAATGCACTGCATCTGATGTCACTGCGCAGGTAAAAATGGATACGTCTTCGGTCGATGCAGAAGGATTTTGTCCTGGTCACGGGCATATGACAATCGATGCCAACACAGTGAATAAAAGTTATTTTGTCGTGGACAATGCAGGCGCCCATCCGGAAATGAACGTGAATATTAACGTAGGCACAATTACTTGCAAAAATTTAACGGGCCCCGACAGTGGTCGTCAGGAATATGGCAAAGGCCAAGGTTTCTGTGCGTTGCCGCCTGGCTAAGTTCCGTCATTGCGAGCCCCTGCTTGATTTTTGTAGCGTGTCATTCCCGCGCAGGCGGGAATCTATTTATATTTTATCGCGATGGATTCCCGCCTGCGCGGGAATGACACGATCAACAAAAATCCTGCTTCGCGGAGTTTACCCCGGTACGCTTAAAGCCGGGGCTTGCAATGCCGAGTTTAATCAAAATTAATCAAGGCATTTTCCAGCACTAATTGATCTGAAAATTCTTTGAAGGGTGCTTTGGATACTTTGATTTTTAAGCTCCCCGTTTCATCCTCCAATAGCTCTGACGCATGGGCCGAAAAATGTTTAAATCCGTACGGCACACCATTCGATTTAAGAAACGAGCCAGTATCTATGATTTGAAAATGCAAATGAGGCTCAGAGGAATTACCTGAGTTACCCAGTTTGGCAATGACTTGATGTGCTTTGACATGATCACCCTCTTTTACTTTTAATGACCCAGGAATGAGGTGAGCGTAGCCTGCATAATGTCCATTCCCCAAATCAAGCACAATATAATTTCCCGGCAATGTTTTTTCCGCGATGGGTGTTGCATATTGATTGGAATTGGGAATATTTTCTGGAATTCCATTTTGTGTTTTCACTACCGTCCCATCGGCAACCGCTAACACATCTTGGTTGTAGCAATGATAACTTTTATTGTTATGCACATCGCCCGTATAAGATTTTCCATCTGCTCCCATTTGCACAAAATCAATTGCATAACGTTGTGCGTAATAAGGTTTACCATCGATAATCATACTGGTTCTGCGATGATTCGATGTGTTCGATGGCGCATTACCCGCTAACCAATTTTTTCCCTGTAATGGCGCATCGATAATGACAGGTGTCGTTTGGTTGACGTTCAATGAAGCAGGACCCATGGCAAAAGAATATTTTTTATCGCGAAAGCTTGAGTTGATTGTGATGTGATGGGTTAAATTTTGGGGAATCTCGGATGCATTGTTAAATGGTAGCCAAATAAAAATCGTTTTTGTTTCACCCGGTGCAAAATTCAAAACATCTGTTTCATCTGTGCGGGCTTGAATTGATTTTTTTAGTTGATCAAGCGCGATTGCATGTTTTTTATGATCTTGTTCGATTTGAAACGATGTAATCGTGGCGGGTGCTTTCATGAAATTCGTCAAAAAAATTTCGTACACCAAAAAATATTTGTTATCGGCTTTAAGCGGTGAAGGTGCTTCATAAGTGGTAAATAATAATTGCGCCGGAAGTGGGGCCGTCGTCGCATCACTGTCAGAAAAAATCGACATGCCGACAAAAAGAAATAGAACTTGGAAAAAATTATTCTTGAATTGCATAGTCAAATACCAATACTTGTTTACGATGTTGAGTGACTTCTTTTTCATATTTGCGATGCTCCGCATGATTTAAATAATAGGTCAGAGAATCAAAATCGGCAAAGGTCAAAATGAAACAATGGGTGAAACCCAAGGATGAACCTTCCACCACATTTGCGGTGCCCCATTCTAAACGCAAGATTTCGGGTATTATTTTTTTTAGACTCGCAAAACCCTCAATTAATTGTTCAGTTTTTTTGGGGGGGAGCTTGGAAAAATCGAACAAGACAATATGTCGTACACTGGCGCCATGCATAGCAATTTTCTCCATTGCGATATTTTTGTTGAACCCATATTATATCCAAATCGAATCTTGAAGTGTAACATAAGTGTCATCCTAGCTTTCTCTACGTCGTCCCGCGGCTTGGCCGGGGGATCCAGTGCCAGAACCGAGCCTCTGACTGGATCCCGGGTAAAAGCCGCGGGA
>CAZOFA010000004.1:0-6635 GCA_964578975.1 uncultured Coxiellaceae bacterium
GTTATATTTAAAAACTCTCAAGTTGAGCAGATTCTTGTTGATGCAGTTAATCATAATGAGACGTGACCCTCTATAACCGCGTCATTGCGAGCCCAGCGTTTTTTGCTGGGCGTGGCAATCCAGGTTTTTAATTTTCAATCAAGATTCATCAAAACGATAATTCACCCCAATTTTGAATAAATTAGCGTGAAAATTAGCGCTGGTTGAAAGAGGACTTGTCAGCGATTGCACCGGTATACCAAAACCCGCTTGTGTATTGGCGACAGAAGCATTTGTGTTAACGGACGGTACGCGCATATATAAATATTCAAACAGGAAAGACACATGCGAAGATGCAGCCACTTCAACACCGGCACCCACTACCCAACCGATTTTATTTTGCGAAAGACTGCTACTACCGTTTCCTGCTAAAGCAGAAGTATCACTAAAACTATTTCGTACAGTGATTTCGCTCATTGCCATACCACCGGTGAGATACAAAAGACTCGGTAAGTAACGTTCGTTTAAATACCCCACCCGTCCACGCACCATAAACGCCCAATCGGTTCGCATATTAGTATAAAGAGAAAATTGATCTGAATTATCGGGATAAGTGATGTTGGTCGTATTAGAAGAACTCAGCGGCAATGTCGTGTAATCTAATGCAACACCAAACAACAATTTCTTATACAACCAGTCATGCCCTGCTTGGACACCAATTATGAGATTGCTTGGATTCTTTGTCCATGAGCCTGCGTTATTTACCGCATTGATATCCGCGGGCGTTGTAAAATAAGAAGTGCTCGTTACATTTCCTGCATCCGTTGTCACTTGATTATTTGCAAATCCACCTCCTAAATAGGCGCCGACATAAGGACGTTGCCAATTAAAAGTATTTGCATATAGCGTAACGGGAAATAATAAAAATAAAAAAAAGAAAAAATAATATATGTTTGGTCGCTGAGTCGCTAACATCATGATGAGTCCTTTCATTTTATTGCCAATAGTGTATCCTATGATCCTCTAAGATAACAGGGATGCTATCGTGAAAAAATTTAAGTTTTTTTCTATTATCCTATTTTTTTCTTACGCGCTAATTTTGCGTGCATTTGCAGAAACGCAGGCAAATTTTATGACGCCACGTGATTTAGAAAATAATGATTCTGCTTCGAATCTCAGTTTACAAAATAATCGCAATGCTGCTGCAACTGTTTATGGAATTTATGTCAGACAGTATGCTTATGTGACGCCAGGACAAAGCTGCAATACCGCAACCGTTATTTATTCCACCACCAACAATACAACAGCAGGCGCTTTCGTGATGCCGACGTTGATTAATGCGGGCAAAAAAGCCGTGGTGGGCAGTAATTATCTTTACAATATGATTTATGAAACGATTTATTATGAAAATATTATTATTCCTTCCTCGCCGCCTGGTTGTGCACTTCCTGGCTGTACCTGGGGTAGTGACACAACCCGTTATAATTGGTGTATTTTTTTAGGTGCATTAGCGCCTGTCTCAACGACAACGGGCTATACTGCGAACGTGCCACCGTCAACGGATTTTGCATCCAGCACAGGTATTTATAATTATGATTTAGTCAATAATTATAATTATTTGGGTCCTATTTCTTGCAATGATAGAACACTGACATGCACGAGTGCGAGTCAACAAACCCAATCATTTTCTTAATGAGGACACGCCGGATGTTTAAAATAAAAAAATATGGGATTTGTCTGCTAAGCATTCTCTCTTCAATGAGTGTGCATGCAGCATCACAAAATCCAACTGCGCATGCGTTGATGACCATGCGTGATCTGCAAGGCCCCGATTTATCCAACATTACTCTTATCAATAACACCGGCGCACCTATTACAGTGTCGGGTTTATTTATTGCAAGTTTTGATGTGAATGATTGTTCTGCTTGTTTTGGCGGTATCGTGTCTGGAGATAATTTAGGTGGTGCTGTTGTTGCGCCAACAACATTTAATGTAAACCAAGCAGTTCCCATTGGTTCTAATTTTTTATATAACATGCTTTATAACGGTATTTATTATATTAAAAACACCGCAGGTTCATCCCCCTGCTCTTTACCGGGGTGTTCTTGGCCCGGCGATAATCCTTCCGTGACAGGATGGTGTATCACGATCAATGTGGTTTCACCCAACTCAAGCTACACATTTTCAAATTATGTAAATGGCGCAAATCCACCCGCGAATGCGCCTGCGTATTCCAATGCAGGCAATTCAACGCCTTTTAGTTATAAGTATGATTTAATTAATCCGAACACATTAGGTGTCGGTAATGCTTGTTTGGGCCCTATCACATGCGATGATAAAACACTCACTTGTCATGTCGCGACAGCACAGAATGAATCGTTTCAGCCTTATAGTTAGATCATTTCATTGTCGTCATTGACGATCAAACTGTACACTTACCGTTGTGCCGTCTTTTATTCTCCTCTAGAAGTGCCTCTTCTAAAAGGCTTGCATGTTTACAACACGAGACTCCATCATTTTTCAATTCTTCAATTAAATAAATAAGACCTTCTTTTGCCCTTTCAAAATATTTATCAAAATGTTTTTTAGTTGCTTGCGTCGTATTTAACATAGATGCTATTTGTCCATTTTGAATAGTGAATAGTTCATAGGAATCTTCCGCTATTTTTTCAATAACAAAAGCAGTGTGACCTATCTGAATAACTAGGTTTTCTGGGTTAGATTTAAATGATGTTAGAATATCATTGCTTGTTATTCTATTGTGTTCCAATTCCAACGCTCTGGCACAAATACTACTATTCAGTCCAGAAATTTTCAATTTTCCAATTAAAGAAAAAGTACCTTCTGTTTCGATAAGTTCATCGAAAGTCTTTTGTTTTATTATCTTACCCGAATTAATTACTTGGTTTCCGTTATGAGTAGTGAATAATTCATAGGTATTTTTTTCAATCTCTCTAACAACTAAACAAACGTTTCCAACTTTGACTAAAAAATTTCCTGATTTATACTTAAATAATTTTGATGACTCATGGTTTGCTATTTCGTTAAATTTTTTACTCGTTTTAGTCAATTTTGCTTGTTCTTGACGAGATGTTTCACTAAAAATTTGTAATGTCATTTCATCTGGAAGATTATCAAAAAATCTAAACATAACTTACCACCTCGTTTATTTGCTCTGGTCGCTCACCATGCGTTTTTGCAATCCAGGCGCATCATACATGAACTTGGCACACTTCTCTCTTATAAAAAGAGGGGTCAGACCCCGAGCATCTTTTTACTGTTTTTATTGCGTTATCCAACAACCACTTTAAAGTGAATTTTCTTCAATTTTTGAATCACATGAAAAATAAAAAACAAAGATTTACTTGTTGGATTTCCGCTTGGACTTAGCATGCGCATAATACTTTTTGGATTTTTTTCCATAAATTTCGATAATACTTCAAATGTAATTGTTGCATTAATATAATCACGAAGTATTGCTTTACCCACATCAACATCGCCTGATAATAATTCTGTTACTGCTTCAGATAACATTGCTTCGCAAAATTTTTTATCTTTTCTAGCACGCGCCATGACTGTTGCTTTAAAATCTTTTGTAAGCGACATAATTAAGACCTCAATTTTGTTTTACGTTGTTTGTACTCAGTCCATTTCTGTTTAGCTAATTTAATATCCTTTGATTGCTTTTTTTTATTCCCACCACAAAGTAAGATGATTAGCTCATTCCCATCTTTGCCAAAATAAATCCTATATCCAGGACCAAAATCAATTTTATATTCAAATACCCCTTCACCAACTCCTTCCACACGTGAAAAGTTCCCCTGCTCTAACCGATAAAGAGCAGTTGTGATTTTAGCCGCCGATTCACTATTCAGTTTATCAAACCATCTAGCAAAATAAGATTGGCCATTATTATCGATATATTCTTTTGTTGTTGGCATACATTATATGGTAACTTATATGTTACCATCTATCAAGTAGTTCTTTATGTGTTGTCGCACTTCGCGTGAGATTCTGCCTGGGCAATGCAACCACAGAAATCGGTTACAAAACTTTCGAGCAATGATAGTTCGTTTTTTAATTCGGGCGATCAAACTGGGACGCAAAATCGGGAAGAAAAATTAGCTTCCAAAACTTCTTCCAAGGGAATGGGTAATACTGGTTAAAAATAGATTTCTATAAATATCAAAACATAAATTTTCCAACGGAACCTGAGTATTTGCAGTTGCAGCAATTGCAAAGTTTGTTTTTGTCACGTAAACAAAAGTCGCATAATACCCATCTGTTTCGCCAGAATGCCACCACATCGTATTATCTGGTGCAATTTCTTGTTCCTTAATCACACCATAACTATATCCTCTTGATTCACCATAAGCAGGTATAACTCGCCCTGCAAGGCAATTTGAATCATCCGTGCCCGTACATACAGTTTCTTTTTTAAATTTTCTTAGCTGTTCTGGTGCAAGGATATTGTCGGTTAGTAACGCTCGTATCCAAATGACCAAATCCTCTGAATTTGAAATCATCCCACCCGCTCCACGAACACAAGACAGACTGTTATGAGTCACGTCTTGATTGTAAAACGGGCTGGTCGGCGTACGATTATAGCCATGCACAAGATTATCAATCGTTAACGGATTTTGCTTCATTTCATAAAGCGTATGCGTTAACTGTAAAGGATTAATTAAACGTTCTTTTAAGAGATCCGCAAAACTTACATTGCGGTGCTCGGTGGTTGCAATTATTTTATTAATAATTTCTTCAGCTAAAATGTAATTGGTACTTGAATATGACCACCCTTCACCTGGTTGTAACGGACAATAAGGTGTTTCCGCAGAAAATCGATTGCATAATGGACCATGGCTATAGCCCCAATTAAGCAACTCGTTGACCTTCCAAATACGTTCTGGATCTTTTGCAATTTCGTGATCAAAATTATTATCATGCGCATAATCAAACGTTCCAGCGGTCATATGCAATAGCTGATCAATTGTCATATTTTTCCACGCAGGATATTCATCGCCCAACCAAGAACCAACCGTATCCGTTAACTTAACTTTTTTCTCGCTTTCGAGTTGTAATAAAATAGCAGCAGTAAATGATTTAGTGGTGCTACCAATTTCAAACAGACTATTTTTTCCAATCGGTGTGGTGCCGCCTTTTTCTGTTGTGCCACTACAGAAGGTGAGCAATATCGGACGTGGTTGATTTGCAAAACTCAGTGTGATTTGAATACCAGGAATATTATTTTTTAAACGGAAAATATCAAGCTTGTTTTGAATTTTCTTAATGCATTGGGCATCACATTGCAAGACTGGTTTTGGATCGCACGGGAGTATCTCTTTAGCATAGCTCGCGCCGGAAAATAACAGCATACACACTGCTATTGTTAATGATTTGACCACACCGCTAGACATATTTTTCCCGCAAGCTACCACTCTGGTCAATAATAGTACTGTTAATGCCAAAATATGTCAACTATTTGCCGCTCTCTTTTTTAAATCCTCAAAACGCTTGTTTACGCGCACTGGACGGTTTTCTACAATATTTCCAACTTGCCTCAATCCAATTATCCAAAATAACAATGGCACGATATACATCCAACAGACTAAATAAAGCATGTAATCGGATGCTTCAGGGACAGAAAGATCATTTGAATTTGCGCGTTCTATCGCTTCATAAGAAAATGTTGAAAAACGAAATAATTGAAATAACACTAAGTAAAGAATAGGCATGACACCAGGTTTTTTGATTAACCAAATTAAACCAATTAACATGGTGACCACCAAAATGCATACTGTTGTGATAAATGAGCTCGAATAAATATTATTCTCTTGCATGAGTCGGATAAGTTGCCAAACAATATCTGCAAAAATCAACGCACACCCAGGAATCAAATAACGATTAGTTTTTTTAACCAGAATAAATCCAACTAGACACGTTAATGCAACGATTATCATGGGAAGTGTAAAATGCACACTTAATTTTTGGCTAATATAATCAGATAATAAATATGCGATAAATACCGATAAAAATATATATTCCGTACTGACATCATGTAAAAACCATTCTGGGGGTAGTATTAAACAAAATATATTTTTTAACCCATATACAATGCAAAAACCAGCTAACAAGCTACCTAACAACGCTTGATTGGTAAAACCGGTATAGAAACAAATACCAGTGATCGACACAATCAAAAAAGAAATCCAAAAGAATAGCTTATATTTATTATATTTGGTGAGTAGCCAAGCTTCCCGTGCAAAATCCCATAAAGAACTTGGGTTGCCGCGTTCATTGCGCTTCTGCCACCACTGAGAAAAATGGGGTGTCAGCATAAAAAGCACCATGGCAGTCGTTACCGAATAAATTTCCTGTGTCCATAGCTTATAATAAAGATTATAAATAAAGCTGATCGCGCTCAGTGCAAAAAACAGATAGCGCCATTTGAGGTTTTGAATTTGATAGGCAATGGTGAGGAAAACGATCGTAGGCATTGATTACGTCCTTGTAGATTCTTTCGTAGGGTTATTATGCTAAGAAACCAAATGATTTTCTACTGTCATCCTTATTTAGTATGCCTTCCCCTTCCCCTTCCCCTTCCCGCGCACTCGTGCCCCCCCCCCGGTGGGGGGCCCCGGGGCGGTTTTTTTAAT
>CAZOFA010000004.1:6645-50606 GCA_964578975.1 uncultured Coxiellaceae bacterium
GGCTCGGGCACGCACACGGGCTCGGGCACGAGTGCGGAGTGGGAAGAATTAATCAGGCAGTTACATTTGGCCAGGCCTAAAGCCACATTGGATCAGCTTCATGATCAGTTCCGATTTTTTCTGACAATCTAATTTCATCTTTATATTTTCCAGGTGCGTCTCAACTGTTCGCGGAGAATACACAATTTTTTTGCGGTAAAGCGAATGGTTTGCCCTAACATAAAATAATAAATACATTCTTTTTCACGTTTGGAAAATGAAACAAGATGGTTATTGGGATTGATTAATTCAGATTTTTTTCGTTCCGTGATATCAAACGATGTGCCAATAAAGCCAGTCACCTTCCCAGCATCATCAAAAACCGGTGCTTTATGGGATAAAAAAATTTTTGTGGATTTTCCATCAAGTGACAGACAATGTTCTTCGATGGAAAGCGCGACTCCTGTTTCCATAATCTTGATATCATTTTTTCGCGCTTCATCAGCAAATTTTCTATCCCATCCCAGCATTTCAAAAAAATTATGCATGCTTTTACCAACGGCTTCATCGACTGTCATACCAAACTGTTTGGCCTCGGCTTCATTACAGCCGAGAAGCACGCTATTTTTATCACACCAATAAACCGGCTCTGGTAAGTAATTTAATATATCTAAATAATTCATTTAAAAATTATAACCGCTGAGGATTATAAATTCCAAAAAAATACGGATTATTCATCAGTTGCATAATCACATTATTGATCGGGGTTCCACTATCTTCCATTAAACGCCCAGTATAATTGTTATTTAAATCATAATTTAGCGTTCCACGGGCAAATGAAGCATAAGGATTATATATTGATATTCCGACCGTCATCTGCTGCGGAGTATATTCGATATGCCCACCAATTGAACGATGACCACCCGCATCAAACCCTGAAAAATTATTTGGTATGTTGACCGGATACAACGCTTGTAAAAGGAAATTAACCCACACGGAATAGCGCAATGGTTCTATAACCTTTAAATCTGCGTCGGTAATCGTTTGTGTTTGTGCTTTGATGGCTTGAGTGGTTGCTTGGCAAAGTTCAGGATGATTATAACATTTTAAAGCGCCATCATCGGGATTTCCAGGTGACGTGATCGCATCAATATTATTCGTCGCCGTTTGATAAAGTTTAACTAAGGATTTATACATGTCAGTATTTGTTGCCCATGGCACCGGATATCCATTGATCAAGCCATTTAATTTTTGCTGATAAAATTGGTTTGCCTTTAATGCAGTGGCAAGGTAGGTTCTATTGTCAATCACATCTTTTGTCACTAATGACGGTGGCGGAGTCAGCCCATATTCCGTGATAGGGTCATGTGTCACAAATCCATTGCCGAGCGGAACGAGCCCCTTATCAGGATTAAAGGAAACTTGTTGTGGAAAATCATCGACAGCATAAGTTAATAATCCATTCGCCGCTTTCACACAATTACCCATGTGCTGAAGATCACAGGATAATGCATAATAAACCCCGCTCTTATCTTTGGCTAAAATTTTCGAAAGTTGCGCGGGATCACCACCTTTTTGATACGCTTCGATAATCACTGTGCCATGAATATTATATTGTGATGCCATGGTTTGAATTTGAGTAGATGCATTAATTAAATCGCCAAACGATGCAGAAGCGTGCGCACTAAATTGTTCTTTATCAAAATGACTACTAAAGCGAATATTCAAACCCATCAAAAGTGATGCACCTTGTTGATACGCGCTGATATAATCATCACCACAAAGAATACCGAAATATTTATTAATTGATGCATCATTATAAATTTCTTTGCCACTTTCTGTTAAAGCGTGTTGGCCTGGCCCAACCAATCGATCCATCACTGTATCATAGAGAAATTCACTGTAGTTCAGTGAAAGCGAATAATCTAAATCTTGGATGGTTCTTAAATAATCTGCATCCGCTTCTGCAGAAAACATACCAAAATCTCCATCCGCTTCCACACTAAAATGCAGAAGTTTTTCAATATCCGTAAACGACATTGCGGTTTTTAAATTAATTGTTCCTTGCTGACCGGTGGTTGCTGTCACCACGGTGTCGTAACAAACATTCGGCGGAATTTGTTGCGTATCATGAGAAAACCCAGCACCCGGAATAATGGCTCCGACATTTTTAGAAGGCGAATGCTTAATGTATCGATTAATCGGTATATCTTTTAAGGGATGAGCCGAATCAGTTGCGGCAAATGAAGGAACAGTTATTACGAGTGGCGCGGAACACAAAAATTTTACCAATTTTTTATTTAGTTTCATAATGATCGTCCAGAGTGAATTAACCTCCAGAGTTTAGTGAGAAAATAATTTGAAAAAATCCGTAAAAAATACGGATATTTCTTCGAATTTTTGTGGTATTTTCTTTCGATAAAAATTTTTATAACTGAAGATAACTATGATTGAATTATTTCAACACTCTACAATCCTGAATAAAATCATTAACATGGATGCTCTGCCGTTTAATGCTTTTCAAAAAGACTTACAAGGCAGGTATATCAATTGCAACGATAGAACAGCGATTTCGGCTGGTTTTAATAGCAAAAATGATTTAATCGGTTTAACTGATTTAGAGAATAAATTTATTCAAAAAAAATGCGTGGAAAATTTTAAAAGAAATGATCAACAAGTCATTGCCACGCAAGAAACGAGTTTTTTTACGGAGCCAGTTTCATTCACCAATAAATTAAAAGTTGTCGCACTTTCTCAAAAAGCACCGCTGATTCACGAGAATAAAATTATTGGTTCATTCGGGTTTTCATTTGTCATTAAAAAAAATGATATTGCTGATTTATTTTCTATTCTATTAAATTTTTCCATGCCTGCGGATTTTAATCTGACACGAAGAGAACTGAGCGTCATTCAACACTTAATAAAAAATCGTACTGCCAAACAGATTGCGCAATTGTTAAAGATTTCTGCGCGAACGGCAGAGCAGCATATTGAAAATATAAAAAATAAATTTGGCGTGACGAGGAAACAAGAGATTATCGAAAAAATGATTTGTATTCTGAGCGACTTCACATGAAATTATTAGATAAACACATCGGTTGTGTGACAGAAAACAGTGTAAGAGAAATTATCAAACCATTTAACGCCATAGTTTTGCGACAGACACCGATGCTTCGGCTTTCGCTGCCACAAAATTTTAGGGATTATTTTTACTCTTGGGCGTAACAACAGGAGTTGGAGATTGCTTTTTTTGTGGGTCTGAGCTCGCGTTATCTTGCGTGTTCGCAACTGATACTTGAGCGAGATAGGAAGGTTTTTTAGGAGATGAAGATTGAGTTTGCTTTTGAGTTAGATCAGCAGTTTCCTGGAATAATTCATCCATATCTATCTCGCTCTCTGCAACCATATCACCAAGCTCCTTTGAGGAAGATAAATTTAAAAAAAGTTTTTCTGTTTTTATGTCATTTAATTTAATTTGAATTTCACGCATTCTGTGCTCATATTTTCCTTTATTAGGTTCATCAAGCTGACTTAACTCGGTTAAATAATCCCTGATAGATTGATAATTGGTTTCTAGTAAATCTTTTTTTTCTTTAAAATAAGGAATTTGGTTCTGTGCCGTCAAAAATTCAGATTTTACTTGATCGATTTTATAATCAAGTTCGTATCGAGCAGTTGTATGCATGTCAGATAAACTTTTTAAACAATTGTCATGCATAGCTCTCCAAGATTTAGGCAAAGTAGTTGGCGTTTTCTTTAAAGATTCATTATGATAAAATTTAGCTGCATTTGTATAAAGCTTCGCTAATTCTTCTCTTGATTTAAGTTCGTTTATTTCATCATCAGTTACCTTTTGATCGCTTTTTGCTTTAGATTTTTCTTTAGCTCCAAAGTGAATAGTAACTTTTGGTTTTTGTAATTCTTTTTTTAATTCGTTTATCAACAGATGGTGGTTTTTAGGATCATTAAAATAGGAATCAGGTAAATCAGGTAATTGTAGATATTTTTTGGCTTTACTTTGAATTTGACTTGTTAAATCGTTGATTAAGTTGATAAGCTGGTTGTTATTATTGTATGCGCTATGTTGATGAAGATTTCCGGTAATTTCTTCGCTTAATTTTCTATAGCCTGTTTCATCTACACTGCCTTTTACCGATAACTTAGCAAGTATTTCTGCAAATTCTTTTGCGGTTGCACGCAGCCGTGAAGTTGTGAGTTGCGTTTCTATATTTTTTTTAATTTCCTGTTGGCATTCCTCATCAATTTCTTCTAAAACTTCAATAACGTCATTGAGCGAAGTAAGATGAGACTCTAAAATTTCAACATTCGTTTCATTTGTTAAAACTTGTAATCTCTCTTTGAAATCATTATATGTTTCTTGTTGAAAATGAAAATTTTTAGGATTCGAAAAATAGCCATGGAGATATTCATCGTGTAACTTTTCTAAAAGTTTTGTTGCTGCATTCAACTTTTCTCTCAAGAATAAATTTAGGGTTTGTTCTAATTGAACAATGTTAATTTGGTTGGCCTCTTCAATTTCCTGATTTGTTGTGCTCCAAGGATCGTAATCGTTCAATAGAGTTTGCAGCCTTTCCTTTACGTCTTTATAGTTTTCGTCTGATGTTAAAATATATAGATCATTGTAAAGAGTGATAGCATCCTCAAGCTTCTCTGTATCAAGTTTAGCTCTACCCGAAGACATAGCTTAACCCCCCGATAACTGATCATTAATTATACACCAAATTTGACCGATAACTCAATTAACGCGGGCACAACGCTTTGATTTCTATTGATAAAAAAAATTTTTTAGAAAATTTTATCACTTGACTATTGTCGACTATTTCTATTAATATCAGTCGACAATAAATTTAAGGAGAAAAAAATGTCAGTCACACTTAAAATATTCACTTCTTTAGTTGCATTAACAGCCGCGACATCGATCTTTGCTGACACCTGCAAGGACACAAATGACGACCTACCCTTTCGCCAAGTGGTATTAGGTAAAGGAAATGCTGTGCGCTGTGACTATGGGAAAGACTTCGATTTCAAGCATTCATACACATTGTATGGTAATTATCAGGCGGTGAGTGGTCCATGGTCTGGCACCTCAGAACCAATGACGTTGGTTTGTTCGGGGTTTAGCGAAAGCTGTGTTTTCAAAATTGAAAATAAGTCTGTAAAAGGGCATTAATTCTGTTTAAAATAAAGAGCAAGTAAACTGCTTGCTCTTTATTTTTTAAACCAGAACATGCCAATGAAATCAAATTCACTTCCTGCAAATTTAAAAAAATTACTTTCGATTTTGAGTGATAACCAATACCACTCAGGAACCGATATCGGAAAAAAACTCGGACTGACACGTAGTGGCGTCTGGAAACTCATAAAACAATTAGAAACGTTAGATATTCAAATTCAATCAGTCACGAATAAAGGTTATATGATTGAAAACACTTTAGAGTTTTTGAATCAAGAAAAAATTACCGCTCATCTTTCAGCAACACATTTGAAAATGCTCGACGATTTTTTTATTTTTGATTCGATTGACTCGACTAATAATTATCTTGTTGCGCATGCAAAAAAATTGAATCGAAAAAACGCCGTGTGTTTTGCTGAACATCAAACTGCTGGTCGAGGTCGATTAGGTCGATCATGGGTTTCTCCGTTTTTATCGAATATTTATCTGTCGATTTTGTGGAATTTTCCTTTTGACCTGCCGGCGTTATCAGGTCTCAATATTGTGATGGGTGTTTCAATCATCAAAGTTTTGCAGCAATTAACCAAAAATCAAGATCTCAAATTAAAGTGGCCGAATGATGTTTTGTGGAATAATAAAAAATTAAGTGGAATTTTAATTGATATTATCGGTGAATATAATGGGACTTGCTCTGTTGTGATTGGCATTGGTTTGAATATCAATATGTCAAAAAATCTGACCGATGAAATAAAAAAACCATGGACCGCTATTAATCAAATCACGGACGCCACACTTTCACGCAACAAAATTGCAGGAGCATTACTTGAAGCCATTATTGAAAATGTAATTCAATTTTCTAAATCGGGGTTAACGCCTTTTATTGATGAATGGAACTATTTCGATTATCTCGCAGGAAAATCTATTAAAATTTCGACTGGGACACACTCATTAACAGGGATTGCGCAAGGGATTGATGAACATGGGCGCCTGCTTTTGAAATTGGACAATAATAAAATTGAAACCATTACATCTGGCGATGCCTCGATTTTGTCAACTTGATCGTTACTATTTTTCTGGATTGCTTCGTCGTAAAAATCACTCCTCGCAATGACGGGCAGCTACTGTCATTGCGACCCAGAACTTCGTTCGGGGTCGCAATGACGACTAATCCCTACTTTACAATCGACTGAAACGTTTTCATGGATTGCGCCTGAATAATCATATATCGCGGTACCGCCATTTCTCTATCCTTGCGATTGGCTTTACGCGCATCAATACTAAATGCCATTTCATAGCCCGCATTTTTTGCCGCTTGTTCTAAATCCGGAGTATAAATTCCAAACGGCCACGCTAACAAAGTAATTTGCGTGTGAAGTTTATCTTCAAGAATTTTCTTTGCCTCGACTAATTCTTTTGTCACAAATTTTTCATAACGAGCAGCCGAAAGATGTCGTTTCATTTGTTTAAAATTCGGATGAGAATAAGTGTGAGACTGTATGTCAAATAATCCTGTCGCTTGTAATTTTCTTAATTCATCCCAGGTCATGGCATTTTTTCCGGCGGATATCGTCTCAGGATAAATAAATAAAGTGACGGGGTAATTATATTTGCGAATGATGGGATAAAAATAAGTGTAAGCCGATTGCCAGCCATCATCTACAGTAATAACCACCGGTTTTTTGGGTAACGTGGTGCGTGAATCTTTTAAATAAGCCACTGCTTCTTTTAATGGAATCACGGTAAATCCATTATCCTTTAACCATTTCAATTGCGCTTCCAGTGTTTTGAGATTGAGATTCATGCTGCCGGGTTTAGTCGGGTTAAAATTATGATAACAAAGAATAGGAATTTTAACGGTATCAGCGGCAAAAAGGAGTTGAGAATAGAAAGCTAACATGAATAAAAAGAAATAAATCGATTTCTTAATTAACATAACACCTCCGTGTGTATAATGTCATTTACAAATTATCCTATGCTGGTTAAATTTTAGCAAGTGAATTAGGTGCTGGTTTTTCTTAATTTTGTCGATGGTTGTACATCTGACTGTGGGGTTTCAGCGGTTGTTGATTTAAATAATGGAGATAGATTGACTTGCTTGCCTAACTTTTTTAGCTCTTCATAAAAAGTTCTGTCATTAACAGCCACAGGATTATTTTTATGTCCTTCCAAGTAACGCGCAACAAATTTTTTCATGCGGATTTGATCATGATCTTTAGAAAAGGCTTTTGATTTAGCGCATATCTCAAGCAAATCTGCTTCCGTATTTTCTCCTTCATATACGCGATCAAATCGATTTAATAACGCATGCGATAATCGTTTTCGCCCCGCCTCAAGTTGAGAATTTTGCGAAGCTAACACAATTAATTTATATTGATTAGTTTGGTCTGCGGTTTTTTCGTCTTTTGCATCAGTCTTACTTTTAACTGTATCAATTTCCCTTCCTTCCAATAAAGCAGTTAGCAGCACCTCATCCTCATGTTGCAAAAAATTTAATTCGTCTAACACTAATGCCACCGGTCTTATTCTTTTTAATTCATTTGCTTTGCGTAAGATTTCAGAAACATTGTGAGTCCCCATGGTTAAATGAATATAAATAGGTGAATTGTCATTCGGTGTAATATTTTCTTCATATTTTTTAAATCCCTGATCTTTTAACGCTTTGATCATCATTTTAGTTTTACCAATTCCAGAAGGCCCTTCAACTAAAACAGCTCTACGGGCACCCGGTGGCAAAGACTTATCTTTACTGATTTCTATACATCGATTCACGTTATTCCATACTAATTGGCGGGAATCCGGTAAAATATAATTCTTATGCGTCGTAGGCAGTGCTTTTAACGGTGCTTTTTCACAAACAAAATTTTGCTGAAGTGCTGCAAGATACGCGGCCCGACTGGTGGCAGTTTTAAACAACCCCGCAAAAACTTCCTGACACGCTAAATGAGCGCGCGCTAGTGCGTCTTCGTTGTTAGGTTTGTTTGGAAAAAGAAAATGATCCAGTAAAGAATTGATATCACGAATACTGATATGTTCATAGGGTAATTGTTTTTTTGCCAGTTTATAGGCATAAATAAATTGTCGTGCAATTTCATTTTTAATATTTTCATCTAATTTTACAACTGAATTGAGTCGAGTCAGTATAATTTTATCGGTTAGATATTGGTCCGTATGCGATTTAAAATTAACTTTTGGAATTTGTTGCAAAAAATCATGATAATATCTTCCCGGAAAATTTTCAGGATTTCCGGTACAAATAACATTTTGAATAGCGGGATCGACTGTATACGGTATTCCTTTATAATAAATCGTTCCGGTCTCAAGACCTTTTAAAAAGTCCCAATAACCCGGCTCTTTCATGTTTGCTTCATCGAGCAATAAATACCTTTTTTGTGACCGGTCAGATCGATTAGGATCAAGCGTCAACCATTCAATTATTTTACTTTCCCCTAGAAAAGGTAAACCATCTTTACAAAAATGTTCGATAAAATGTGTTTTGCCGGTGCCGGGGCTTCCACGCAACTCAACAAAAGGTGAGGTTTCCAGAATCTTTCGAATATGATCTTCTTGTTGCATGTCCAATGGTTTAAGTGATACCGGAATTTCTTTTACGTCTGCGGGCGTTGACAAAAATTCCTTAGCCAATTTCGTGAGCTCAGCAAAAGCCTCTTTATTTTCCGTATAATTTTGCAGAAATATATCTTCAATAGGATTTTCTAATTCTTTGTTGTCACGCATCGCTCGAGCAATTTGCAATACTCGATCTTCTGTAAGCAAAAGGTGAGGCGGTGTGGTTTTTCCATCGTGAGGAATTCTTTGCGCATGCTCATAAAATAATTTGATTTTGTCAGCAATTACTTTTGCCACCGACTCGGTTTCAATCGCCATTTGATCCATTAAATATCGTGGGACATTATCCCAAGAAAACGAATGTGTATATTGATGCGCTGCACCATCAAATAGACGCGGCAAATATCTCTTTTCTGGGGTAATTAAAATAAGCTTACCTTTAATTTCCTCATATATTCCATTAATCACTAAATAAGAAGGATTAGAAAATAACGTTTCAAATTGATGGTATAGCTCACTCGAAATATCACCTTTCAATACAACGGTTTCACCCTTACGTAATTTCTCGAGTAAATTAAATGTCTCATGATGGAAACGTAAAGTTTGTTTTCCCAATATGAGTTTATTGGGTTCGGCCTGATTAGCTGGAATTTTGTAAGCCTCATCAAACAAGTCAGAGAATTTAGTGACGGTTGAGATATTCACAACTTCAATTTTTTCATCAACTTTTTTTTCGTCTTTTAAAATTTTTGCAGCAGCATTCACATCGTCTGTTAAAATAACCGCTGTAGATGCCGGCATGACGTCGCCTAACGGAATTGCTCTGCGATCCGGCGCAGGCGTTGCAAGGTTATTAAGATGAGGCAATATTTTTAAATGAATTTTTTTGCTAGGTTTTTTTTCTTGTAAAGCATTTATGGTATCGAGCAATTGAGCAATTTCACCATTGGTTAAATGATCTGTGATCACAAGTGTTGAACCATTCGGCATCCCTGAAAATAATCCATCACGTTGTTCTACTTGGTTATTGGCATCAATATGAAATAGCTCGAAGAAAGTATTAGAATTTTGTTTATTAATATAAAAAACCGGTGCGTTTACTGTGTCATGCAAAAATTCCGGCAATGGATAATTTATTTTGATCGGTGCATCGGAATAATAAAATGTAAAATTATCAGGAATAGTATGCCAAGTACCATTCGCAAAAAATCTTTTTTCGTATTGCACCCGATCAATAAATCTATTAAAGGATGGATTTGAAAATGGGATTCCCGTTAAATGCAGTCTGAAAGGTGGTTTTTTGATGGCTTTTAATAACTCGCCTTCATTAAAAACAAATCCATCTTTACTAATTTTTGGAAACCCAAATAAAATATTTTCCCAGTTTAAACTTTCATAGAGGTTCACAGAGGGAACTTTAAGTTCTTCGGTCTTTGTATATTGTTGAAAAGGCATTTTTGTTAATGTGCCCGCTAATGTATCAGGATATTGTGGCCATGCAACTTTTTGTGTACGACTATGAAAGGCAGAACAAGCTTCGGTGTTCGGACGAGACATATTTATGATTTTAATACCATGAGGAATTTGATAGCCATATAACGAAGGATATTCATCTAAGATACTTTTGTATATACCAATTTGTGTGGCGGTAAATCGCGTCCAATCGACCAGAATAGTGCCGGTGCTATTTGAATTACGTAACATTTTTAACAATGGACCTTCCACCGCAAAACATTCATGCTCTTTCACTTCTAATGGGGTAAGTAAGCGTTCAAAATCATCTGGACTTTGTATATAAAAATAATTTACCCCAAAATTATGTTTGACTGGATCTTGCAGCAAACGGCTATGAAATTTTAATGGATCAGTTTCATTATTAAATTGCAATAATGGAGCAAATCCAGGAAGCGCTTGCAAGACTGAATACCAACTGTCAAATCCTTTAGATTCTTCAAGAAATTTTTCATCAGCGCGGAACAAATGCGCGAATTCATTTTCTTCTGGTTTTTTTTCTTCTCTTGTGGTTGCCGATGCAACAGAAGCCCATGGATCAACCGTGTGCTCGATAGCATAGCTGCCGCCCAAGGTATTACAGAGTTGCCACTTTGTTCCATCAAAATATTCAACAAATTTATGTGAATCATTGGCATTAACTCTTGCTGGAATTCCAAAATAATTTGCCAGTGCCATAAATGCTGTTGAACGATGATGGCAAGACCCCGCTTTTAGTAATATATTTTCCATGAATTTTCGAATGTCTTCATTAGCGATTTGCCTTTCCTCAAAAAAATCGGTTTGTTTTTGGGTTTTTTCTTTTAAAATATTTTTATCATCAAAACGGGAACAAAATTGTATGAGATAATTAATTCTTGTTAACGGAGTAAGAGCCGCCATTACTTTGCCCACACCAAAATTTTGTTCCCACGCTTCGATTTCAACTCTTAACTCTTCCGGAAGTTCGACAGGTTTCATCTCAACTTGAGCAGGCCATTTTTTTGTAGGAGTCATGGCAAAATATAATGGAATTTGCTCTGGGACTGTTGTAGCAAGATCTGTTTTGACCAACCGCATGAAGTATTGTCGTGTTGATTCTACATAACGAATTTCAGGCTTTATGCCATATTTTCTAAAACTGTGAAGACTATCCTTATCTAATAATTTGAGTTCATCATTTAATGATAAACCTTTAAAAGGTATCCATTGCGGATTATTCGTAGACAAATACATAATACCAACAAAACTATCCTGTACCTGTTGATCTTTATTTAATTTCTTTACCATGTCCTTATTAAATGCGCTTGCATTGGCAGTTTCGATATCTGACAAGTTTATTTCGGTGGAATTTTTTTCATCTAACACAAAAGTTTCAAATTTTAATTTTTCATTAATTATCTTGATGCCAGTAACAATATTTTTTCGATACTCACTGGCATTAACAGCTCCATTTTCATTTAATAGCGATTTGACTTCATGCACAGATATAGGTTGATCAATTGAAATTTTCTGCATTTCATAGGAAGCTACATTATTTTCAAGAATGTTGCCCTGCGGCTCAACTTTATCACCCGTTAAAATGATTTTAGCACCTTGTGCATAGAGTTTTCTAATATGCTCTAATGAGCGCTCATCTTTTGTAAGCCAAGGCGAACGAGAAAAATCGAATGTCACCGACTGAATTTGTGTTTGATCAATAATTATTTCATCAATATCTTTAAAATTATAAAAACTGACTGTTTTGAGGTTAGGTAATTGAGATAAATCTAATGCGCCGATTAACCTTTTAGCATCCAATGAAAGCACTTCCAGGCTTGTTGCATGTGATAAATTGAGTGAAGTGATTTTCTTCATTGCGACTTGAATTTCTTTAAGTTTATAAGCCTCTTCTGGAAAAAATATTTTTGTTATATTTTTTTCGCAGGATATATTGAAATATTTTAATGCTTTTAAAGCATGTAAAATTTGATTAACCTTTTCATCATACCTCTCATCATCCAGGTCTTCATCATCACACAATGTTATGCTTTCAATGTTAGCAAGAACTTCCAATGTACTATCATCTACATTAATCGCGTCTATCATTATTGAGTCAATATCAAAGTCTTGTTTAAATGCCAATAATTCTGCATAATCAAAAATATAATAATCATTAATCTCTTTATGCTGATCACTTAATATTTTCTTTAATGCCTCTGAACTGATTGAAATATCATTAATTATAAACGTTGAATATACATGTTCAAAAATGCCAATGGCAGTTAAAGTTAAAAGCATATTATTAATTCTTTCAAGATCATCGTCTAATAATTTAATATCTGGAAAATGAATGATAATTTTTTTTCGTTGCACTTCTTTTGATTCTTCTTCAATCGTTCTAATATAATGTGGTTTCCCTTCTAGCGCTCTTTTGATATCAGGTGGGCGTGGCGTATAATAGTCTGTAAATTCGAATTGTTCTTCTGCTTTTTTTTTCTGAATTTTCTGAGCGACACTCAAGATAAATCTTAGATCAGATTCTCCAAGTGTAAGTTGTTTTAAATTTTCTTCTAAAAAAGAATATAGATCAACATTTTGCGTCAGTGACTCCAGTTTTTTTAATTCTTCTTCTCGATGTCCAAAAATATTATCGCGCGCTGATCGTACATCTAATTTTCTAACAAAATTTAACGCTTCTTCTGACACCGTAAAATCAGAGAATAATAAATTGATATACTCATTCACAAACTGTTCATCATTTTTTTCAATCGAGAGTTGCCATATTGTGATTAATATTTCTTTATAGGTATCTTTAATTTTTTGTTTTTCAGCTGCAGTCTTGGTGGGATACAATCTTAAATCAACTTCCAATTGATTTAATATAACTGCAGTTCCTGGATCTCCAGCAAAACGAATATTCGAACTGCTTATATCTCTTATTTTTCGAAAAAACCATTTCGAGAAATTTCGAAAATACAAAACCTCTATGATTTGATGTATTTCTTGATCAGTCAAATGCACCAAAACATCATCCGCACTCTTGCTATATCGATCAAACGCCATAAGGTTACCTTCTATTTATTATAGCAGTTAAAAGGCTAGTTTAATGAAGCTTGATTCATGAATTTATCTTAAAAATCAAGTGATTATCATCATTTTGGGGAAATCGTTGCAAAGATCTCGATTAATTCATTTCAGTTGTTATAATAAACGCCTTTTACTTTTATCGTTTGGAGTTCTTATAAATGGATAGTCGACATCCTCTTGACCCACTCACCTTAGATGAAATTCAACAAGCCTGCCAAATTCTTAAAGATGCGAAGCCACAAATTAAAGAAGGTCATCATAAATTCGTTCAAGTCGAATTAGAAGAGCCAGAAAAAATTGATAAAACTAAAATCCCACATCGAATCGCTTTTATCTGCATTTTAGATGCAAAACACAACGAGACATTTGAAGCAAATATTGATTTAACATTACGAAAATTGATTCGCTGGGAAAAACTTCCTTTTAATAAATACCCCTATGGACAAGCGCCCATTCTGCAAAGCGATTATGGAATTTGTGATCGAGCTGTGAAAGAAGATAAAGCATGGCGTGATGCGATGAAAAAAAGAGGATTGACTGAAAGTCAAATTGATTTAATTCAGGTCGATCCTTTTGCGCCAGGATATTTTAATAGAGCAGAAGAAAAAGGAAAACGTTTAGTACGTGCAGTCAGTTTTTTTCGTGAGAATGAAAGTGATAACGCTTACGCACATCCTATTGAAGGGGTTGTTGCGGTTGTTGATTTGATAAAACAAAGTGTGATGCGTGTGTATGATGATGGACGTAATACACCGATTCCCAGAAAAACTATGAATTATGACGCAGATGCAATTAAAAATAAGCGTGCCGCACCAAAACCACTGGATATCATCCAGCCAGAAGGTCCTAGTTTTACTGTTGATGGTTGGCATGTGAATGGATTAGGTTGGGATTTTCGTGTTGGATTTACACGGAGAGAAGGCTTAGCTTTACATAATGTTACTTTTGATGGTCGATCTATTTTTCGTCGCGTGAGCGTGCCTGAAATGGTCGTTCCCTATGCTGATCCATCTGAAAACCGTGAATTTCATGCTGCATTTGATGGCGGAGAAAATGGTTTTGGATCTTCCGCTAATGAATTGAAACTCGGATGTGATTGCTTAGGTCACATCCATTATTTTGATGTCGCAATGGCTGATGAGTCGGGCAACAAAAAAATAATGAAAAATGTGATCTGTTTGCACGAAGAAGATGATGGGACGCTATGGAAACATACTGATACTCGCCGCGGCATTTGTGAAGTGAGAAGAGGAAGACGATTAGTCATTGGTTATGCTGCAACGCTAGAAAATTATGATTATATTATTTATTTCTACGCCGGAGCAGATGGTAGCTTTCGAATCGAAATAAAACCGACGGGAATTGTGCAAACTGCCGCGATTTTTCCAAATACTCCCTATGAATGGGGAAGTATATTGACGGAGGGATTAGCAGCACCTGCTCATCAACATTTATATTGCGCTCGTTTAGAGACGGCAGTGGATGGCGAGAATAACTCTGTTGCTGTCAGTCAGGTTGTGCCATTACCTCGTAGCGCTAAAAATCCCAACGGAATTGCTTTTGGAATAAAAAAGCGAATATTAACATCTGAAAATGAAGTGTGTGCTGTTAATACCGCAGCACAACAATCCTTAATTATATTTAATCCCAATGTGAAAAATAGTGTTGGAGAGCCTGTCGCGTATAAAGTAGAGTTGCCGCATGATCCGTTATTATTGGCTGATGGCACCAGTGAAATTGGTCAGCGCGCAGGATATGCAAAACGTCGCGCGTGGGTGACACCTTTTCATCGTAACGAAAAATATCCTTCCGGAGATTATCCTAATCAACATGCTGGCCTTGATGGTGTGCCGAAATATGTGCAGCAAAAAAGATCGATTGTGAATAAGCGTTTGGTGCTATGGCTTACGTTTGGCCCAACACATATTCCGCGATTAGAAGATGCGCCCGTCATGCCCGTGGCAACAACGAGTATCACATTTACCCCTTATAATTTTTTTAATCGCAATCCTGCAATCGATTTACCACCGCAGTGTAATAAAAAAAGTGTGCAAAATAATCCGCCACGCGCGAAGCTTTGAAATTTCCGTCATTGCGAGCGCGAGCGAAGCAATCCAGGTTTTATTGTCACTCGATCCAGGCAATAAACCTGGATTGCTTCGCTCGCAATGACGAGGATACCTAATTGTGACTTGTAATCACTTCAAGAAACGCCGCACCATAACGCTGTAATTTTGTTTGTCCAACACCAGATAATGTCGCCAGCGCATCCAACGTTAACGGTTTTTTTTCATGCATTTCAATCAACGTACTATCATGAAAAATAATATACGGCGGCACACCTTGCGCATGCGCGAGCTCGAGACGTTTTGCTTTCAATGCTTGCCATAAAATATCGTTGGGTGTGGGAAATACTTTTGTCTCACGTGCCAGCTTAGTTTTTTTCTGTTTTTTCTTAACTGACTCAATCTCCTGACGCAACGCAATGGTATGTTGTCCGCGCAATAACGGATAACTGCTCGGCGTCAAACGTAAACTTCCATAACCACTCATGTCCACCGTCAGCAAATTCATCGCCACTAACTGACGAAAAATACTGTGCCACTGAAATTGCGTGTGCGCATTTCCGATTCCAAAAGTAGACACTTTATCATGACGAAAACGTTCGATTTGTGGCGTTAATTTTCCTAACAACACATCCACTAAATGTTTGACACCAAATAATTGACCCGTGCGATACACACACGATAAAGCCATTTGCGCGGCAATCGTGCCATCCCAGGAAGAAACGGGTTCAAGGCAATTATCACAATTTTGACAAGACAGCGAATAACTTTCACCAAAATAATTTAACAACACTTGGCGACGACACCTGGTGGTTTCACAGAATCCGAGTAACGCATCTAATTTTCGGCGTTCAAGACGTTTGTGTTGTTCATCCGCATTCGATTGATCCACCATGCGGCGCAAAGCAATCACATCACTTAATCCATACGAAAGCCATGCATTCGCCGGTAAACCATCACGCCCTGCACGTCCTGTTTCTTGATAATACCCTTCCATACTCTTCGGCAAATCAAGATGCGCCACGAATCTCACATTCGATTTATCAATGCCCATACCGAAAGCCACCGTCGCCACCATCACCATACTTTCTTCTTGAATAAATCGTTGCTGATTTTGTTGACGAATTGTATTACTCAACCCCGCATGATATGGTAGTGCATTCCAATTTTTTTCACACAACCATTCCGTTGTCTCTTCCACTTTTTTACGCGACAAACAATAAATAATGCCCGAATCATTGCGATGCTCAGCGTCCATAAACGCATGCAATTGTTCACGCGGATTTTGTTTTTGCACGATGCGATAACGAATATTGGCTCGATCAAAACTCGAAACAAATTGGCGTGCATTCTCTAACTGCAAGCGCTCAACAATTTCATTGCGTGTAGGTGTATCGGCAGTTGCCGTTAAAGCAATGCGTGGTACCTTGGGAAATCGTTCATGCAAAACAGAAAGCTTGATATATTCGGGACGAAAATCGTGCCCCCATTGCGACACACAATGCGCTTCATCAATGGCAAACAAAGCGATTTCAAGTCCCTGCAACAATTCCAAAAATCGCGGCATCAGCAATCGTTCAGGCGCCACATATAACAAATCAATTTTACCTGAGTTAAGCTCATGCTCAATTTCAGCAGCAGTAAAATTATCTAAACTTGAATTTAAAAATGCGGCTTTTACCCCTAATTGCAACAACGCCTCAACCTGATCCTGCATGAGTGAAATTAAAGGTGAAATCACAACGCCGACCCCTGAGCGGATAAGCGCGGGAATCTGAAAACATAATGATTTTCCCCCGCCTGTCGGCATTAATACGAGCGCATCATTTCCATCGATGACATGATGCACAATATCAGCTTGATGACCGCGAAATTCATTATAACCAAATACATCATGTAAAATTTTTTGTGCGCTCGTCACTCATCGTCCTTATGCTTCCAATTTTTTATATTTAATCCTGTGCGGTTGTTTTGCTTGATCACCTAAACGACGGATACGATCATCTTCATAATCCGTATAATTTCCCGTGAAAAATGTCACCTGACTATCACCTTCAAACGCTAAAATGTGTGTCGCAACGCGATCTAAAAACCAACGATCGTGTGAAATCACCAGTGCACAACCTGGGAAACTCAACAACGCTTCTTCCAATGCACGTAAAGTTTCAACATCAAGATCATTGGTGGGCTCATCCAGCAGCAAAACATTTCCGCCACTGCTGAGTAATTTCGCCAGATGTACGCGATTGCGCTCACCACCCGATAAATCTTTTACAAATTTTTGTTGATCGGTGCCTTTAAAATTAAATCGTCCCACATATGCACGTGATGAGGTTTGATAATTTCCAATCGTCATTAAATCTTGGCCACCGGAAATTTCTTGCCACACTGTATTCGCACCTTTCAGCGAATCACGGCTTTGATCGACATACGCTAATTTAACCGAGTCACCGATACGAATTTCACCCGCATCCGGTTGTTCGACACCCATTAATATTTTAAATAATGTTGATTTTCCTGCGCCATTTGGGCCAATCACACCCACAATCGCGCCTTTGGGAATATTAAAATTTAAATTTTCAAACAGTAAACGACCATCAAAACGTTTGCTGACATCCGTTGCTTCAATGACGAGATCACCCAAACGCGGACCGGGTGGAATATAAAGTTCTTGTGTCTCATTACGTTTTTGAAATTCTTGCGAACTTAACTCTTCAAAACGCGCCAGACGCGCTTTGCTTTTCGCGTGTCGCCCTTTGGGATTGGTACGCACCCATTCGAGCTCGGCTTTCATGGCTTTTTGATGCGCGGTTTCTTGACGTTCTTCTTGTTCTAATCGTTTTTCTTTTTGCTCCAGCCAGGCAGAATAATTGCCTTCGTACGGAATACCTTGACCACGATCTAATTCAAGAATCCAACCGGCAGCATTATCCAAAAAATATCGATCGTGGGTCACTGCCACAACGGTGCCTGAATATTCTTGCAAAAATCGCTCCAGCCACGCCACACTTTCGGCATCGAGATGGTTAGTGGGTTCATCCAACAATAACATATCTGGTTTCGACAATAATAAACGACATAACGCCACACGTCGACGTTCACCGCCAGAAATTTTGGTGACATCTGCCTCCCACGGTGGTAAGCGCAATGCATCCGCAGCAATATCCAATTTACGTTCAATTTCCCAACCATTGACTGAGTCAATTTTATGCTGCAACTCACCCTGCTCTTCCAACAATTGATTCATTTTGTCATCACTCATGGGTTCCGCAAAACTCATGCTGATTTCGCCAAAACGATTCAACCAATGAATGACTTCACCCACCCCTTCTTCAATATTGCCGCGTACGGTTTTATTGGGATCGAGTGCCGGCTCTTGAGACAAATAACCAATATTAATATCCGCTTGCGGACGCGCCTCACCAATAAAATCATTATCAACACCCGCCATAATTTTTAACAAGCTGGATTTTCCAGAGCCGTTCAATCCCAATACACCAATTTTTGCGCCTGGATAGAATGACAACCAAATATTTTTTAAAATTTCTCGTTTGGGCGGAACAATTTTACCAACCCCTTGCATTGTATAAATAAATTGCGACATGTGAGCTCTTTTGAATGTTAGATTAATAATGGTTGGTACTATAAATCGTAGCACTCTCTAAGATCAAGGCGGATAATTGAATAAGTCAATTCAAAATAGGAGTGTTATTAAATGCAAGCGGTCACGATTCTTATCACCGAAGGAGGTATGGGTTTTGGGCATATTTCTATTTTTCTTTCGGAATCAGAAGGAAATAAACTTAAAGTCTCTCATCGGTATGGTTATTATGGAGTGCCCAGTACCAGCGAGCCCGATTCATTCATCGGTCGAATTAAAAAAGCGCGCAATGTTGATTTGGATTTAACCGGAAATCACGGCATGCTGATCGATGAAGAAATCTTTTGGTTTGATAAAGGCAGTGGCGTGCATGGTGTCACCATTGAAATATATCCAGAACAATTTAAGGCGATATATGAAAAATGCGAAGCGAAGAAAAGACAACAATATCTCGCGATTGCTGAGATCGTTCCGAAATTACCACACACGGATCAAAAAACTAATTATAAATATTACCCACAAGAAAAACATTCCTATCAAATTTTTCAAAGAGAATTAGAGCGCGCGCGTGAAAATTCAGAAGAGCCACGGCTTTATCCGTTTGGCGTAAAATTTTCATTAAGCATGGATGGGTTATTTAAAGATTCAAGCAATTGTAAAACCGGCGCTTTGGCTATATTGAAAGATATCATCGCACCCGAGCATTTAAGACGCTTGACTGATAATGGTGCGTATCCTGTGCGACCAGGTCGAAGTGGGCCGATGGAAGAAATTTTATTTCATAGTAGCGGTCCATTGAGCACACGCAAGACAAAACAGGGGGTTAAGCAATATCGCAAAAATGGAACTGGCGCAAATTTATATTGGACCATCCCTCCACAAGAACTGATTCGCTTGCCGGTATCTTCTTTTCCACCGCTGATTGAGAAAGAACTTTGCGCCAAGATGAAAGCGACCGCAAAAAAACTTCAGGCGCTAGAAGAAATGCTACGAAATTCAACTTTAACTGAATCAGAAAGTACAAAAAAATTAATAGAAAAAATCGTTTATTGTTATGAGGCATTTTCTTTTATTGAAGATAACCAAAAAGAACCAAGGAATGTGGGTCTTTTTGATAAAAATGATTTAACTACGATGCGGATAAAGAAAAATTTGCTCGCAGCTGAACAATTGTTAGAAAGCGTCTATTTAGCCTTAACGACTGCTAAACAAAATATTGCGGCAAATGATCCTGAAATCGTTTTAACTTTTTTATCCGCGCAGGATAGAGAAAAAATGCTTTCTGTGGTCAACCCTGCGCGTGATAAGCGCGCTTTAGCACGACTTTAGACGTACGATGACTATTTCTTTTTTAGGACAATAGTAAAATGATAAACCGTCTCTGGTTTATCATTTTTCATCCAAGGTCTGGTGTATTGCATCACGACATGTCCCACCTGATTAACCGCAAAGGGTTTTTCAGGATAGAGCGCTTTGAAAGTCCACACCTCATAACCGGGTGCGCCGATTAATTTAGTATTCGGTGCAACATATTTATGACTCACGTTTTTAAACATCGTCTCATCTATAGTTGCAATTGACCAAGTATAGCCAGTCGTTGCATTCGATTTTAATGTAATAGTAAACTCAGGTTGCGTTGGTGTCACAATAATTTTATTTTTGGGTGAAGAATATTCTGGCATGCTCGCGTTCGCAACTGTTGAAAGAGAAAGTACTGTTGTAAGCAACAAAATTAATTTAAATATTTTATTCATGGTATAACCTCATCTGAAAAAAGAAATAATTTCCCTGTTGTTCCTGACCTGCCATTTATCGCCTTAACGCGCTTGAATCATTCATAACTTCTGGCCGAGGCGCATCCGAGGTATTTAACATTGTGAAAGTATAATTCGATTTATTTATAAAATAAATCGAATCCTCGCCATACAGGGAGAGAATATACAAGTCATTGGTCTCAACGAAATTATTACAATTTGTTATTGCATTTTTCAGCATTTTTGCCTTTATGCTTGCTTTTTGTATGATCTCTTCTGTTTTTTTTAATAACGCCAGCTCTTTTTGAGTTATATTAGACACATCAAGTTCAGCTAGCAATTGTGTGCATGTTTTATTGGTCGATGAGAGCGCTCGAAATCCATCTTCATTTAATTGGTAAGTCGTCACTTTAAATCCATCAGCATCTGTATTTCGAGCGCGAGCGAAACAGGATGAGACTGTTTTGCTATAGGCTGGAACAGGAAAATATAATTCGAATTGATTGGGATGAGAAGACTTGGCTAATTTTTCTAAGTAAGCCATATCTATTTCCGATTCCGATCTTAAAAAAACAAGTTCAGCCATTTGTTTATTTTCTTTGAAATTATAAGCAACCAGTTTAACATCCTTGACGCTACTGATTAGATAAATTAGGGTATTTTCACTTAACTGTATGATAGATGAAATGCTGCAATGATTCTTTGATTTTTCTTCTGCAACGTGAGCACGCATAATAATACCTTAAAAAGGAAGGATTTTACTTGTCAGGTTTGATGATAACAACTGATATTATTTAGAATTGAATATTCTGTATCGTGTCATTCCTGCGCGGGAATGACACTGTATCTAGCACCCTTCCCAGCGAGGGAAGAGTGCTATTTAACATTTTAGTTATAATATCCAATATCAGACGTCATCAAATCAGATGACGTTCCAATCGGTGAATACCCTTTCGTTTGTGACGGTGAATTAAAATCTTCAACTAAATGTTGCATGCCACTTTCTGTATTCCCATTTAACCAGTGACCGACTATCCCGGTCATTTGCATACCGTGCGGCGCACGCACACCACTCACAGGATTAATGGGCAAGGTTTTAAAATAGGTATAAACACCCAAGCCTTGCGCGATATGCGAGGTAACATCGGGACTGACCCAATAAGATGCGCAACCATTATGTGTATAACTTGGTTTCTTGGTTGGAATGGGCAGTGTGCATGTCCAAGTCGACATATCCGTGCTTTCAACATCATAAGGCATTTCTGATTGATAAAAATAAACTTGCCCATGATCGCCATACCACACCGTTTGATAATCTTGGAAATGCTCGACGAACAAACCATACATCGTGACATGATCGCCATACACCACTAAACCATGTTTCGCCAGATTATCTGACCAAGTGACCGGACCATTTCCACTGACCATGTCATGATCGCCACGCCAAATCCATAAATTATCACCGATGGTATGATCGGAATAAATTGCAATACCTGTATCCGCTTGGCGCATTCCTCTGGAACGATCGGTATATTGTGTCTCAGCAATTCGAACATAAATATCCGATAACACATTGGGATTTGCATCATTTCCAGCATGTTTATTTTTTTCTGTGCCGATTTGCAATAACGCTTGGTTCGGTTTCGCGGGTGTTGTGCCTGCTTCAAAAATAATTCCCGCTAAGCGGACACCTTCATCGGCGCTCACCGTCATACAAGAACCATTTTGATTTTGGCAAACCAACGTCGGTAAACCCAATCCAAAAATCACTGCACTTTTTGGCACGATGATAGGTGCACTAAGATTATAAACACCCGGCATAATCATTAAATTTTGCCCTTGCGCCAGTTGCGAATTAATATTTTGAATCGCTTGTGGATCTAACGTCGTGATTTTACTTTTCTCATCAGGCGCGACAATAAAAAATTGCGTGTCGACATCCAATGTTTGTTGCGCATGATGATTTTTGAATGTCATCTCAGGCGCCGTTTGGTTCGACACCACATCAGGCACTACCATTTGCCATTTATTGGTTGCTTTTGTAAACGTTAAATAAGGTTTTTCAGCAACCACCGGTGTGACATCTTTTTTCGTGAGCGGAAAATTAATCCAGGGAATTTCTTCACGATGTGGATCAGTTGGAAGTTTTAAATTATCAATCTTAGATCCGACTAATACCATATTCCACAATGCACTTTGATTTCCATCCGGAGAACCCACATTCGTATTCCGCGTGATCCATTGCTGCTGAGAACCCGTTGTCAATGTATTATCAATCACCGAGTCTGCGATAAATCCACCGCTCGCATATCCGCACCAATAATTGGGAGGAACACCAGATGGATCACACAATGACAAACTGCCAGTCACATGAATGCGTCGCGCGGGAGATGCTTGTGAAACTGCATAATGCAATTGATCCATGCTAGTTCCTTTGTTCGCGAGCTGCACGTTCTCTAAGCTGCGCCAAAAATTATCTAACGCGCCTGTTGTTAAACATGAATCAAGCCCGGTCGGACATTGATTATAAACTTCAATACCAGGCGAAATACGCACATCATCTGGGCTCGCTCCTACTCCCACAATTTGCGTATAAAAACCTAACGGAGTGCGTTTTGCTGGAGTGGTAAACGTATATAGCACATCACTGGGTTGAATCAACAACGCGTAATGTTTATTGGTCCATTGCG
Source organism: uncultured Coxiellaceae bacterium (assembly GCA_964578975.1). Classification (GTDB taxonomy): domain Bacteria; phylum Pseudomonadota; class Gammaproteobacteria; order DSM-16500; family DSM-16500; genus CAYRUP01. The sequence goes on from CAZOFA010000004.1 coordinate 30,057, forward strand.
AGGGACCTAATAAATCTTGGCTTTGCCCAATTAAACCATCACTCACTTTCTGCAAGTCACTGGAAGTTTTAATCACATAGGCACCCGCAGGACAACGTCTGTCATTGCAGCTATCAGCCGTTTTTAAATAATTCTCGAACGTTGTAGGCGCAACTGGTTTTTTTGTAAGTGTCGTCGGTGTCGCAGCAATACTTAAAAGAGGAAACAGAGATACAGAGAAAATTAAAGCAATACATTTCAATCTTGAGCCTGAGTAAATATTGTGCATACCACCCTCCCGTTAAATTGGATGGATTTTATTTTAAACAGAATGCGTTCTACTGTTCAATAACTATTTTAGTTTATTTCCGCCGCGGCACTGAATGCATTCGCGCATCATCATAATTTAAAAGATTTTTCATCGCGAGATTATGTGATTGTGTAATTGCCTTTTGTAATGCAGGCAGATCCTCTGAAAGATAAAAACGATGAGGTTCATGTTTACTCGATTCATTACGATTGCGTGAAGTTGATATAATTTGTAAGTTTTGTTCTGAAAAAGGTAATTGGCAAACGCTATAAAATAACGTTTCGTTGGTATCATAATCTGCAAGATTCGTTAAATTAACATATGAAAATTTACGACCGGCTTTTTTTACAATGTCACTGACTTCACCCATCGCTTGAACATTAAAAGCATCTACACCAAGTGGTATTATTTCTTTTTCCATTAATGCTCGTTGACACTCTATAAGACGAGCTTGGCTACTTAAAAAATGTGAACCGCTGAGTTCCCGGTATTCCCCTGCAGTATGTTTATGAAGTTCGCGATCAAAATGCAGACCACGATTTTTAGTATAGATTTCCATTTCAAGTTCGCGGATTTTTTCCAGCAACCTTTCTCTCATTTCAGTGGAAAATTCACGTGCATCAGCTGTGACAATTAAATCACGCACGCTCAATAAAAAATAATGCAGCACCGGTTCACAATCCGCTAATAAAATAACATCAGCAGGAAATTCAGGTGCCCATGAAAGTATATTGCCATTACCAAAAACGAGCGCGAGATTTTTATCTTGTGTTGTTGAATATTGATTAACTTGCGGTTTAGCCGCATCATGCCAGCCATAACAATCACGCCAATCATTGGGATAAAGATAGAGACCAATCTCTTTTGCAAATTTGCTTTTACTATAATCACCCACAACTTTAGGCGAAAATTTTTCTTGCAACTCTCTTAAATCACGTTTTCGTGTCATTGGCACCAGCAGTTTTTTTTCTGGAATGCATCTGCCTAATGGTTCTATGGGGACTGAGGGAGAAAATTGAGAAAAAAATCGATGAGTAAATGATGATACGCGTGGTGCTCTCAGAAACATAATTAACTCTACTTATTTATTATTAAATTTTAAAAAAACCGATATACCAAACGGCAGGATGGTTAGCAACCATAATTTTCCTAATAATTTCATAACCATATGAATATATTAATTTTTTTAAATCGCGAGTAATAAACTATTGTTTCTGTTTGATTTAATTGTGGTATATAATAGCACATTCTGGCCATTTTATGGCCTAATCCATCTATTCAAGGATGGGTCAGGAAAGTCCTCTAGCCACGGAAGCGTTGGTATTAAAAATTATAATTTATTCGTGGATATCTGACATGAAAAATAAAATGTTTTTGTTAATTATTGCGAGCATTGTGTTAGGAATTACAGGTGGAATCTTTTTTCCTAAACAAATGTTGAGTGTCCATTGGATTGGTACTTTATTTATAAATTTACTTAAATTAGTCGTACTACCGCTAATTTTCTGTGCGTTAGTAAGCGCGATTACTTCGATGGGCGGGATCAAGCGTTTAGGTTCCATCGGGGTTTATACCATTACTTATGTGTTGTTAAGTGTTTCGTTCGCGGTGATCATAGGACTTGTGTTACTCAATGTGTTTAAACCAGGCGTCGGAATTCCTGCGAGTTTTATTACTGCAAATGCATTACCTACCGAAGCCCATTCAATTGATTTCTCATCGTTTTTACTCACCTTGTTTCCTCCTAATATTGTTGATGCAGCAGCAAAATTTGAAATCATGCCGATTGTGTTTTTTAGTATTGTGTTTGCTATCGCGTGTGTTTCAGTCGGTGAAACAGCCAAACCGGTCATCGTGTTTTTTAACGGATTACGCGATGTGTTTGTAAAAATGATTATTTGGTTAATGTATTTAACGCCCATCGGATTATTTGCATTATTAGGTTCTGCGATTGCTGAAGCGTCTTTGCAAAATCGCCTCGCTGCGAGTATCGCTGGAATGTTTATTTTTATTTTAGTGTTTTTAATCGGATTATTTTTACAAATTTTATGGCAACTGGCGGTGATAAGATTTATCACGCGAAAAAATTCTAAAGAATTTATTGGTTCCGCATCGAATGCAATGATTACTGCATTTGCCACTTCAAGTTCAATGGCGACTTTGCCTGTCACGTTGATTGTGGCAAAAAATCAAAATATCAGTGAAGACGTTGCACGATTTGTGTTGCCACTGGCGACCACGATTAATCTTGCAGGGACTGCGATGTATGAAGCCGTCTCTACTCTGTTCTTTTGTCAAATTTTAGGAATGCATCTGCCGATTCTTTCCCAGATCGGAATCTTTTTAACAGCCATTTTAGCGGGCATGGGTGCAACTGGGATTCCTGAAGGTGGATTGGTCACGATGATCATGGTGCTGCGTTCTGTGAATGTCCCGACCTCCGCGATCGCATTATTGCTGCCTTTCGATCGCATTCTCGATCGTTTCCGTACGATGGTGAATGTTTGGGGTGATTTGGTGTGTGCGGCGACGGTGGATCATTTTACGCAAAGAAAAGCACAGTCATAGTGCCTCGCTGATTTTTCGTGCCCGAGCCCGTTTTTTTATAGAAGAAAAGACGGGCCCGGGCACGCACACGGGCTCGGGCACGAAAAAGCAGTTCTAAGAAGAGATTACCAACTCATCCCGACAGCAAATCCACGCGTTCCCATGTTTGAGAATGACCAAACAACGGTAACCCTGAATAACCATGCACTTTTAATTTTTTCCCATTCTCAGTCAGCCGCGCCGTGCAGTTATACGTTTTTCCATTTTCAGGATCAAGAATTTGGCCTTTTACCCATTGTGTTTCCGCTAATTTTAATCCTGACATAATCACCATTCCCACAATCGGTTGATTATGTTGCGCACCAAAACAAGCGGTGCAAATTTTTGTTTCGGTGTTGAGATGCGCGGGAAAAACTTTGATAATTTTTCCCATGAGAATTTGATCTTTGGTTTTCCAAATTTGAATAATGTTTTTAGGTTTCCCTGTGACATCATCGATGGATTTCCAATAACCGATGGGAGAAGACACAGGTTCCGCTGCAAAACTTATTTGACTCGTGACGATTGTTGCACATAGCGTGAAAAGAAATTTTTTCAAATCCATGGTTGCTTCTCCTTATTTTTTGAGCGCAGCAAAAATTCTTTCTTTAACTTCAAGCATCGTTCCCAATCCATTAATGCGAATATGCACAGGCGAATGATCCGGCTCATCTTTTGCTTGATTGATATAATAATTCACTAAGGGTTCCGTTTGTTGGTGATAAACTGCTATACGTTTTTTAATGGTATCTTCATAATCATCTTGCCGATGGAAGAGCGCTTCACCTGTCACATCATCTTTGTTATCTTCTTTCGGCGGGTTGAATTCAATATGATAGACACGACCTGAAGCGAGATGAACACGTCTACCGCTCAAGCGCCGAATCAGTTCATCATCAGGCACGCGAATTTCAACGACAAAATCTAAATGCACATGATTTTCATGTAGTGCTTCTGCTTGTGGGATCGTACGTGGAAAACCATCCAGCAAAAAACCATTTGCACAATCGGGTTCTTGAACACGCGCTTTAACCAGCGCAATCATGACATCATCAGACACCAGACGTCCTTCATCCATAATTTGTTTCACTTGTTGACCCAGTGGTGTCCCTGCATTAATCGCCTGACGCAGCATATCACCGGTAGAAATTTGCGCGATGCCGTATTCTTCTTTTATATATTTTGCTTGGGTTCCTTTACCCACCCCAGGGCATCCGAGTAACACTAAACGCATTGATAACGTGCTCCTAATAGTTTGACTTATTTTATTAAAGGCGTTGCGCTTGCGCTAGAACTTTTTTACGGGGGTGGCTTGGGTATATTGGCGTAGAATAGAAAGTGCACGACGACTACCGGTGTCATTCCATAATTCATAGGCCTGAAGGGGTAATAAATCCGGGAAATCGTGGTTATATTGACGTATCGCTTGCAATACATCCATTAAAGAGACAAATTGGGTACTTAACAATTCATACAAATCATTATTCTTTTTTGAGATCCGGACATAGGCGGCTTGACCGAGATTAACGAAATAACTAATCCTCACTAAACGCTTATCGGCAATACTCGGATAGAGCCCGGAAAATAGCAGGCACTTATCGCCTACTTCTTGCAACGCGAGCAATTGTTTGGAAGGCGATGAATCGATACCTTGCAAAAATTCAGTTGCAATAATTTGCTTTAACAGTTCAGGCTTATTCATATAACGCATCAATAAAAAAACCAGATAAGATTCGGTTTCATCGCACAAAGACACTCGACAAGACTCTTCAGCCTCACAGACAATTTCATGCCATAAAGCAGTGGAAGTTGAATGCGTTAAAATATTCATAACAGTTACCTCCCACAAAAACACTTATCCTGTACTTTTAGTATAGAATACGAATAAAATGCTGTTCGTTAAATATTGGTATTGACAACATGAGTTAAACATGATCAAAGCATTCATTTCTGATTTACATTTAGAAGCCCAAAACCCATATATCACTGATTTATTTATACAATTCTTGCGCAATATCACCGCGGGCGAAAACTCGCTCTTTATTTTGGGTGATTTTTTTGATCGCTGGATTGGCGATGATGATCTCACACCCTTTAATCAAATGATTATCGCAGAGTTAAAAAAAGCGACTGACAATGGGTTATCAATTTATATAATGCATGGCAATCGCGATTTTTTAATCGGAAAAAAATTTTTGCAGATGACCGGATGTCAGTTTTTACCAGATGAATATCAAATAGATATATTTGGTGTGCCGACTTTATTAATGCACGGTGATTCATTATGCACGCGAGATGTGGCCTATCAAAAATTTAGAAAAAAATCGCGTAGTTGGATTTTTAAAAAATTAATTTCGCTAAAGTCATTAGAAAAAAGACGACAAATGGCAGAACGTTATCGAGCAGCCAGCAAAGCACATACTAGTACAACCGCTGAAAATATTATGGATGTCACCGATGACGAAGTATACCGTGTGATGCGCAAACATCACGTACAGCATTTGATTCATGGTCACACGCATCGCCCTGCGGTGCATGAATTTAAATTAGATGATAAGGATGCAACTCGCACGGTACTCGCGGCTTGGCATGATCATGGAAGTGCATTAATTTGTAGAGAAGATGGTTCGCGCGAAGCGATTAACATTCGTTAGACCGTCATTGCGAGCAGCCTCTTCTCGTCATTGCGAGCGTAGCGAAGCAATCCAGGTTTTCGTGCCGATCAAAGCTTCGCTACGCTCGCAATGACGATAACGATGAAACTGGAAAAAAACATGAATATCGAAAAAATAATTAACGAATATCCCGAATCATACTGCGACATGCTGGAATTAGCCTATGGAACAGGCATGATGTCAGAAGGTGGCATTGACGCCATTGAGGAAATGTTTCGCGATATTCCGTTAGTGAAAAAAAAATGTTTGGATATTGGTTTTGGATTAGGTGGCATTGCAAATTATTTAGCTGATCACTATTCCGCTCATGTCACCGGCTTAGAAATAAATCCATGGATGGTTAGGCAAGCAAATAAAAAAATTCCTCCGACACTTAAGTCATTATTAAAATTTGTGTGCTATGAAAATTTTCCCACCATGCCATTTGCAAAAAATGAATTTGATGTCGTTTACAGCAAAGGGGTATTAGTTCATTTGGAAGATAAACAAAACACGTTCAATGAGATGTTTCGGGTGATGAAACCTGGCGGTCACTTAGTGATTGATGATTGGTTAAGTCCTGTCGATTATCTCTGGGATGATCTCGTTAAACAATTTTGTGAAATTGAAAATTTATCTTTATTTCCTATTGCAAGACAACGATACTTCGATATCATCCAGCAAGCTGGTTTTGAGAACATTCAAATGAATGATGTGTCCGAATCTTATGCCGATTATAATATGCAAATTATTAATCGCTTGCGTAAGGCGAATCTTGCAGAATTATTTCAAAAAAAATTCGGTGAAAAATTATGGCAAGATTCGATTGAAGCTTATCAATTGATTGCGGATGCAATGAAAAATAAAAAAATTATCGTCATGAATATACGAGCGACTGCCCTATCCCTCTAAGGAAAGATTACATTATGTTAAGAATTACACCGACAACCGATGAGCAACACGATTTGGCGTGTCATTCCCGCGCAGGCGGGAATCTATTCTGAAAATAACACTATTTCTAGATGAATTCCCGCCTCCGGGGAATGACACGAGAGAGCTAAGAATTTATCGTCACCGTAATTTTACGTTCATGCGGATTAACGCGATGCTCCCAGACAAAAACACCTTGCCAAGTGCCAAGATTTAAATGCATTTTTGTGATGGGGATGGTCAGCGAATTTGCAGTTAATGTGGAACGAATATGCGCTGACATATCATCAGCACCTTCGGCCAAATGTTTATATTGCGGGTCACCATCCAACACCAGTCGACTCATGAATTGTTCTAAATCATAGAGCACATCAGGATCCGTATTCTCAGAAATGATTAATGATGCGCTCGTATGATGCAAAAACACATGACACACACCCGTCAGTACGCCCGCTTGAAGCACAATATCTGCAACTTGATCCGTGATGTTTAACAAACCTCGACCGGGCGTACTCACTTTAAATGTAGTTTGATGCGTTGTCATTTATGTCACTTTTTTGTAGGGAATAATCACGCCTTGTAAATTTAAATGATGATACACATCCGATGATAATTTTACCGCAGCCGCTTGTTTTAATTCAGGACCAATATAAACGCGTGTACTGTTATGTCCACTCGCAGATTTAATATCACGATAATATGCTTTATAGCCCGCTGCACGTAAGCGGTTTGTTAAACGTAAGGCATTATTTTTGACTTTAAAGCTTCCCATTTGAATCGCCCAAGATGATTTTTCGCTCGCTTGATGCAGCATTTTTTTGCTATTTTTTGCCACAGCGGGTTTCACCTTCATGGTTCGATGCGATTTTTTCTCGAGCACAGCCGGTTTAATTTTTGTGGTAGGCACAGAGTTTACATCGTCAATTTTTGCAGGAGTGGCCGCAGGTGGCGCAACAGTTTGTTGCAGCGGATTTTGCGCAACGGGTGCAGTTGTATCTGTAGGTGTAGAAGTTGGTGTAAGTGTAGGTGTAGGTGTAGCTGTCGTCGTTGATGTCGGTTGCACAATGTCTTTTGGACGTTCATAAATAATGCCCGTCTCTTTTGTGTTATCAGCCGAATTCGTGGGCGCAGGTTGTGCTGAATCAGCTGGGGCCGAGGCTGCGGCAGGTGTCGGTGTGGCAACATCAGATTTTGTTACATTCGAATCAGCAGCAGGTGCCGGTGTTTTTGCCGCAACGGGATTCGGATTGACAGCAGCAGGTGCAGGTAAATTCGGTGCCGGATTATTTACCGTGTTTTGCGCAACAGACGCGTCAGGTGTTTTCTCGGTGTTTGTTTGCTGTTGATCGGGAAATGGTGGCGCTTTGACAGTCGATGCTTCTTGCATCGGCGCATCATTTTTTCCGAATAACAGAGGAATCACAATCACGATTAAACCAATCACAACTAATATGCCAATGATCCTTTGCATTTTCTTTCTTTCCATATTTCACCTCTTATGTCGTTGAAATCGCGCGTTGTTTTAACAATTTTGCCAATAATCGCGCTATCACATCCCGCAACTGATTACGCGAAACAATCATGTCAATCGCTCCATGATCTAATAAAAATTCACTGCGTTGAAATCCTTCTGGCAATTTTTCTCGTACCGTTTGCTCAATCACTCGTGGGCCCGCAAAACCGATCAGCGCTTTAGGTTCTGCAATAATGATATCGCCCAACATGGCTAAACTGGCTGAAACGCCACCCATGGTGGGGTCAGTTAACACTGAAATATACGGAATATTTTGCTCGGCTAAACGCGCCAATGCAGCGCTCACTTTTGCCATTTGCATCAGAGAAATTAATGCTTCTTGCATGCGCGCGCCACCACTGGCAGAAAAATTCACGAATGGCATTTTAAATTCTAATGAGGTATTCACTGCACGCACAAAACGTTCGCCAACAGCCGCACCCATCGATCCGCCGATAAATCCATATTCAAAGGCAGCCACCACGACAGGCACAGAATGTACTTGTCCGCGTAACACAATCAATGCTTCTTTTTCATCCGTCTCTTTTTGCGCCGTATACAAACGATCTTTATATTTTTTTAAATCTTTAAATTTCAGCACATCCGCAGGTAACACATCGGCTGCAATTTCAATTTGCGTTCCTTCGTCTAAAAAATAATTCAAGCGTTTACGCGCAGAAATACGCATGTGATAGTCACACTTGGGACAGACTTCTAGATTGCGTTCGAGCTCAGAGCGATAAAGAATGGCATTGCATTTATCGCACTTAGACCACAATCCTTCCGGCACCCCTTTCTTGGTGACCGCTTCCGTGCGTATGCGTGAGGGTAATAATTTTTTAAGCCAGCTCATATTTTGCCTTAAGCTCTATAAATAGAGCTTAATTATAGAAGCAAATGCCTCATTTTTACAGGAAAATGATAAGCCTCAGGGTAATTAACCTTATCTAGATAAAGCCCCATGGGTGGCGCTGTTTCAGCGGCTTTTCGACGGTCGCGTGCTAACAGCACTTCATGCAGCCAGCTCGGCGGTTTTAGTCCGGTTCCCACCGCTAAAAGCGCGCCAACGATATTGCGCACCATATGATGTAAAAAAGCATTGGCTTGTATTTCAATGATGACCAACTCATCCTGACGTTTCACCTGAATAGAATGCACATTGCGCATCGGTGATTTTGACTCGCACTCCGCTGAACGAAATGAGCTAAAATCCTGTTCGCCTAAGAGAAATTGACTCGCCTCAAGCATCGGTTTGATGTCAAGCGCATGATAATGCCACAGCGCATGTTGCGCCCAAAGTGCAGAGCGGGTTGATGAATTATAAATTACATAGCGATAGCAACGTGATAACGCGGAAAATCGCGCATGAAATCCATCATCCACTTCGCGCATCCATTTGACAGCAATGCTCGATGGAAGATGAGTATTCGTGCCTAATGTCCATGCACGCTCTGAGCGGTTTTTGGTTGTATCAAAATGCACGACTTGACCGGTTGCATGCACTCCGGCATCTGTTCTACCCGCACAAAAAAGTTTGACGGGTTCGTCATTAATGATCGTTAATGCATTTTCTAAGGTGCCTTGTACGGTCGGTAAATTGGATTGCGTTTGCCAACCAAAAAAATCCTGGCCATTGTATTCGACACCCAACGCAATACGCATTAAAGACCTGACATCAATTGCTGTGCTTGGCGTTGTTGTGTGGGATTACCAGTTGCCGAGACTTGACTCAAAATTTGTTTGGCTAATTGATTTTCATCCATTTCAATATAAGCGCGCGCTAAATCAAGTTGCGTTGTCATCACGTCCTCGCCAGCGATGGAATCTACGTGTTGATTTATTTTTTGGGGAATTGCTTTTGCAACTGGCAGCGATTCTTCAACTTTAGACCATTTAATTTTTAATGTGATTAACAATAATAAAAAAATACCTGCAAGTAACAGACAACCGAAATCGCCTAACATATGATTAACATTTATTAAAAAAGATTGAGTGAACGAAATAACAAATTGAAAATACTCTTGCAGCATTTCTTTTTTCTCCTGTGTCATTCTACCATTCTGTCATGCTGGCATGGCAGTGGGGGAATTATAAATAATCTTTGATGAGTAACTCAGCCACTTGAACCGCATTCAACGCAGCGCCCTTCCGTAAATTATCCGCAACAACCCATAAATTCAATCCTTTTTTATGAGAAAAATCTTCACGGACGCGCCCGACATAAACCTCATCACTTCCTGTCGCATTAGACACCGGCGTTGGATATTGATGCTTTCCAGTCGTGAGCTTAATTCCAGGAGCGCCGGAAAGCAGATCAAGCGCATCTTTTAACGAAATTTTTTCTTTAGTTTCGAGATGCACGGCAGCCGAATGCCCAAAAAAAACAGGAACCCTGACAGCAGTTGGATTAACTTGAATTTTTTTATCATTCAATATTTTTTGTGTTTCTAATACCATTTTCATTTCTTCGCGAGTGTAACCATTTTCTTGCAGTTCATCACAATGCGGTAACACATTAAACGCAATTTGCTGGGAATACACTTTCGGTTTAATCGGTTTTCCATTTAATAATAAGGCGGTTTGTTCAGCCAATTCACTCACGGCTTCTTTTCCACTGCCTGAGACGGATTGATAGGTCGCAACATTCATGCGTGTAATTCCCACCGCATCATAAATGGGTTTTAATGCCACCACGACTGGAATCACTGAGCAATTCGGATTGGCAATAATATTTTTTTTACGAAATTTTTTAAGCGCCTCTGCATTCACTTCAGGAACAATTAATGGAACGTCATTGTCATAACGATAATGAGAACTTTTGTCGATCACCACATTACCCGCTTTAGTGGCCTCAGGGACATAACGCGCCGAAATTTCATTATTGGTGCAAAAAAAACAAAGTTCAGTTTGCTGAAAATCAAAACTTGCCAAATCTTCAACGTAATGCGTTTTTCCATTAAATTCGAGCGCATCGCCGACCGAGCGTTCACTCGCCAGTAAATAAAGTTTATTAATCGGAAATTGACGTTCTTCTAATATCGATAAGGTAGTGGTTCCCACAATTCCGGTTACACCCACGATTGCTACGTTATACGTTTCATTTTTTTTATGCATTTTGTTCTACACCTTGTAACCAAATACTAATCGCCTCGCCCATCAAACTGGGATTACTTTCTTGCATATAATGTAATTCTTCGCCCATATCGACAATTTCAAGATTGGGCAAGTGATCTTTCGCCCACATTAATGTTTCAATCGTGGTAATAAATCCAGGCACTGAATATAACATAAGTTTGGGCAACGAGGATTGTGTCAATTTTTTCGAATAATCAGCAATAATTTTTTTATAATCTTGATCATTTAAATTTCGGATAAATTGACTAATCGGTTTACCAGATCCCGGTTGCTTAAATGGGATGTGATAAAAAGCCATTTCTGCAGGACTCAGTGAACGGATGGTGCCTTGCAATAAAGCTTGATCAATAAAATGCGTGGCGCTTTCGATAATTTCATTAATATATTTTTCGCTCTGCCAAGTAATAATTTGTTCTTGATAAGCCAAAGGAATGTCATCACCATATTCGCGCAAATAGGATTCGTAAAAAACTAATCCCTTGCAATTTTTCTCGTGTTGCATTGCATAATGAAATCCAATGATCGATCCAAAACCATGCATCACCAGTGTGATTCGTTTTAAGTTTAATGCTTCGATAAATTTTTCAATATATCGAATATGATCCTGTAGGGTATATTGAATATCAGGTTTGTCCGATTTTCCAAAACCAATTAAATCAGGTGCGATGCAACGTCCCAAAGTCGCCAAATGCGGAATCACATTCCGCCACACATAAGATGAAGTCGGAATACCATGCAAAAATAAAATCGGATCACCTTGACCTTGCTGGATGTAATGCATCTTTGAACCAAGCACATCCGCATAGTGTGACTCATACGGAAAATCCGCTGAAATTTTTGTTGTCATCTCATGTCCTTATTTATCCAACTTGGGCAAAATCAAATAACTCGCGTAACACGACAGAATAGGTGATGAATCCGACATTGTTACTGGATTTAATTTCCGCAAGTAAATTTTGCCAACGTTGAATCAGTAATTGATATTGCTCCAACCAAGCATCAATACGCTCATTGACGCTGAGTAATTTTAATTTTTTCTGTTTGAGTGTCAACACACTGACGCTTAATTTGCGTTGTACGCGATCCAAATCATCTCTAAATCCAGAGCGCGCCAATTCATCCCATTGATTTTCAATTGAATAGCCATTCATTTGATCGCGTAACCAATTTAATTCTAAATACGAGCCCAGAGAATAATAAATTTGCGCCATCTCTGAAATATTCAAATTATGTTTAGTGGCCGCTTCCACAATATCCAGTGCGGTAAATAAAATATTGCAACTCGCGATACGCTCAGCGAGGGGATTTGTCACGCCTTGATCCAGCAATGAATCGGTTTCCAGTTTTAATAATTCCTGATCGGATTCGGTGAGCAGCTGGGGAAGTTGTTTAATTAATTCAGCGATGGGTTTGGCGTAATGATGAATAACTTTTTCAATGTCAAGATTGGGCTTTAAATTACGTAAAAACCAACGCGTCGCACGACGAATTAAATAATAAATTTGCAACATCATTTTTTGTTGAACCGCTGTATTTACTTTCAAATCCAAGCTTTCAATTTGTTTCCATAACTCATCCATCCCATAAATTTGTTCTGCGACTACATATGCACGCACAATAAATGCAACTGAGGCACCTGTTTCGCGTTGTAACCGTTCGATAAAATTAACACCCATGCGATCAGTAATATGTTTCCCCAATTGCGTGGCAATAATTTCGCGGCGTAGACTATGTTCTTTCATTTCCGGTAAATATTTTTTGATAAGTAACGGTGGAAATGCCATTTTAAGAAAATGCGTAAAGTACTCATCTTCAGGAATATCGGACGCTAGAATATCTTGCTTTAAAAACATTTTGCAGTAAGAAAGTAATATGGCAAGCTCAGGTCGTGTTAATCCCTGCCCGTTGGCTTTGCGCTCTAATAATTTTTTTTCATTCGGTATAAATTCTAACGCACGATTGAGACGGCCGGTTTTTTCTAATTCATTCATGTAGCGTCTGAATAAGTCCATCGTTTGCAAAGCAACGGATGCTTCCAAGCTCAGCATTTGCGTTTGCTCGTAATTATCACGCAACACTAATTGCGCAACTTCATCCGTCATTTTTTCTAATAATTTGTTACGTTGCTCGAGTGTGATTTCGTTTTCGAACACCAACTTGTTCAGCAAAATCTTCATGTTGACTTCATGGTCAGAGCAATCCACACCCGCAGAATTATCGATAAAATCGGTGTAAAGCACGCCACCACTCAATGAATATTCAATGCGTGCGAGCTGAGTTAAGCCTAAATTGCCACCCTCGCCGACGACACGTGCTTTTAACTCATTACCATTCACACGAATCGCATCATTGGTTCGATCACCCACTTCAGCGTGAGTTTCATCACTCGATTTAACAAATGTTCCGATACCGCCATTCCAAATCAAATCAACCGACGACATTAAAATTGCACGGATTAAATCATTCGGCATCAGATGATCGGATTCAATGCCAAACACTCTTTTCATTTCAGAAGAAATTTTAATGGATTTTGCTGCGCGATTAAAAACACCACCGCCTTTTGAAATCAGTTCAGCGTTATAATCCATCCACGTCGAACGTGGCAAATTAAATAAGCGCGCGCGTTCTTCAAAACTGGCTGCTGCATCCGGATCCGGATCAATAAAAATATGCATGTGATTGTATGCAGCAACCAGTTTAATGTGTTTCGACATTAACATGCCATTACCAAACACATCGCCACTCATGTCACCAATACCCACCACAGTAAAATCACTGGCTTCTGGATTAATGCCCAATTCACGAAAATGACGTTTGACCGATTCCCAAGCGCCGCGTGCAGTAATCCCCATTTTTTTGTGATCGTATCCCGCGGAACCGCCTGAGGCGAATGCATCGTCCAACCAAAATTCATATTCTTTTGAAATACCATTGGCGATATCAGAAAATGTCGCAGTACCTTTATCGGCCGCCACCACTAAATAAGGATCATCTTCGTCATAACGCACCACATCTGTCGGCGTTATCACTTTTCCGTCTTTGATGTTGTCTGTAATATCGAGCATGCCGCGAATAAATGTGGAGTAACATGCAATACCTTCTTTCATGATTGCATCTCGATCGCCATCCACCGGTAATTTTTTGGGAAAAAATCCACCTTTTGCACCCACTGGCACAATCACCGAATTTTTGACTTGTTGCGCTTTCATTAAACCCAACACTTCTGAGCGAAAATCTTCACGACGATCTGACCAACGCAATCCGCCACGCGCAACTTTTCCGGCGCGTAAATGCACGCCTTCCACACGCGGTGAATAAACAAAAATTTCATACATGGGTCTTGGTAGGGGTAATTCTGAAATTTGTGAAGGATCAAATTTAAATGAAATATGCGCTTTGAAATTTCCATCTTTTGATGTTTGAAAATAATTAGTGCGTAGCGTGGCTAAAATCACTTCTAAAATACGACGAATAATTCTGTCTTCATCCAAACTACTCACTTCTTCGAGCGCTTGAGTGATTTTCGAAATTGTTTCTGAAATATCAGGACGATCTTCTCCATATTCTGGCGAAAATCGTAACTTAAATAATTCTATTAAATTTTTAGCAATATGCGTGTTATTAATTAATGCGGACGCAACATAGGTTTGACTGAAGGTAAATCCAGTTTGACGTAAATAGCGCGTATAAGCGCGTAATACGGCTGTTTCATGCCAAGTGAGCTGTGCTTCAAGCACTAAACGGTTAAACGCATCATCTTCGCTATCGGCAAACCAAATATGCGTGAACGCTTCTTGAAAATTATCTTTTATCGAATCGACATCTAATTGTTTATTTTTGACATGCACCATGTCGAAATCACTGATCCAAATCAGTGTCCCATCACGGAATATAATTTCATGTGGGCGTTCACCAATAATACGTAATCCCATATTTTCCAGCGTGGGTAACACATCGGATAAAGCAATGGTATGTTCACTATGAAAAAGTTTTAATTGTAAAGAATGCGTGCCCGATTTATAAAATAACATTTCCAATGGATTTTGATTGGAAAGTGATTCTATTTTTTTAATGTCATTCATGGCCTCAGACGGCAAATAACATTCTGTATAACTTGCTGGAAATGCTTTACGATATTTGGAAAAATATTTTAATCCTTCTGCTTCGCCATATTTACTCACGAGTTGTGTTTTTAACTCATCCGCCCATGAGCGTGAGACATCAATTAATTGTTTTTCGAGTTGTGCCAAATCATATTCAACCGGCACTTTTGGATTCACACGAACAAGATAGTGAATGCGCGCTAACACTGAATCTGAAAAATAGGTGGTAAATGAAGATTCTAAACCATTAAAGGCTTGCATTAACACATCTTGCATATTGAGCGATAATTCCGTATTCGAAATTTCGCGCGGGACATAGACCAAACAGGAAAAATATCTGCCGTAGGAATCTTTACGCACGAATAAACGAATACGTTTACGTTCTTGTAAATGCAAAATACCTTGCGTGAGCGTCACCAATTCTTCATGGGTTGCTTGAAACAAATCATCACGCGGTAATGTTTCAAGAATGTGAACCACTTCTTTTCCATTATGACTATCCGGCGGATAATGAAATTCTTGAATGACTTTAGCAACTTTATGGCGCAAAAACGGAATATACAGTGGGCTTGAGTGGTAGGCGGTTGATGTATATAAACCGATAAAACGACGTTCGCCGATGAGTTCACCTTTATCATTAAAGCGTTTTACGCCAATGTAATCTGTGTAAACCGCGCGATGCACGGTTGAGTGCGTATTGGTTTTCGCAATAATCAAAATATTTTTGGATAACGCAAGTTTGCGTGCTTGCGGAGGTAAATCTGAATAATTACGTGAAACCGTGCTTGCCGTATCATCGCGTAACACGCCAAGCCCAGTGCCAGGCACAATTTGTAATGCACGATTGGTTTCGTTACCAATGAGCTTATAATCACGCGCACCTAAAAAAGTAAAATGATTGTTGATAATCCAACGTAAAAAATCTTTTGATTCGGCAATTTCAGCCGGATCGAGTGGCGGTGGATTTTGTTCTAATTCAAGTAACGCTTCTTCAACACTATTCACCATCTTGCGCCAATCAGCGACCGACACGCGCACATCGCCTAATACTCTTTCAATATTGAGGCGTAATGCTTCCATCGCTTCGGTATCAATTTGTCGATCGATTTCAACATAAATCGGCGCCTCTGAATAAGCACCTGGCTCACTTGCGCCCACCGGTAAAATTTCCACAATACGATTTTGTTTGTCGCGCTTTACTTTCAATCCACCAAAGTGAATGGTGTAATGCACTTGAAAGCCATTGCGATTGATTTCAGTACGAATCGAATCCACTAAAAATGGAATGTCATCGTGCGAAATTTCAATAATCGTATGTGTTGATTGCCAACCATCTTTTTCGAGTGTGGGATTAAAAATTCGTACCTTAGCTTCATTCGGCGCTCGTTCATAGATAAAATTCCAATGCGATAAAAATGCACCGTATAAATCATCTATTGATCGTGTCGTAAGATCATCCAATGAGCAATTCACGAAGTAACGTTGTGCGAATATTTCCAAAAGCGCTTCTTGCGCTTCAGGAACTCTAGTTTTTAAATATTGGCGTATTTTATTAATGATCTCTTGTCGACCCGCATCTTGTAGACCAGCCATAGAAAAGATTTAACCCCCAGAGTTTTGTAGTAATATGGCTGATTTTAGCGCTGTTACGGGTTGCAATACAAACCTATTTTACGGCCTTTTTTGCGATGTCATCGCGCAGGTAAACGGGCAATGCATCAGAGGGCGCCATCATGACGCCCTGTTTATTTGCTAATTCCAGTATCGCGCAAGCATTTGCTAAACATGTAATATCTTTTTTTAAGGGTTTTAGCGTGATTTGCTGTTGATAAACATCCCATGCATTGCCGACACCATACCAATTTTCCTCTGAGATGGACATTAAATCGGGCGTGCTCAATCTTTCCTGACCGATGAGTTTAACTAACGCCTGTGACTCGACTGTGTAATAAGCCCAGTAAATTTCATTAACGCGCGCATCGATGGCAACTACTATTTTTTCCCAACCGAGTTCTTGATAAGCCGTTTGCGCCGTTGCCGCCAATGAAGAAATCGGAATCAACGGTTTTTCGCCTGCAAACCCGAGTCCCTGTGCCACACTAGTCGCAAGCCTGACACCCGTAAAACTTCCAGGACCACATCCAAATGCAATTGCATCTACTTGTTTTAATGTAATATTCTTCTCTGAAAATAGTTCATGAATCATGGGTAAAATCAATTTTGATTGTTGCATGGGCGCGATGGTATGGCGAAAAGAAATTTTTTCATCGAACAATAAAGCGACAGAGCATGCGGTCGATGAAGTATCAAAGGCAAGCAGATTCATTCTAAATTCTCAGTAATCGATTGATTTTGGTCATTAACGCAAATGAATTGAGAGAAGTCAAATTTGGTATAATTATAAAAAAGGAGCTGATGCATGAGAATTCTACTTGTATTGAGTTTGCTTTTTTTAAGTAGTATCGCTCGGGCTTATACAGCGACAGATGAATCGAGTCTTGCTCTGAAATTACCGCCGGGATTTCAACAACAAGGTGAAACGCAAAAAACAACTTCTACGATGACCACTATTTATGTTCATACGCTTCCCCAAGGCGGAAATGAAAAAATTCGTATGGATAGTTTTAAAAAACCACCCAATATGACAACAGACGACATTCTTAAAAAACTCTATGATGAATTTATTTTAGGATTTAAGGCAGGAATGCCTGAGAATATGAAAAATATAAAATATGAAATAACGCCACTCACTGTTCTACCACAAAAAAATGTTCCGTTTAGCGCATGGCTGGTTAAAACCTCCATAATAAATCCGCCGATTAATGTTCTGATGCTGTGGATTGATGCCGATGCATCAACGCTGTATGTCATTACTTATTTTCCTGAAATAACAGATGGGCTTGACGTTGCGATTGCGAAATTAAAATCTTTTGTGGATATTTGTTATAAAAGTGGTTGTTATTCGGTGCAATAAACTCAATTCACCGTTTCGCTTGATCCCACAACAGCATTAATTCTTTAAAAGATAAACCATGCAATTGATTTAACCCTTTTTCTTTCGCGAGTTTTTCAACAATTCTAAATCGACGTTCAAATTTATCGACACTCTGCGCTAACGTTTTTTCCGGATCAAATTGCTTAAATACACACAACGAAAAAACCGCATGCAGTAAATCACCAATTTCATCTTGAAGTTTATTTCGATCACCATCTTTTAAATGAACATTAATCTCATTAATTTCACTTTTAATTTGCTGAATAATTTGCTCAGCCGTTTCCCATTTAAAACCGAAGTCAGCCGCTTCATGCTCGAGAGAGAGCAACTTTTCTAATATATTCATTTTTTTTCTAGCTCCCTGAAAACCAAACCACTTCTTGTGCTTCTACGACCAAGTGGCGGAAAAAATCATATGTCATGTAATAATTTCCATTATCACCCGCCTTATCGCCCCATGAATTACGCAGTGTTAATAAGCCGCGATGTTTTTTACCTGCGTCATCGTAAACGATTGCATTATCATCATACGCGGTGATCACCATTTCATGTAATGCGATACCTTTTAAATCTTTTTTCATTGCCGCAGTTAATACCCACGTGTCAGAGGGTTGATGATACCTTCCGCAAGCGCCTACATTGCAATATTCATACGGTATCATCGTGGCGAATGTGACACGCCCGGCTGACTTCGGATCAGATGCAATGGGTTTATTGGCCAATGCATCTTTTACACGATGCAAAATTAACGCACTATTTCCATCGATTTTATCACCCCAACTTAAACGATCTTGCATGGTCATGAAAGGTCGATAAACGACATGATCTTTAATATTTTCGCTTGAAACATGATAATCATGCAGCGGCATTGCATTTCCGCGGTCCGACGACTGCACGGGATAATCACTTAATCCACCACATATTTTAGTTTTTTGCGTCGTGGTATTCACAATACCAAATTCTATTAATTGATTTAAAACAACTCCACCCCAGGAACCGTCCCAACCACTGGGGTAATAGTCATAATCGGGATCGTTATCGTCAAAATAAGTGCCTAATTCCAAGGGACAGAGTTGACTCACATAATCACCTTTTCCTAAAAGCGCATCTAAGGCAGCGGTATTAGCAAATGTGGCACAGGTACCAAAAATCCCTTGATCAAATACCGGCGTGTTATTCATACCGACATCGGCCGCTGGCGGAAGACCATCCGGACCCAAAGGAGTCAATGTTCGAAAAGTCGTAAATTGCTGACGTTCGGTTGGCGTTAATTCGATATTTATTAATGAAATACGTTTAATGATCGCAGGGTGACTGGCTAGAGTAACCGGAATGGGTTTACCGAGTTTGAATGCAAACGTATTCATAGAGAAAAATAATGTGATACCAGCGAGAGAAAGCAGTGTTTTTAATTTCATTATATTTAGGCCTCGTTTTTTGAGTGTGAGTATAGACTATAAATTAAAAAAGAAACAGTTGATTTGGTTGAGATAACACCAAGAATCGATATAATAGAACAAAATTACCGATGCTTTTTCCAGAGGACCAGATGAACTTTAATTTCGAAGTTATTTTTTTCTATGCGGTTTTAATCACGGGTGTCATCGTATTATTGGATAAATTATTTTTCGCACGCGTCAGAAAAATAAAATCTAAAAAATTACCTCTGATTGTGGAAAGTGCGAAATCGATTTTTCCGGTGTTATTATTAGTTTTTTCGGCGCGTTCATTTGCGTTTGAAGCATTCCGCATTCCATCCGGTTCGTTAAAACCCACCATATTGATTGGAGATTTGATTTTAGTAAATAAATTTGATTATGGCATTCGCTTGCCGGTGATTCATAAAAAAATTATTCCGATCGGTGACCCAAAACGTGGTGATATTGTGGTGTTTAACGGACCGCCGACTGAACCACCCTATCTCATTAAACGTGTCATCGGTGTTCCGGGTGATCATATTAGCTATCGAAATAAAATTTTGTATATTAATGGGAAACAAATTCCGCAACAGTTTGAGCAATACACGACGGATGAAGAAAATAATGTGGGGCCATGGGATGTGATAGAGAAAAAAGAAAATTTATTAGGGATTCAACATCGGATTTATCAAATTCCTAATAAAGAAAATGATGATTTTGAAGTGAATGTGCCTAAGGGCAAATATTTTATGATGGGTGATAATCGAGACAATAGTGCCGATAGTCGTTCCTGGGGATTTCTTTCGGATGAAAAAATTATTGGGAAAGCAACGCGGGTTTTAGTGAGTTATGACAACATTAAGCATCCGATTCGGTGGAGTCGCGTGGGTGAGAAGATAATTTAGCCCGTCATTGCGAGGAGCGTTA
>CAZOFA010000005.1:0-9888 GCA_964578975.1 uncultured Coxiellaceae bacterium
GCATGAAAATAATGACAGTCAAAAAAGGGGGTAATTCTATCAAGAATTTTGAACTCGAGCCTTTTTAATAATAATTATTATTATAATCAATTAGTTATATTTTATTTGCTCAGCTTGGGATTGATTGACATGATTTTTTTTTAATGTTACCCTGCATACATGATCAAACATCAAACAGACACACAGCAAATCACCGCAGGCATGTTCCAACATGCTTTTTGTGCTGTTTCCGCGAATTATTTTTATTTCTATTTTGGTGGTTACCCCACCAACTCACTCTAAACATACATCAATTATCCTTTTCCTAAATTTTTTCCAAAATGAGGTGAGTTATGTTTAGAACATTTTTACGTTGTGCGAGTACCAGTACTAAAAAAATGAGTGCAGATGAAATGAGGATGTTTATCGCGCGTTGGCATATGGCGCATAAGTTAGGATTTACAAAAGTTCCAAATGCGGAAGCAGAGGCGCAATTGACGAAATGGAGAAATGAGGCGCAAGAGTTGGAGAAAGAAGAACATAAAGCTGCAATGGCTCTTCGGTAAGGCGCGCCGGCTGGAATTCAACTATTCGTGCGACGTGCCCGTGTGCGTGCCCGGGCCCGTCTTTTCTGCGCCTGAAAAAGAAGATTTTAATTATCAAAGAAAAGACGGGCGCGGGCACGTCGCACGAATATAAGAACCCTAACTCGGCACCACCACATTATTCAAATTCAAATTTCGTGTTTTAGCCAAACAAGAATTATGTTCAGCGACAATATATTGAATCAACTTTTCACGTAGTTCACAGCGTAATTTCCATAAATGACTTGAATCATCGGCGCTGACTAAACAACGAATTTCCATCGTCGATTCTTTGATATCAGTCACTTCAAGTGCTTTTACTTTTTGATTCCAATGTTCAGAGGACTCTAACAAATCAAGAAATTTTTTCCTCACTTTTTCAATCGGTAACGTGTAATCGGCGTAAAAATAAATCGTGCCTAATAATTCACTCGATTGACGCGTTAAATTGAGTAATCCTTTATTAGTAAAATAATCTGTTGGCAAAATTAAACGTCGAAAATCCCAGAGTTTCACGGTGATAAATGATAAAGTGATTTCTTCAACCTGGCCCAACTCATTGTCAATGATCACCGTGTCACCAATGCGCATCGGCTGAGTAAATGCGAGTTGCAGTCCCGCAAATAATCTTCCTAGACTTT
Organism: uncultured Coxiellaceae bacterium; assembly: GCA_964578975.1. Classification (GTDB taxonomy): domain Bacteria; phylum Pseudomonadota; class Gammaproteobacteria; order DSM-16500; family DSM-16500; genus CAYRUP01. Next base: position 1,205 of record CAZOFA010000005.1, read on the forward strand.
GTTGACTGGCAAAAGCACCGATGGCACTGATGATGCCAGCGGTGGTTAATAAACTTGTCCCCAAGCCTTTCATGCTGTCAAACAACATGAGGATCGCAATAAATGTTAATAAGCCCCCCATAAATAAAATAACGCGTTTTAACAAAGTCAGCTGAGTATTAATTTTTCTTGAATTGATTAAATTAGAACTATTTTGAATATATTTATTAACAATATAATTTTCTAAACTACAAATAATTTTGTAGAACACATTTGCTATAACCAAAATAAGAATGATTTTCGCAAATTTTCCTAAAATAATTCCCAACATTCCCGGAGGATTTAAAGTATTAATCACTAGATTGAGCATGACAATAAACAATGCGCCACTTAAGCTACTATAAATTGGGACAAAAATAATTTTTAATAAGGAATGATTTGTTTTATCGGCCCAGTGCAATAATGAAGTACTACACACTTCGACAGTATTATATAAAATCCAATAAAATAAAATAAAACTCATGATTTCTTTTAGGGGAGTTAAAAAAGCAAAATAGGGAGAAATATTGATGCCATATTTTTTAGAAAAAAATACGGATGCAAAATATAAAGCATAAAAAAACACACCAAATAAACATGGGTAAATAAAAATTTTAATCAGTGATCGAGCAAGGTTTTTTGTGAATAGAGTATTCATGCTATGGTGTTTCTCCAATTTAAACCAATTTAAGTATTCGAGAAAAAGTGAAAACGAGTCATAACAAGATGGAGCAACGCACTATGTTATAGTCTAACATAGTGCGTTGTTTTATGCTAAAAATAAACGAAACAGGTGACAGTCACACCGGTTTAATTTAATTTGTTATTTTTGTTTAGGCTGGATAAAGCGCATCGATTTAATATCTTCTCCGTTTGCTTTGTAGTAAACCACGAGTTGATATTTGTCAGGCATGCTCATTGCCATTTCCGCAGGTGTTCCCGCTACTTCCCAGAGACCTAATGTAGCAACATCAAGCGCGCCATGCGTGACTGCTCGACCAGTTGATTTTGTCGGTTTTTGCACTTCATATAATTCTTCAATTACGACATCTTGTTTATTTGCTTTTTGCGAAATCAAAGAAACACCGGTTTTCATTAAACAAGAGCGTGTTTTACATTTTTGCAAATCGTCAGCGGATGTGCCTCTTTCTTGTGAAGCCATAAAAACCGAACAAGACGACAAAAGCAAAATGCAACTTAACATTAATAATATTTTTTTCATCATGCATTAACCGAAAAGCTTGTCACGAACAGCGGGTAGTTTTTTGCATTGATAAAATGTCGCGCTGGATTCTTTGAATATCGACAAATTAAATCCATCTACAGCAGCTTCACTGGGCGAATAGATATAAATATAATTTGTTTTTAAATGATTTTGATTTGCGTAATCGATCGATTCATTTATTAATTCTTGATAAGCACCGCCAAATGTAAAGGATGCTTTCATTTTATTGGCGAGCAACGTACCGGATTTTTTATAGAGTTGTCGGCAATGCCATTCCGGCAAAATGGGAACACTTCCAACCCGCGCCGTACTGCCATCGGCTAATTTGATTTCTTTGACTTGTTTTATTGAAGTGGAATCATGTGTCATTTCAATGCCACAGGATGATAAAAGCATGCTGCAAAAAAGACTTGAAAATCCAGCCAACACAATTTTTTTCATAAGTAAGTCCTCGTTTAATATTAAAAACGGATCTTACTTAGATCAGACCCAAGAGTCAAATCTTAAGGGTGCTTGGGGCTGACAAACTCAGTTAATTGATTAATAAAAAATTCAAAATCCGGGTTAAAAGTTAAGCGTTGATAGTTAAATTTCGCTAATTTTAATTGATATAACAGATTTCGAAAAAACAAATCAGTTTTATCCAGTGCACCATAACGCACATTTTTTTCAATGTGACTTGCGAATGGAAAATCGCCATTTTTTCCGTAATGAAAATTTTCTGGCGTGACCGGAATGGTGACATGTGAAAAATTAAAAATATTCATATCAGGATAGGAAGAGCGGCGCAGCAAAATTCGTGGGTCATCAATTTTTAACGCAGAGCCTGAATACAACAGCATACGATTTAACGGATTTTTACTTTGCTGAAAATATTGAATCGTACTTTTACTACAAACAATTCTGTCTTCATAAGTTAACGCAATGAACAAAGGGCAATACGCTAATTTCGCGGGAGAAATTTTATTTATTTCGAGAGAGAGTAAATACACTTGGCGGATTGCATTAAATGGAATAGAAGAGTATTTGACATAATCATTTTCGCGAGCCACATAAAACCAGCGCGCGCGTTGCCAAGCTAATTGCAGTGCTTCCAGCCAATTAATCGCAAATGAAAATGGCGAATTAAGTTTGATCGCTGGTGCTATCATCATTATTCCATCCATCATTCCTTCTTCCGCTGCATGATACAGTGCTAAACTCGCACCTGTCGAAAACCCCACTAAAAATATTTTTTCCACATCTTGTTTCAATGTCGCAATTCCGTAACGCACGGCTTGCAACCATTCTGTATAATCCGTATTGAGCAATGCTCCCGGCGTCGTGCCATGACCGGGTAACAAAATTGATCGCACCAATAATCCATTTGCGCATAATGCTTCACCAATATCACGCATAATAAAAGGCGAATCCAATAAACCATGGATCAGTAATACGCCCGCAATCGGTTTGTTGGGTGGTCGCAATTCATAAGGCGTATTTGCATCAATAATCAGCTCAGCCTTTTCCTGTAAATCTTGACGCGAATAGGCAATGATTTCTCTAGATTTTTTAATATAATCTTGAAAATCCAAATGCAAATCATAGATTGGATAATCGATTTTGACGGGTTCAAATAGTTTGGGGTATTTGTGTAACATTTATTTATGATACATGAAATGTATTCGATTTTTTAGTGTAATATTCATGCTTGACTCTGCCGCTACGTAATACCTTATGTTGCGATGGTCAATGAGAGGAACAGTATGGCGTATACAGTGAATAAATTAGCGAAGTTATCAGGTGTGAGCGTGCGAACGCTGCATTTTTACGATGAAATTGGTTTACTCAAACCGGCTTTTTTGGGTGAAAACAATTATCGTTATTATGAAGAAGAACAACTGCTCAACCTGCAGCAAATTTTATTTTATCGTGAGCTTGGATTTCAATTGGATGATATTAAAAAAATTATTTTAAGCTCTGATTTCGATAAATTAACTGCATTGGAATCCCATCGAAGCACTCTCATTGAACAGCTCAATCAATCAAAAACATTGCTTGAGACTGTTGACAAAACCATTGCATATTTGAGAGGTAATAAACCCATGAAACTTGAAGAAATATTTCACGGCTTTGATGCTGAGAAACAAAAAATGTATGAAGATTTTTTAGTGGAAAGTGGTGTGGATGAAAATGTCATTGATCAATGTCGGGATAAAGTGCAAACCTGGACGAAAGCACAATGGATGGATAATAAACGCGAAGCAGATGACGTGCATGCGCAGTTAGTGGTTGCGATTAATAACAATCTTGTGCCCAATTCTCCTGAGGTGCAAAAAATTATTAAGAAGCATTATCAGATGGTAACGCAATTCTGGACACCGAACAGAGAAACGTATATTGGCTTAAGTCAGTTATACGCGTCACATCCTGATTTTGTAAAATTTTATGCAGATATTCATCCGAAGTTACTAAAGTTTTTAATGGAAGCGATGAAAATATTTGCAGAAAAAAATCTTTCTTAACTATTTACACTACATACCGCGCATGAAGCGCGGTATAGGAAGGCAAGGCTATAGTCGAATGGCTTTGATTTGATGCGGGATTTTGCAAAGAAGCGGGAGAGAAATATGCTATAATTAATATAAGGATTTAACTTGTCAGTGAGGTTAATTTTATGGCGCCCACAAATGAACAAGAACGTATTGATGAATGCAAACCGATGTTGGATGCGTTGAATGATCAGTTAAAGAATTTTTCTAGCGTTTTAGAACAAGTAAAGGAAGCAGGGAAACGGTTGCAAAATAATGAACGTGGTTTTGGTCATCGTCAATTTGCAGAGAAGATTGGTAACATAGGATATGAAGATGAAAAACGAAAATGTATGGAAGCGATGCGGGATGCAATACAGAAGTATCAAAAAGATGGAAATCATGCGGCGTTTGAGAAAGAAATTAAAAAATTACATGATAAATATTACAAAAACGGAAAACATCAATCTGTCGGTAGTTCATTTGATAGAACAGTTACATTGTGTGTCGCCAAGTCTGCTGAAATAAATCATTCTAAAAATGAAAAACGTCCTGAACAAGCCAAGGGACATAAAATAGAAGAACCGCCCATCAGTCGAAAACCTTCTCGATAGGTACACCGTCATTGCGAGCGCGAGCTTCTCGTCATTGCGAGCGCAGCGAAGCAATCCAGGTTTTATTGTCACTCAATTATTGAAAAAAACTGGATTGCTTCGCTACGCTCGCAATGACGAGGAAAACCGATTAAGATTTCCTTAAGCTTTGCATGCGACAATCCTGAAAAATACTAAATATAAAATGACGGGAGTGTAATTTATGAGAAGTACGGCACCTGGAATACAAGATGGAAGCGAAAGAAGTCGTTTATTAGAGCAGGAATCTAACTCAACCTGGTCGATCATCACAAGATGCTGCAAAGAAAATCGCCGAAAAATTGGACAAACTGCCGGTGTACTTGGAGCGGTAGGATTTGGGGGTGGTGCTGGTTATGCCTGGTCAGTTGTCAGTGCATTTTCGGAATCTATAAGCTTCTATCTAAATAAATACGTGAATGAAATAGTGAAAGACAATGCAGCTTGTACAAAATGGCAACTAATCATTGCTAAGAGCGATGGACAACCAGATGTATGTGCCACTTTAGATGCAGGAAAGCAAGTTGCTAATTTACCTGAGCAATGTGGAGAATGGATGACAAAAGCGTGTGACACGAGCCATCAATCAATTCCCACTTTTACGCTTGCATTTGCAATGACTTTCTTAACCTTGGCGTCTTTAGTGTTATTGTACCAATCATGTAAAGAGAGAAACTCAATAAGCCGCGTTTTTTCTCCTGCGGCGACTCCACGACGACTACCAGTGCAACAGGATGACTCCTTAGTACCAAATCCAGATAATCGAACTCTTCCAAGAGCGGCACTGTAAAGAAGTGTTCGGGGTCAGTCCTGAGACCACTGACCCCAAACCCACAGGCGGCCTCAAGAAAACTCGACAACATGAAAAGATCAAATCCTCTGTCATCAAAAAAATCTCCCGGTATTGGTTTCTTTAGCGATACAAGAACTCCGCTGCAAAATGCAGATGAGGCGCTTGCAAGAATACCCATTGTTCCGCACGAGACTAATATATTTCAGCACAATGAAAAAGTAGATCCTTGGGAACAATGCTACAGCGCACGCGAGGCTTGGGACAAACTTAAGAATCCGGTCCGCACTGTTCCTCGTCATCATGTCGGTCTCAATCGTCTTCGCAAACTGGCTAAACGAGGTGTTGCCACTGTCATTCCTTATAATCAACCGGCAATGTCTGAGCATACGCTCAGAGCAGCTCATCAACTTCTTGCTGCAGGCCCTGTCATCTATACTAATCCTCATTCCTCAAAGAAAAAAATTCCTGGCGTTGTGTTTCATCCAGGAAATTCGACATTGACAGCGCATATTCGAGGAGACGCAAATCCGCATCTCGGTTTTAAACGTCTTCATGGGCACAATAAATTATGGGAGTGGCAATTTGTTTCGCATATTGATCCGACCGCAATGAGTGAAACAATCGCGATTGATGAGCTACCCATTTATACGGATGCTAAACTTGTTGAGCTTCGCCAGTCGATTCGTGAACGCCTAAATCAAATCGTACAAAAAAAAATTCCTGCACTTACAAATAAAGATTGGGAAGAACTTTCTTGTTATTTAAAAAATATTTTTGCGGCACTACGCACTAAGTTCCCGGAAGGCGCATTCATAAAACCAGTAGAAAGTAGTTGTTCGCTTGAGTATAGCAATCTCATTACAACAATGAATACAAATGAAGAAACATTAGCAGAAGATTTTTTACAAGGAATCTGTTATTTATTACGAAAAATTTCTGATGCAAAAACCATTGAATCGCCCATGCTACGCACGATTTTACTTTCTGAATCAAAAGCGATTTATCTGATCGTCCATGATTTATTATTTAATCCACGTGAAGTCATTGGCCAAGCAGCGCTGAAAATAGCTCAAACTGAAAATGGGAAAAGTTTTGAGATTCGCGTTGATTTTTTGCAAGGAAAAGCATTGCGAAGCACTATGCGCTTTGATTTATGCGATTATTATCCGCGCGAGCAAAAAGCTGCCGCTGATTTTTTAGATCAATTTTTCAAAAAAGCAAATTTCCCAAATCGAATGTTATGTGGAGGAGCCGATATTGCTCTAGGACAAGATGGAAATTGGCATATTATTGAATTAAATCTTGGTGCGGAATCCTTAGGTTTAGAACCTGGTATTAATTGGAATTGTTATGTATCAAGTTTTTTAGGAAGAAACACAGATTTAATTTTTATATTTGAATCTATATTCGCAGCTCCGTTAGAGGAACAAAAAAAATTCCTGTCTGGATTAAAGAAAACTGTCCTTAATCATCCTGGAGTTCGTGATATGCGAGAAGTACTCCAATGGTTTAGAGATCGCTATTGTCAATCATTCTTAACGAATCCAACTTTCCTGCAGAGTTATCAAATTAAGTTTAAATTAGAAGAGCTTTTTTCAGTTGTTTCATTTGTGTATCAAAGACTCACTACAGAGTATGTTCATTCTGCAACGACATATATGCAGCGTGAACTAAGGAGAAAAAAATACTTTGTTGAAAAACCGATGTTTTTTTCGAAGGATCCTGTACCGCCTGATTCAGTGACTGCTTTGAAGAAAAACAGCATGGCCGTTGGCCCCGGAATCCCCAAAAAAGGGTAGGTCAGGCGCCGGCTTCAATAGTCATCACAGATGTAGAAGTAGAACAGCCGCGACGACGAAGATAAATCATCGATGATACGGATGATTTTGCAGCAAGCTCACTGCACGATACCATTGTTCAGCAAGCATAATTCGCACCAGTGGATGAGGCAACGTTAACGGTGACAATGACCATTTCGTTTCTGCACGTTTTAAACACGCTTCTGATAATCCATCAGGGCCACCAATCAACAGATCGACATGTCGTCCTTCAGCGCTCCACGTTTTAATCCGTTGCGTTAATTGCTCTGTACTCCACAGCTGACCTTTTACATCCAACGCAATCACATAATGACGCGGATGAATTTCCGCTAATAATTTTTCGCCTTCACGTTCACGTATGCGCGCGACATCTGAATTTTTCATGCGTTTTTCCGCGGGAATTTCACAGAGCTCCAGAGAAAAAGTAGAAGTAAAACGTTTTGCATATTCATTAAAACCGGCATCAACCCAATCAGGCATTTTGGTGCCGATGGCGAGAATGCGTGTGATCATCGTTGGTTTTCACGCAATTGTTCGAGCGGTTCCCATAAATCTTCGAGATTATAAAATTCGCGCGTAGAGGCAAGCATCACATGCACGATGACATCGGCCAAATCGACAATGACCCATTCACCTTCACGTTCACCTTCGGTTTTGATGTAACTAGCCTTTGCTTGTTTGGCTTTTTTCACCACGTTTTCAGCAAGCGATTTCACATGACGATTTGAACTTCCGCTGCAAATAACCATCACATCCGTCAGCGTCGTAATGTTGCGCACATCCAGTATCACTAAATCAATCGCTTTTAAATCATTTAATGCATCAACGACCAGTCGTTGAAATTTTTCTGCGTTCTTGGTTTCTTCAGGCATTATTTACTCCTATATTCGACTAATGCTATACACCCCATGCTGCACGATATAGCGATACACAGCATCCGGTAATAAAAAACGTGGATTTTTATCTGCTGCAATTTGTTTGCGAATGTCAGTGGCAGAAATTTCGAGTGGCGTCACAGGATGCAACACAATATTTCCTGCGAGCGATTCGTGTAATGCTGCGGCGCCATGTTTTAAACGTTGTTTTAATAAGTCAGTCACAATACCCGTTTGCGGCAAATGATATTGTGGACGATGGACAATCACGAGATGCGATAATTTCAAGATATCTTCAAAACGTTGCCAACTGGGAAAACCTAATAACGCATCAATGCCCATGATGAAGCATAAGGGTGTGCTCGGAAATTTTTGATGTAAAAATTCCAGTGTATCAATCGTGTAAGAAAACCCTTTGCGTTGAATTTCACAATCATCCACGGTGAGAGCTGTCTCACCTTCAATAGCGGCACGCACCATCGCTAACCGATGTTTGGCCGAGGCGACCGGTGTTTTGCGATGCACGGGCAAATAGCAGGGAATCAAGCGCACTTCGGCTAACTCAAGTGCTTGATATAATTCAAGTGCAGTACGTAAGTGGCCAAAATGAATGGGATCGAAAGTTCCACCGAAAATGCCAATGGGTTGGGATAATGAATGCATTAACTAATTAAGCCTCTAAGGTCATATTATAATTATATACTTTTTCATCATGTTTAGGACAGTTCACCTTGTCAACCTGTCCTTCGAGACGCGGGGGGGGGGGGGGGGGCGGGCCGGGGGGGGGTGTGGGGGGGGGGGGGCGGGGCGG
>CAZOFA010000005.1:9898-17451 GCA_964578975.1 uncultured Coxiellaceae bacterium
CCGCGCGCCCGAGCGGTGTCTTGCGGTCCGCCGCGGGCTCTTGCGAGCCCCCCCCCCCCCGCGTCTCGAAGGGCACTACGTTCGGGACGACAAGCCTAAAACCAATCGTTCAAATTCATTTTCCACATTCCCTAAAGCCGCCCCTTTAATGATTCGATCAATCTGACCCGCCTGCAATAACCATTCCATGCATTGCGCGCGCGTGGCGCGTTTGAGAAAAGCGCGCACCGCAGGTTGGCGTTTTTCAAAAATACGAAACTGACTAAACAACGTCGCGAGCGAGTTTCCTTGTTCGATTTGTTTTTTAAAATCCGCGAGCATGCGCAATTCACGCGTGATGGCCCAAAGAATTAAAGTGGGTTCAATATTCGTCGCAAATAAATTTTTTAAAATGCGCAATGAGCGTTTGTTATTGCCAAGAAGCATGCTATCAACCAAATTGAAAATATCAAATTGCGTATGATCCATGACAATTTCTGTCAACAATGCTTCATCGACACGATCAGGCTGATACAAATAAAGTTTTTCAATTTCTTGTGCAGCGGCGAGTAAATTTCCTTCTACTTGTTCTGCAAGCCATGTCGCCGCACTTGGCGAAAAATTCAAATTTAAATTTTTCGCACGTTGGATAATCCATTGCGGTAACTGGGCTGCGGGAATCGGCCAAATGGCAATCGTCACACCATTTTTTTCAATGGATTTGTACCAACGAGTTTGTTCGGTTTTTTTATCCAATTTATCTGCATGCATTAATAACAAAGTATCCGCATCAAAATTTTCTGCATATTGACTGAGAATGTCACTGTTCGCTTGATTGAATTTCAGTCCGCGTAAATCTAATTCGATCAGGCGTTTGCTTGCGAATAACGAGCGACTGTGTAAATGTGTATGCAATGTTTGTCCCCAGTCAACGCCCTCCGCTTGAACGCGTACATGCTCTGCAAATCCTGCTTTTTGTGCGGCCGAACGAATCAGATCAACCGCTTCTGTCACCAGCAACACTTCATCACCGCTCAGCAAATAAATCGGTGCAAGTGATTTTGTGACGTGTTGCGCTAATTGTTGATAGGCTAGTTTCATGGATGTTTTTTATGTTCCATTAAAAGTTGCGTGATATCACGTGAGTTCAAACGATTAACCATGTCATACACAATCGCCTGACGCATTTGTTGATACAACGTGGTTTGTTCATTACTGCCACCGAGAATTTGATCGGACAGTGTGGTCAATGTACGTGTTTCAGTGACGACTTGAGGAGGCACTAACAGAACACCTTTCGACGTTGTCACTTCAAATGAGACGCTCAAAATTAAATTATATTGTCGCGTTTGTTGCGAACCGCTGACGCTCAACAATTCTTGATTTTCATTTTCACTTAAAATCACTAACACAGCGGTTGCTTCATCCGGTGTGGATGTCAAATGCACCCCTGACATGCGTAAATATTCATGTAAGTTATGCGTCAATTGACCGTAGGGATCTGTTGTTTGAATGTAAAGTTCTTGCAAAGGCGGACTGAGCGGTGCGGCGCCTCGCAGTTGAAAACCACAACTGGTTAGAAAAAATAGCACACATAAAAAAATAGAGCGAAACATTATTTTTCTCCCGTGACAATATTCACCAGCCTGCCAGGTACGGTAATAATTTTCTGGATGATTTTATCTTTAACCGCTTGTTGCACTTTGGCATCCGCAGTCGTAATCGATTCAATCAATTGTTTATCCGCATTGGTCGGCACGGTGATGCGCGTACGCAATTTTCCATTAATTTGCACGACTAATTCAATCTTATCAATTTTAAACGTAGCTGCATTACTTTTCGGCCAAGGTGCTTGGAGTAATACACCGGGATAAAAAAGTTCTACCCAAAGTTGATGGGTAATATGAGGTGCAATGGGCGCGAGTAAGCGTAACAAAATACTCAAGCCTTTGTGAAGAATGTGCGTGCGAATATCGGCGTGAGTTGCGTCGCTCGGAGGAATTTTGCTTAATAAATTAAATAATTTCATACAACCCGACACCACCGTGTTAAATTGCAAACGGTCATAATCATATTTTGTTTGTTCAACAATTTCATATAATTGACGCAAAATATTGCGTTGTGCGGGATCAGCATTTTCCCAATTCATCGTAGATTCACTGAACGTGGGATTATTATTTTCTTCACTGATGATGTCGCGATGTTCGTAAGCAAACGCCCATAATTTTTTTAAAAAACGATACGCGCCTTCGATGCCGCTATCAGACCATTCCAGACTTTGTTCGGGAGGCGATGCAAAAATAATAAAGAGACGCACCGTGTCTGCACCAAAACGTTCAATCAACGGCTGTGGATCGACCGTGTTGCCTTTTGATTTTGACATTTTGATACCTTGATTTAACACCATGCCCTGCGTTAATAAACGGGTAAATGGCTCATCAGAATTTAATAATCCTTCATCGCGCATCGTTTTATGAATAAAACGCGAATACAATAAATGCATCACAGCATGTTCGATGCCACCGACATATTGATCGACGGGCACCCAATAATTCGCGCGACCATCCAACATGGCTTTATCCTGTTTTTTGCAAGCAAAACGTGCGTAATACCAAGATGATTCAAAAAAAGTGTCGAAAGTATCGGTTTCGCGGGTGGCAGGCAAGCCGCACTGCGGGCACTTCACCTGATAAAATTCAGGAATGGATTTTAAGGGTGAGGTGATTCCCGTAAAGCTGACATCTTCAGGTAAGACGACCGGCAAATCTTTTTCGGGGACAGGCACCGCGCCACAGGTCGTGCAATTAATAATGGGAATCGGCGCGCCCCAATAACGTTGTCGCGAGACACTCCAATCACGTATGCGAAAATTGATGCGTCGTGTGCCGAGTTGTTGATCTTCAATGTGTTGAATAATGCGCGTGATTGCAATTTTAGAATCAAGCCCAGTAAATTGATCAGAATGAATTAAGTCACCAAACTCGGTGAATGCCGCTTTTGAAAAATCCCAAGTAGAATTTTTCGGTTGAATCACTTGTCTGATTGGCAATTGATACAGTTGCGCAAATTCAAAATCACGTTGATCGTGTGCGGGAACTGCCATCACTGCACCCGATCCATAATCCATCATCACAAAATTCGCCACCCAAATTGGAATTTTCTCTTGCGTGAAGGGGTGCACTGCATAAAACGGTGTTTGCATCCCACGTTTTTCCATCGTGGCTAATTCGGCTTCGGCAACTTTTATATTACGACATTCATCAAGAAATTGATTAAGCGTCGGATTATTTTCGGCGGCTAATTTTGCCAGTGGATGTTGCGGTGCAATCGCGATGTAGGTGACGCCAAACAGCGTATCGGGTCGCGTGGTAAAAATCGTGAGATGTTCAGCGCGATCACTCAATGAAAATTTTATGTCAACACCTTCCGAGCGACCGATCCAATTGCGTTGCATGGTTTTTACTTGGTCTGGCCACGCGTTTAGTTTATCGAGATCATTCAACAATTCATCGGCATAGGCTGTAATTTTTAAAAACCATTGCGGCACTTCGCGACGTTCCACCAGCGCACCTGAGCGCCAACCGCGCCCATCGATGACTTGTTCATTGGCTAAAATAGTTTGATCGACGGGATCCCAATTTACTTCCGCATTTTTTTTATAAACCAGCCCTTTTTTTAATAGTTGTAAAAAAAACCATTGTTCCCAGCGATAATAGTCCGGCTCACAGGTCGTGAGTTCGCGACTCCAATCCACTCCCAATCCCAAACTCATTAATTGGTTACGCATGTGCGCGATATTTTTGTAAGTCCAGGTCGCGGGTGGAATATTATTTTTGATCGCAGCATTTTCAGCGGGCAATCCAAACGCATCCCAGCCCATCGGTTGCAACACATTTTTTCCCAGCATGCGTTGATAACGCGCAATCACATCAGGCAGTGTGTAGTTACGCACGTGTCCCATATGCAGATGACCGCTCGGATAAGGAAACATGGCTAAACAATAAAATTTTTCTTTATTAGAATCTTCCACAGCTTGGAAACTGTTGCGTTCTTGCCAAAATTGTTGAGCATTGGCTTCAATTTTTTGCGGATTATATTGCTGGTCCATAGTGGTTGCTCATTATTGTGATAAAAGTTTAGATTTCATTTTTCTATTTTGTCTGATTGCAATGAGAATCGAAAAAATGAGAATCAGAAGAATTGGATCCATGCCAACGCGTTGCCACGGTGTTTTGCCACGCATCGGTTGAACAGTATCGGTTAAAACATATTCTTGAAAGGGCGGTGCAATGGATTGGATGTTTCCTTTGGCATTAATAATCGCCGTCAAACCATTGTTAGACACAAATAACACCGGACGCCCCATTTCTAACGCGCGCATTTGTGCAATTTCCAAATGTTGTGCTTGCGCAATGGAGCGACCAAACCACGCATCATCACTCACGGTCAGTAATAAACTAATATTTTCATCTGGCGTTCTGACTAATTGCGGAAAAGCAATTTCATAACAAATGAAAGTAGAAATTTTAATATCATCTATCTGCATCGGCGGCGTGTTGAAATTGGTGGGAGGCACAAAATTCGACATGGGAATGTTTAACACATCCAGTAATTTTTGTAATGCACCACTGAAGGGAACATATTCGCCGAAAGGAACTAATCGTTCTTTAATGTAATAGCCTTTATTTTTTCCCAGCATGATGACGGCATTGTAATATGAGTTTCCCGTCACCGTTTCAACCGGAATGCCGGTGATGAGATTAGCGTCATGGTTTTTTGCGATGTCATTCATTTGATCCAGATAATCTTGCACACGTTGCATCGGAACCGTGATGGCAGCTTCCGGCCAAATGATGAGTTTGCTGTCCCAGTGAGGTTCAGATAATTTGCGATAGGTTTCGAGAGTGGATTGAATCGTATCCGGCGACCATTTCATTTCTTGCGGAATATTTCCTTGGACTAAACTGACTTTGATCGGCGCGCCTTGTGGGTGCGTCCATTGCACAAGGTTTAGACCAGCACCGATTATCCAAATCACGATCAAAATAAAAAGTGCGAGAAAACAAGAGCGAAATTGTTTTTGCCGCGCCTGACTAAAAATTTTAAACAGGATACTTGCGCTGAGTAATACGACCCATGAAACAAAATACACGCCGAAAATCGCATAGCCGCGCAACGGCGAATAAATTTGGCTGTTACCGAGTAAGAGCCAAGGAAATCCCGTGAAAATCCAACTGCGCACCCATTCCAAAAAAACCCAAATCGCAGGGAAGGCGCAAAATAATCGTGTGTCGGTGGAATATTGAAAATAGCGGTTGAGTAAAAAACCCGTCAAGCCGGTAAAAATAGCGAGAATAGCAATGAGCCCGCCGGTAAACAAAGCAGACAGATAAATGGATGCATTGCCATAGGTGTGGATGCTAATAAAAATCCAATAAATCCCAAAACCAAAAAAACCAATGCCAAACCACCATCCACGCCAAAAAGCTTGTTTAGCGCTTAAAAATTGCCATAAACCATACATCACTGTCGGTAAAAAAATTGCCAGTGGATAAAAATGATACGGCGCAAAGGCGAGCGTGAGCAGAATGCCTGTGAGTGTTGCCAGTGCATTACCTGCGAGTCCTGCAGTAAACGGGTTCAGTTTCATAAAATTATCTATGCGAAGTAAGGGACTCAGTGTAATAGATGATATGGGCAACAGCAATTGCAAGAAAGTGTTGTGATGCGATAAAAAATTTGCTAGCTTAACAGTCCGCTATTTCTTCAATGGAAAATCGTGGGCCTTATTATCAGCACAATCCTTTAAAAATTGTGAGAGAGGTAATTCGCTTTCATGCGTTTTGTCGTGGAGATTAGAGCAATTTACAAATTAATTAGAAGAAGGGGGGGGGACTCCATGAGAAAACAGCTTAAGCCACTGACGCTCAGTTTGTGTTTGCTTGGTTTTATGGCGACGCCAGCGTTTGCGGTATCAAATTCTGCTCAAGTAGACAAACTTTCACAGCAGGTTTCCGCGCTTGAAAAGCAAGTCTCGCAATTACAAGCAAAAGTGAATGAAAAACAATATACGCAAAAGAAAAAATCAAAAGTAAAAGGCCGTCAGCGCGCAACTCAGGCTGAGACCGCCTCCTCCGCATCAACCAGCGCTGAGGAAAATCATAATCCTATTTCTGGTGTGGCAACATTACCGACCAGTGGCACGACGTATTTGCCAATGGATGTGGGTGTACCTGGACAATCTTTCGTGTCCAGCGGTCCCTACATTGGTGTTCCGTTGCAATTTTCGGGTGGCGATTTAATTATTAACAGCCCCAGTGTTAACCAAGATTATTCATTACTCAAAGTGCGTAAGAATATTCATCAACGTTTAGCAGCGCTCGGTGTTGAAGCACCAGACCGTGCACACATTTTATTGAGCGGTATCGTGGAAGCTCAGGGCATTTATCGAGACATCGGTGGTGGACCAAACAGCAGTGATGTTGATCTCACGAATGCTACATTAGATACCTATGTGTTAGGTCCGAGCCAATGGTTATCTGCGTTGATGTCATTAACGTATGACAATAATCCAGGCACGATTTCAGGTTCATTGGCAAACAATTCACGTGATTTGAACTCACGTGTGTATGTGAATCAAGCGTTCGTGACGATTGGTAATCTTGTTCAATCACCGATCTATGGCACATTCGGGCAATTGTATGTTCCTTTCGGTACCTATGGCACCAACATGGTCAGTGATCCATTAACAAAATTAATGGCAAGAACCAAAGCGCGTGCTGTTGTGTTAGGGTTTCAGCCACAAGTGGATGATACCATTTATGCAGCCGCCTATATTTTCAAAGGCGATACCCATGAAGGTTCTACCAGCCGCTTGAATAATGGTGGTATTAATTTTGGCTATCGTTTCGCGCACGGTGTGATCACCAGTGATATCGGTGCAGGCGTGATTGCGAACATAGCTGATTCTGTCGGTATGCAATTTGTGAATAATTTACCAGCCCCTACGTTTAACGGTTTTGGTGGTACAGGTACGACAGGTAATGAAACGATCGCACATCGTGTTCCGGCGTATGATCTTAGAGCGTTGTTAGGTGTTGGTACCCATATTGATCTGTTGGCAGAATATATTGCTGCATCAACAAGTTTCAATAGAGCTGACATGACGATGAATAGCCACGGTGCAAAACCACAAGCATTGGATGCGGAAGCTGCATACACGTTCACCGCGTTTGCACGACCCAGTTCAGTGGCAGTTGGTTACGGTATGACGAAGGATGCACTTGCACTTCAATTACCTGCGCAACGTTATTCAATCGTGTTTAACACCTCCGTCTGGAGAGACACATTGCAAAGCTTGGAATTCCGTCATGACAAAAATTATGGCGCAAGCAATGTAGCCACTGGATCAGGTGTTTCGGCTCCCACAGCAAGTGGTAAAGGCGATAACATTGTGACAGCTCAGTTTGATCTTTATTTCTAATAGTAAGTTTCCTTCGAGACGGTCGCTGCGCGATCTTCTCGAAGGATTCACGTGATTGTTTCTTCGAGGAAAGCCCATTTCGTCATTGCGA
>CAZOFA010000005.1:17551-48914 GCA_964578975.1 uncultured Coxiellaceae bacterium
CGAGCGAAGCAATCCAGGATTTATTGTCACTCAATTATTGAATAAACCTGGATTGCTTCGTCGCTCCGCTCCTCGCAATGACGATAGGGGTTTATCTTTTACAAATTAACTTACTCAATCTATCCGGCTCTCGAAGGATTCACGTGATTGTTTCTTCGAGGAAAGCCCATTTCGTCATTGCGAGCGCGAGCGAAGCAATCCAGGATTTATTGTCACTCAATTATTGAATAAACCTGGATTGTTTCGTCGCTCCGCTCCTCGCAATGACGATAGGGGGTTATCTTTTACAAATTAACTTACTCAATCTATCCGGCTCCCGTTCATCCAAACATGCTTTAAATTTCGGTATTCTCTGCTCAATCCATTCATTTCTTTCGCGAAAAAGATAGTGATTTAATTCCGGATAGTCATCGGCTAAAGACAATGATGCATCATCTTCATAAACCCGTCGGTCCGGCGATAAAAATTCATTGTGATCGAGGCTGATCACATTTTCTAGTCCGTTGAGGATTCGCATCAATGGCGTCCTACCACAATAATCCACTTTATTTTTATTTGCTTCTGCCTCCAAACAATGAATAAATGCGATGGTGGCAGAATCTTTCGGTGCATCCGCTGTATGATTAAGAAAAGCAATGTACATCTGTTTTAATTCTGTTAATCGTTTTCTGCCAGCGCCTATCGTTTTTCTAAAAGCAGCTTTCGTGGCAGCTTCATACGGAGCAGTAATTTGTTCCGCAAATGAGAGTGTGCGATCAGCAAAACGAGCGGTTTTTCTGCGTGCATCTTGAGGATTACAGACTGCCGTATTATTCGTGGCTATCATTGCATGTTCTAACTCATGATCGAGTGCATAAGCTAGCTGTTTCTCATTGCATAGGTCAGGAGGACAAAGTCGTATTACATTTAATGTATTTTTGCCATATACATATGTGCCAAGATGATAAGTTGTTTTATTTTGAGCTGAGGTATTCTGGTTAATTAATTCATTTCTCGCGAGTTGTAGTTCTATCGGCATATCACACGCCGCTTGTTGCGCTGTCGCAATTAATTTACAAAATGTTACATTTAATTGTAATCTTTTGTTGATTATTGTCGTGGTGACCTCAATAAATCGTTGTTTTTCTGTTTTATTATGGGTTGGATCTTGCAAAAAATCAGGAGAACCATGAAGCAATGGATCAAGGGTGACGTTATATTTTTTTAATTTACTTTTTACAGAATTAAATCTAAGTTTAAGTCTAGATTTGCCAGTAGTTTCAGCGGGCGAAAAAAACAAAATAGCAAGCAGTAAGGATTTTAATGTCATAGATGTTTTCCATTTAACAGCGCGGGATCAGGTATTCACAGTTTTATCGCGATACTCACAAAGATCATTGATCAAACACTCTGGGCAACGCGGTTTGCGTGCCACGCAAGTATAACGTCCATGCAGTATGAGCCAGTGATGCGCATCATGTAAAAATTCTTGCGGAATCACATCAACTAATTCTTTTTCGACGGCAAGCGGTGTTTTGCCCTGAGCCAAACCAATGCGTCGTGCAACACGGAAAATATGGGTATCCACCGCAATGGTCGGTTGTTTAAAACAAGTATTCAAAATAACATTCGCCGTTTTGCGCCCTACACCGGCTAATGCTTCAAGTGATTCACGATCATTGGGCACTTTGGAATGATGTTGATTCACTAATATTTCACAGGTTTTCATAATGTTTTTAGCTTTACTATTAAATAACCCAATCGTTTTTATAAATTTTTTTAATTTTGTTTCGCCAAGATTTAAAATTTTTTTCGGCGTATTCGCCACTTTAAACAGCGGTCCGGTGGCTTTATTCACAGAAACATCGGTTGCTTGCGCAGAAAGAATCACGGCTATCAGTAGTTCAAACGGACTGTGATAAATTAATTCAGTCGTCGGTTTTGGATTACGACGGCGAAAACGCAAAAAAATTTTCCGTATTTTTTCCGCATTCATTGTTGCGGTGGTTTGGCTTGTGTTGGATTAGGTGCGACGACTGTCGGTTG
Organism: uncultured Coxiellaceae bacterium; assembly: GCA_964578975.1. Lineage (GTDB taxonomy): Bacteria > Pseudomonadota > Gammaproteobacteria > DSM-16500 > DSM-16500 > CAYRUP01. Next base: position 19,577 of record CAZOFA010000005.1, read on the forward strand.
CGTTGGTTGAGCGGGTGTCGCGGGTTTGGTTGTAATTAAAGGCTGAATGTCATCAGCAGTCAATGCGCCTTCGGGAGCTAAAGCGCTGGTTTCTGGTTTAACTGCTTGTTCTTCTGCGCACACTGAAAAACTCATCACGCTGAGAAACAAACCAAGTAAGATTGCTGTAAATCGCATAGTCGAACTCCTTTTTTATTAATCCCGTTCAATGCTAAATAATAAATCTGCACCGTTATCAATCGTACTGGTTTCTGATTGAATTGCCCAGCGTTTGCTGAGCTTATAACGTAAATTTAAAATAGAAACGGGATAAAAAAGTCCGACGCTATAATGCATGGATAAATTTTGCGAAATTTGTTTGCCAATCACGAAGGTCGTGGCTGAAACAGTTGAGTTGGTGGTTGGATTAAATACTTGCGTGGATTCCACATTCAATTCACTTAAACCCAATTTTTTACGCATTTTTTTCGGGATATTTCCCATGGTTGACGTATTCGAATTAAGTGACGAAAGGGCGCTTAATAAGGCGCCATATTCATGACCTGATATTTGTGATTGCGGATAACCGAATAACAGATAAGACAAAATATCACTTTGACTTAACGTCGGATTGGAAAAAAGTGTCACAAGCGGATTATCTAATGTTCCTGTGACTTGCACGCCGGCAGTAATCGTTTGCGTGCTTCCCGTGTAAACTGCTCGAGTGGTGTCAGAATAACTCGAAACATTTTTCGCCATGTCCACTGTTTTAATTTCTTTAACGGCTGAAATATTTAACCCAGGATTCATCAGAGAACCACCGGTATAAATCAAATGTCCGGTTTTAATTTTTAGTGTTTGACCGTAGGCGGTGTAACTTCCTTTTGTCGTATAAAGTTGACCTGCGGCAGTGATGAGCGCGCCCGGTCTTTGATTGAGCTGGACCGTGCCTGCTAGATGCGTTGTTAAATTATTATAAGCCACATGAATTTTGTCACCCAAGGTTAAATTGAGATGCATGCCCATGGTAAAGGGTAGTGTTGTGGTAGTTGATTTTGCGTCAACAAACACGACATCAGTGGGCAAGGTCAATGTCGAACTAAAATTTTTCGGCGCAATGTCAGCGCTTGGAATATCAATGTTACCGTCTAATTGTAAATTTTGCTGCGCAAAGTTGAGAGTAATATTCGGTGAAATGACCACATGATATTCGCCAAGATCAATTGCTTGTAGATCTGAACCTTTCATCGAAACAGTCACTGGATAATCCGCTTCAAGATATTTAAACAAGCCTTGTAACGTTGCAGTGCCTTTCCCTGAGTTGAAATTGCCTTGAAAATGCAGTTGATTATTCGCATCGCTCTGTGCGGCCAATTGAATATTCTGCAGGGTAACGCCAAGCACAGGTATGTTCACTCGTCCATTACTCAAGTTAATGTTGCAGGTGGTGACTGGATGATCGAGCGTCCCTGTGACCAATAAATTAATTTTAATTAATCCTTGTGGATTTTTAATATCAGGAATAAATACCGGAAGCCAGGTTAAATCAGTCAACTGAGAATTTATATTTGCACGGATCTCATTTTTGTAGTTCTCAATGTTGCCTGATAAATCGAGATTAAATTTTTTCACCGGATAGTCATTAATTTTTAATCCGCTCGCCGCTATCTCAAGTGTGGAGTTTACTTTTGGTTTTACAATGATGTTTGCGCGCGCATGCAACTGATCTATCTGTTGATTTGCATATAATAATTTTTTTCCATCGATATCCGCATTGATAAAAGGTGCGTAAAGTGGACCTGATATTTGCCCAGACGTCAATAAACTGCCTGAGGTATTTGGCATTAATTGACTGAGATCAGGAATGTTAGCCTGCCAAGTCACATTCCAGTTTTTTTCCAGAGCACCTTGTAAATTGAGGGTTGCATCATTAATTTTAATCATGATTTGATTCAAATTAATTTGCTTAATTCTAATTTGCTGCAAAAAATCAAAATGCATGGGGGTGGAACCGCTCGATTGCGTGGCAAGATTTTTTATCGTGATATTGGCATGATCCACTGTAATCGAGTCAATGATCCATTTTTTCTTGAGCAGACCGAATGGATTCCATGCAAGCGCGAATGATTGAATCGTAATTTGTTGGGATGCATTTTGATAAGAAATATTTTTCAACGTAAATGCAGAAAATAAATTGCCGCGCGCATCAGTAATTTGCAATTGTCCCGGCAGGTAATGTTTTGCGATTTCAATATCGACGCGCAGGCCTGGCTGTGTCAGCGTCATAAAATAAATAATGCCAGACAATATCAGCAAACAAATGAAAATAAAATGATTTAATATAATTCGCATCACAGATCAGGCCCTATACTAAAATCAACCGACAAAGGTTTTCCTTGTTTGCTCATGGCGCGTGCGACGTACACTTGCACTGGTCCCAGTAACGAATTATAAATGATCCCGACGCCTTCGCCGCCGAGTAATGGTTGATTAAAATGATCACTCGCATTTCCCGCATCGTAAAATAACGAACCGCTAAAATTTCCATACAACTGATGTTGGTATTCGACACTGGCTGTTTTAAGATAACGACCAGGTCCAAGACTACTGATGTTATACCCACGCACACTGCCAGGGCCACCCGCAAAATAGCGTAAAGTCAGTGGTAAACGCGATAAATCATTGACGACAGTGTAACCGAGATCAGCACGTACAATCACACGACTAGCATTAGATGGACTAAAAATATATTTTCCTTTCACATCCGATTGAATGAAGCTGGTGGAGGCTAAAACATTTTCACTCGCGCCATTTAACGTAAAATGGAAGGTCGAGCCTGATCGCGGAAAAATTAAATTATCAACTTTCGTGCGTGACAAGGTGTAACTGGGATAAAGCATGCGACTCACTTCAGACGGATCACTCTCAACTTGGAAGCGTTCAATCAAATAATTTAAACTGATACTCTGCTGCCAGTCTTGTATGGTTTTAATATAACTGCCAGAAAATGTCTCCGAAAAACTTTCTCCATTTTGCGGAGTAAATTTTTGCGCGTCTGCACCCAAGGTGTATTGATCGGTTAACGGATTTTTTCCTGGAATAATATATTTTGCTGCAAGGCCACTCAACACCGACGATAATTTTATTTGCGCAGTAAAATGCTGTCCGCTATCACCGATGCGTCGATAATCGGTACCGAGTGTGATGCGCGGTCCGGTGAATGTGCCATAACCAAAACCTACGTTATATTGTTTTGCTTTTGGTACCGTTAAAAAAACTTGCACGGGGACTGCGTGATTGACTGCGCGTGATGGGTCGGGTGTGATGATCACTTGATCGAAGTAATGACTTTTACTTAAATCTTGTTGGGTTTGTAACAGTGTTTTGCTGGAAAAAGGTTCGCCCGGTTGAAAAGTCAGAAAACGTTTTAAAAAATCCGCTGAAAAAGGCGTTTCGGTAAATGTCACTGGACCGAAATAAAAACGTTCGCCAGTGTCTAATTGTAAAATGATGTCTGCACGATACGTTTTTAAATCAATGCGAATTTCTTTTTTTAATAATTCGGCTTGCAGATATCCTTCATCATCGGCGGCTAATAATAGCGTGTTTTTAGCGGTTTCATACGGTGCGCTTTCTAGTACTTGGCCTGCTTTTAGCGGAAAATCTGCCACTAATTTTTGTAACTGGGGATTGTTTCGTCCGGGGCCGGTTAGACTCACGCTGACATGTTGGATGAAGAGCGCGGGGCCCGTTGAAACGGTAAAATGCGCGATCCATTGATTATTTTTTTGAATAAGTTTTTGCTCGATGATTTCGGCGCGGAAAAAACCAAATGGTTCGAGTGCTTTTTTAATATCAGCCGGTGCGCTTTTATAAAAATCTTGAATATCCTCCAGACTTAAGTCGCCATAGGATTCTTGTAATACTTGCAATCGACTCTCAATATTTTTGCGTGCGGGATCGGGTACGCCTGAAATGTCGACAGTTAAGTTTTGGCCGGCAAGAACGAGCGTACAGTGGAGTAGATAAAATAGGAAAATAAAAATACAAAGTAAGCGTTTCATGCCAAAGGATTATCAAGGATATAGGAGAGTAGTGCAAGGATTTCCTGAAGATAAACACTTTGATGCTTTTAAAATCAAGGAGTTCTGAGGTACGATGGGTATAAGTTCTATTAACGTATAGTGAGAATGCAGGATGCAATGTCAAGTCGCAGCAATTCAAATGACATCCGGTTTGGATGTAAAAAAAAATTTGAGCATCGCAAAACATCTTATCCAAAAAGCAGTGGACGGCGGTGCCAATATTATCGTGCTGCCTGAAATGTTTGCGGTGATGGGTGTGGATCAAATGGATAAAGTCAAAATGCGTGAACCATTTGGTCATGGACCGATTCAAGATTTTTTGTCCGAAGCTGCAGCGACACATCATATTTGGTTAGTGGGTGGTACGATTCCCCTGACCGTTGAAAAAAACGATGAAAAAGTCAATGCCAGTTGTTTGTTGTTGAATGATCAGGGAAAAGTCGTTGCGCGTTACGACAAAATTCATTTATTCGATGTCAGTATTCATCAAACACGAGAAAGTTATCATGAATCTAAAACGACTGAACCGGGTAATAAAGTGGTCGTGGCACAGACACCTTGGGGAAAATTAGGTTTAGCTGTTTGTTATGATCTGCGATTTCCTGAATTATTTCGTACCATGAGCGATCAAGAGGTTGAGATGGTTGTGTTGCCTGCTGCATTTACGTTTACCACGGGATCACTGCATTGGGATGTACTGGTGCGTGCACGCGCGATTGAAAATCAAGTTTATTTGATTGCTGCCGCGCAAACGGGTGTGCATGAAAATGGGCGAAAAACCTATGGCCATAGCATGATTGTGGATCCGTGGGGCGTTGTGAAAGCATCGTTGTCCGATGATCAAGGTGTGGTTCGTGCAACGCTTGATTTTGATTATTTAAAAAAAATTCGCGGTGAATTTCCGGTTTTATCCCATCGCATCCTAGGAAAATCCTGATGAATGCTTATCAAAAATTAAAAACGATTTTTTCTGAATTATCTCGTTTCAACTATATTCAATGCATTATGTCGTGGGATGAAGCGGTGATGATGCCGGAAGGTGCGGGAACATTGCGTGCTGACGCGATGGCGACATTCAGTTGTTTATTGCAAAAAAAATTAGTGAATCGAAACACGAAAAAATTACTTGATGCCGCAAAACAGCAAAGCGATTTAGCTTTTTGGGATCAAGCTAATTTAGCTTGGATGGAAAAAAAATATTTGCATGCTGCTTGTATTCCAACACGCTTAACCGAAAAATTCACCAAAGAAACATTATTGTGTCAACAAGCATGGCGTAAATTACGTCAGGAAAATAATTGGCGTGGTTTTTTACCGCACTTTAAACGCATGTTTAAATTAATGAATGAAATTGCTAAGCGGCGTGGTGATGCATTGCACATGGATCCATACGATGCGCTCATCGATGAATATGCGCCGGGCTTTAATCAAAAAAATATCGACGAAATTTTTTTGCAGTTGAAAAATACTATTCCGCAATTAATCCAGCAAATTATGCAAAAACAACAGCAGCAGCACATCACGATACCGCTCGGGCCGTTTGCTATTTCAAAACAAAAAGAGCTGGGTTTAACGGTGATGCGTGCGCTGCAATTTGATTTTAATCACGGACGATTAGACATTAGTCATCATCCATTTTGTAATGGTGCACCGGCGGATGTGCGCATCACCACACGCTATAACGAGCATGAATTTCTTTCTTCGCTTTTGGGAATTTGTCATGAGACAGGGCATGGACTGTATGAACAAGGATTGCCGAAAGCGTGGGTGGATCAACCCGTGGGGCGCATTGATAGTATGGCAATGCATGAAAGTCAGTCCCTGTTGATTGAGCGACAAGTGTGTGGTTCGAAATCTTTTTATCGCTATTTATTACCGCAGATTCGTTTGCAATTTGGTGATCAAGCTGCGCTGAATGCTGATAATTTATTTAATATTGCCACACAAGTGAAACCAAACTTAATTCGTGTGGATGCCGATGAAGTGACCTATCCATTACATATTATTATGCGCTATGAAATTGAAAAAAAATTATTTAAGCATGAAATTACCATTGAAGAATTACCGGTCTATTGGGATGAGTTTATGCGAAATAATTTAAATTTATCGACCCGAGGAAACGATAAAGAAGGGGTCATGCAAGATGTGCATTGGCCGAGTGGCGCATTTGGTTATTTCCCGGCTTATACATTAGGACGTTTGATTGCCGCGCAATTGTTTAATACTTTTATTCAAGCGGAGCCGCGGTTTTATGCGGAGCTTGAGCATGGAAATTTTGTCTCTTTGCATCATTGGTTACAAAAAAATGTGTATCAGTATGCTGCATCACTTCCGACGCATGATTTTTTGCTGAAAGTGACCGGTGAAGCGCTGAATGTAAAATATTTTCTTGAGCATATGCAAAGTCGTTCAGGATGACATAAGTCCTAAAATATGTTGATGCACCACATCGCCTAACGTGTTGCTGAGATAACCGCCTTCGAGTAAAGAAACAATTCGCCCGCTGCAGACGCGTGCGGCAAGTTTAACAACTTCTTCGGTCATTTCTTTATAATCTTGCGCCGTTAATTGTAAATGAGCGAGTGGATCACCAAAGCGCGCATCAAATCCTGCAGAAATAATAATAAGTTCTGGATGAAATTGTTTTTCAATTTGTTGTAACGCGCCAGTAAATTTTTCTCGGTAAAGATGTGCAGGGAAACCCGCCGGTAATGGAATGTTAAGCGTGGTATTTTTCCCTTGGGCTTCCCCCGTTTCATCTGACGCGCCTGATCCCGGATAAAACGGATATTCATGCAAAGAAAAATAAAATACCGATGGATCTTGATAAAAAATTTCTTGTGTGCCATTTCCATGGTGCACATCCCAATCGATAATCAAAACATTTTTAATATGATATTTTTCTGCAGCATAACGTGCTGCAATTGCGGCATTATTAAAAAGGCAAAATCCCATTGCCTGCGTTGAGGTGGCATGATGTCCGGGTGGACGCACTAAACAAAATGCGTTGTGAATTTTATTCTGAAAAATTTCATCAATGGCACTTAATGCTGAGCCTGCCGCAAGCATTGCTATGTCATAAGAATCTTTAGAAATGATTGTATCGGGATCCAGCATCACGAATTGATTTTCATCGGTAGGGCAACTCTGTTCCACTTGATGTAGCAATGATTCACGATGGCAACGTAGAATATCTTTTTCAGTTGCCGGACGGGGTTGAATGAATGCGAGTGCGTTCCATAATTGTTTATCTTGCTGTAATTTTTTTAAAATCACCAGGAGTCGCTCAGGACATTCTGGGCTGTTTGCGGTTTTATGATTTAAAAAAAGCGGATCGTAAACCAATCCTGTTTTGTGAGTCATTGTTCAAAATCCTTATTGCGAGATGGTGAGTGATAGGTTAGCCTAATTTTGGGATAACGGTGTAAAAATTAAAAGGAGATTTTATGATTCAAACGGCAATTATTTTATTTGTTGTGGCAGCACTTTTCGGACTCGTTTTACTCGCCGCTATTCTACGCGACCGACCGACTTACAAACCCGTTGTTTTCATTCATGGTACGATTGCTGCAATTGCCTTATTAATCTTGCTGGTCTATGTACTGTCGGGACATACATCCACTTTGTTGATCACGAGTTTAAGTTTATTTATTTTGGCCGCATTAGGTGGATTTACCATGTTTGCTATTGATATGAGCGGCAGACGTGTGCCAAAAGCACTTGCACTCGGCCATCCGCTACTTGCCATTACAAGTTTAATTTTATTAATTATTTATCTGGCGTAATCTGAGGATTTGTTCGTGAGATTGAGTAAAGTTCTGAGTTTCGCGGATTCAGTGCTGAAACGAATATTATTACCGCCTTGTCCTTTCACGGCATACATTGCTTTGTCTGCATTTTTAAGCAATGTTTCTGTGTCTTCACCGTCAATTGGATAGATTGCAATACCGATACTGGCGGTCACCGCGATGGTGTAACTTTGAATGATAATGGGATTTGAAAGCAGGGCGCAAACTTCAGCGGCAAAGGTAAAAATCATATCGGGATCATAAATATTTTCTAGAATAAGTGTCAATTCGTCGCCGCCCAGACGCGCAATTGCTTCGCCGTCATGGATACCTTTTTTAAGTCGAGTGACAACTTCTATTAACAATTGATCTCCAATGTGATGGCCATATGCATCATTGATTTCCTTAAAATTATCCAGGTCGATGTAAAGCAATGCCATAATTTCGTTATTGTCTTTTGCACGTTTCATTGAATTAATTAAATTGTCTTCAAAAAGATTTCGGTTGGGAACATGGGTTAATGGATCATGTGTTGCGGCATGCGCTAATTTTTTGTTGAACACTTCAAGTTGTGTTTTTGTTTTAGATATATTCTCAAGCAGTAAATCATTTTCAAATTTAAGTTGCAGAGCATCTTTAATCATTTTATGTAATTGCGTAGAAAGTGCGATTAAATAAAAGTAATAAGCAATCATGACAGCACCAAATAGCGTATTAATTTCATTATTAGGCTCAAAATAAAGTAATTGAACCATCAGTGGAATGAGTGCGAAAGAAAGAAAAGCAATCAATGCTCTGAGTTCTGCAGCCAATAATGGTGCCGCACCGGCTGTGACACCGGCAAGAACAACAATTAGGAGCAATTTTTCAGCGTTGATCGCATGCGCGAAGAGTACGGTTCCCACAGCTCCCCAAGCAATGCCACTGAGCATTGCGCTGAATATAAATAAATTTATCCATAATTTTGCATGCGCCTTCGGATTTTTTTGATAAGAATAAGTTTTTAAAATTGTCGTTCGGAATAAAAAAATGCAAATATAAAATGCATACCAAGCAATAGCGAGATAAAAGTTATTCTTGTATAACGCAACGAAGACGACGCTTGCACAGAATAACGATGAGACCAAACCGGCTATAAGAAATTGGTAACAATGAGCAATCAGTGCAGATTGAACCTTCTCATGCACCGACGTGAATAAAGGTGTATCTTTATCGGAGCTGTTTTTCAATGTCATGTTATTCATAATACCGCCCTATTGAATTATGTAATTACATGAAATAATTTAGCTTCTCCTAAATATATTACACTGCGACTGGATCCAAAAAACAAGATACTTTCCCTAGGTAAATGATTTCATGGGAATTTTAAAATATGGTGCGATCCATTAATTTTTTAAATTGATGAACAATTTTTTGTGCTGGTAATGGATGGCTTAGAAAATATCCCTGAATCATGTCACAGTTTTGTAATGTCAGAAACTGCACTTGCTCTGCTGTTTCGACCCCTTCAGCCACGACTTCAAAACCTAAGTTGTGGGCAAGTGCGATAAATGCGTTGGTAATCGCAGAATCATTCGGATTATTTGGAATTCCCTTTATGTAATTGTGATCGATTTTGATGGCGCAAATCGGAAATTTTTTCAAATGACTGATTGATGTGTATCCTGCGCCAAAGTGATCAATCGAAAGTTGTATGCCAGTTTGTTTGATATGTTCAAGTTGCGATAATGCAATATCGATATTGTCCATGACGGTGGCTTCATTAATTTCTAATTCAAGATATTTTGGATTCAGACCCGTTTCTTTTAACACATCATGAATAATTTTAGGTGTAGATGAATCTTGAAATTGTTTAGGGGATAAATTAAGTGAAACCGTAAGATGTTCATAACCTTCATCTTGCCAATACTTATTAGTTTTACAAGCTTCAAATAAAGCCCATTTGCCAATTTCCACAATAAACCCAGTATCTTCAGCGATCGGAATAAATTGCGCTGGATGTAAAATGCCAAGTTTTGGATGTTCCCAGCGTACTAATGCTTCGACACCGGTAATGCTGCCTTTTTTAATATTTAATTTGGGTTGATAATAAAGAACAAGTTCTTTATTGGTAATGGATTGATGTAATGCTTTTTCAAGTTCAATAAATTCACGTGCTTCTGCATCCATTTCTTGCGTATAAAACTGGTATTTATTTCCGCCTGCATGCTTTGCTTGATATAAAGCAGAGTCAGCATGACTTAATAAATCTTCCAGTGAATTTCCGTCATGGGGAAAAATACTGATACCGATACTGACCGTGGTAAAAATATCTTCGATCGGCTGAGAACACACGCTTAATAATTTTTGCGCGACTAAACCGGCAAATTTCGGTTTGCCAATATCACTTAATAACACGATAAATTCGTCCGCATCTAACTTGGCAACAATGTCTTCCACGCGCAACGCTTTCGTTAAGCGTTTACCAATTTCATTTAAAACAAAATTACCGAATGATTGACCTAAAATTTTATTGGTATCATGAAATGCATCAAGATCAACGAGCAACATAGCTAATGTTTTATTTTTTCTGCGCGCAAGACTAATGGCTTTATTGAGTGCGTCGTTAAAATAGTTTCGATTCGGTAAACTCGTTACATTATCTTTATTCACATCCGCGATGAAATTTCTATTTTCGTCTTGCGTAAAATTTTCAAGTGAGAAGGTAGTAATTAATTCATTAATTTGATTTTCAAGACAAGCAATTTCATCGGTATTTTTAGTTGACTCATTTAATTTAAAATCAGTGTTAAGCTGTGTGTTTAATATTTTGATGCGACTTATCACCAAATATTGTATGAGTGCACAGATGGATAATGAAAATAAAATGACGATAGGAATAAAATACAACAAAGAACCATGAATGACGCTAAAGTAAGCCAGAGCGAGAAAAATGAGACAAGTGGCAGTTGTGGCAATAAGAATTTTATTACGTATTTTCATATAACTTCCATTCTGTAGTGGAGAGTTAAGAAAAGCAACCAGTACTATATGTTATTATATTACATAAATGGGGTAGGATTATGTCCATGTTTCGTCAACCCGGCCCAAAGCGGAATATTGCTGATTTCCAGGATAACCAGCTGGATGATTATAGTGCGTTATTACGCTATGTGACTGAATTAGCCAATCATAAATTAGGCTACCCTGTTTCTCTCTTAACATTTCTTGGTATTGTCGATAATCAACAATTAGGAATCTCACCCGGCAGTTTGGCCAATGTGTTGCTGAATAATGTTGGCGATCCGTTTAAAGATTCAGAAACTTCGCGCATGGAAGTAAAAAAACATGAGCGCAAGTTAATTGCCATGTTAGAACGTTATTATGGGTTGCCAGAACACTCCGTCAGAGGTTATGTGACAACCGGTGGAACAGAGGGAAATTTTGCTGGGTTGTGGTGGTCAAAACGATTTTTAATTAATTCAACCATTCAAAATTTAATTGAAATGGATGACATCATTAACCTGCAAATCAAAGAAGAACAAGCGCTCATGGCAAACATCGCAAAAATTCCTTTTAATGATTATCAAGCACGCGCCACCCATTTACAAAAAATAATTGATATTCGCAATAGCATTACAGAAAACACAAATGTATCACAACAATTGTTGACGCCAACTGTGTTTTACACAAAAGATCATACGCATTATTCAATACCTAAAATTTCAGAAATTCTTCGACTGAATATCAGACCGGTTGAGTCAAATCCAGATGGATCAATCAATTTAAATAATTTTAAAAAAGAACTATTATTTCATTTAGGTGCGCATCCAAAAAGCTCTGTCGTCGTGATTTGTAATATTGGTACGACGATCACAGGGGCAATTGATGATGTGCCTGGTGTTAAAAAAATTCTAGACGAAATGAAACCAAAAATTACTTACACCATTCACCTTGATGGTGCTTTAACTGGATTTGTGATGCCGATTATTAAACCGTTTGGTGATATCCCTAATTATTTCGATGCGTTGGGCGTGAATACGCTCGCGTTTTCCGCGCACAAATATCCGGGTCTTTCGCAACCTTGCGGAATTATCTTAGCGCGCCAAGCTTTTTTTGCAAAAGCATTTGAGAAAACCGAAAGAAGTGTCGAGTATGTCGGCAACATTCTTGATGTGACAATTACCGGATCGCGTTCAGGATTAAATGTTTTAATGTTTTATAATGCGCTCTGTGCGTTGGGCTTAAAAAAGCAAGCTGAAAAATTAAAAATATTAGTCAAAGAAAATCTTGTTACGGCCAAATATTTGTATGATGAACTCGTCAAAGTTCATGGAGTAGATAAAGTTTATTATCCTTTTCATTTCAATGTGATCTTTCCAAAACCTTCCATGGACCTTGCAAAAAAATATCAATTAATGATTACGGGTGAAAATGCCACGATTTGCGTGTTAAGTAATGTGAATACAAAATTGGTTGATCAATTTATTCAAGATGTCAAATTAGAACTTGAAAAGAAAAATGAACCAACTGTGAAAAAAGTTGCAATTACTAAAAGTTAAAACTTGAATAGGAGGTGGTTATGAGTAGCGTCAAATCAAAATACACGGTGCAAACTTTAAAAAAAGAACATGCCAAGCAAGTGATCGATCTTTTTATTCGAACATTTTGTCAGTGTGAACCATTAACTAACTGTTTGCATATGTCTAACAGCGAATATCAGCCATTTGCAACTGAGGTGACCGATAAAGCAGTGAAAGATGGTTTGAGTACAGTCGCATTAGATGAAAAAAATCGCGTGATTGCATTTATTATTGTGGAAGATCTTGCAGATCCTTTCATGCCAAAACTTTCGCATTATCCCAAGATGAAAAATATTTTTGAATTATTAACGTCACTTTCTAAACCATTTGTGGAAGGCAAAAAATTTGTGAAGGGTAAAGTCGCACATTTTTGGGTGGCAGGTGTGGAACCCGATTATATGCATCATGGTATGTTTACTGAATTGGATGAAGTCACTATTCGTTTGGCTGCCAAAAAAGGATTTAATTTTGCGTATGCTGAATTTACTAATTCAACCAGTGAAAAAGTCACTCATCAATTTAAAACGATAGAACTTTGCAACAGAATCAATTACGAAGATTTTGAATCTAACGGACAAAAACCATTCAAAGATGTGCCAGGTGGTGCAGCTGCGTACTGTGCCGCGATAAAACCCGGTATAAACTTGGACTCATTGAAGAAATGTTATACTATTGACGTTACGCATTAGGCCTTCGAGACGGCCGCTCTGCGGCCTCCTCAGGATTTAAACTATATGGATATAGTGGTTGATCAACGACAGATATCTCAAGATGAGAAAGTCCGTATTGGCAAACAAGTCAGAGCGGATTTGGTTGAGCATCTTTATCAAGGCTGTTTACCCGGCACGATCACCGGATTACTCGTCAGTACTTTACTTTTTCTTGATTATTACGGTTATACGAACACGTATTTACTCATCACCTGGTTAGTTTTTTTTGACCTCATGATGATTTCGTTATCCGCGCTTTTTTTTATATATATCAAATTTAAATATATGTTTAGCTTATTCGCGTGGGAGTGGATATATTCCATTGCCATGACAGGATGCGCAATTTCATGGATCCCCAGTATTTTGTTGATGCCAGACGATCGAACCCGCCAATCACTCGCATTAATTTTAATTTTTCTTGCCACGACCGGATATTCGACCGGCACGATTGGGCAATTTAGATTAGGTGTCGTCACATTAAATATTATTCTGTTTCCTTTGGCGATCATTTGTTTTTATAAAGGCGGAATTTTTTATAATATTATCGGCGCGTATTCTTTAATTTATATGTTTTTTCTCATCGGCATTAATCATCGCAGCACGCAATGGTTTAAAGATTCTTTAAAATTGAAATTAGAAAACACGCTTGTGAGTTATCAAGCGAATCATGATTTGTTGACCAATTTACCCAATCAACGTTTGTTACCACAATATGTGGACATCGCAGTCAACACAGTGAAAAACACGCAAGACACATTTGCGGTAGTTTGTTTTTCCTTGAACCGCATGGAAGTGATTAACGATAGTTTGGGCCATCAAGCGGGTGATTCGATTATTCAATCGGTCGCGAGTCGTTTGACGGCACTTGCACAGCGAGCCAAAAATGAAAAAACACAGTTGGTGCTGACAATCTCACGCAAAGATACATTTAATATTTTACTCATGCCAATTAAAGAAAATGCTATTGAAGCAAAAGTAAAAGAATTATTTTCTGTGTTAGATGATCCATTCTATTTAGAAAAACAAGGTATCAAAATTACTGCGAGCGCGGGTATCAGTATTTTTGATAAAGATGGTCGTGATGCAGATGCATTGTTAATTAATGCAGATGCGGCAATGTTTAGAGCAAAACAATTTGGTGGCAATCGCTTAGAGTTTTATCGAGAAGAAATTAACGCACAAATACCAAAACAATTAGAACTCGAAACTGATTTGCATAAAGCACTCGAGAATAATGAATTGCTTGTTTACTATCAACCTTTAGTAAATTTAAAAACGGGAAAAGTGAGCGGTATGGAAGCATTAATGCGTTGGCAGCATCCAACGCATGGTTTTATTTCTCCCGCACATTTTATTCCAATTGCCGAAGAAACCGGATTAATTGTTCCGATCGGTGCATGGATTTTGCGTGAAGCGTGCGTTCAAACCAAGAAATGGCATCAAATGGGTTTTAACGAATTAAGAGTTGCGGTGAATTTGGCAGAAAAACAATTACGTGAAAAAGATTTAATTCCAAATATTATCGCCGTTTTGCAACAAATTGGATTAGAGCCACGTTTTCTCGAATTGGAAATTACCGAAACGGCTATCTTGGATGAAACGATTATCCATGTTATCCAAGAATTTAAACGTGCAGGGTTAAGTTTAGCGGTTGATGATTTTGGAACGGGCTATTCCGGATTAAGTTATTTAAAACGATTTTCTATCGACAAATTGAAAATCGATCAATCGTTTGTGCGCGATATTCCTGGAAACGAAGAAAGCATCACCATCGTTTCCGCCATCATTGCCATGGGAAAAGAATTGAATGTGACGACGCTTGCTGAAGGGGTTGAAACGGAAGAACAACTTGAATTTCTGAGAACGAAAGGTTGTGATTACATGCAGGGCTATTATTTTAGTAAGCCGTTAGATACAAATTCATTTACCCAATTGTTAATCGAGAAAAAAAGTTTATTAATGCATTCGAATGTGGAATAAAGGAGGAAATGTATGAAGGGAGTCAAAAGGAAAATCGTGAGTTTGAGTGTGCTGAGCTTGATGGCCGCATTCTCATCTCAAGCAGAGGCCGCCGGTTACAAATTGGAATTTCAAAGTGCTTCTGTGCTGGCTGACGCAGGCGAAGCGGCTGTCGTCGAAGATGCAGGGACAAACTGGTATAACTCAGCAGGTCTCGTGTATTTGCCGCAACAGTTGGTCGGTTCGTTGATCGATGTCTATCAACGCGTGCATTTTTCTGGAACATCGACTGCACCTTCTCCGTTACTTCCTTCTGCGAGTTATAATAATCCGAACTCCAACGCGAGTTCCTATCCAAACTCCGTGCTCCCCGCAGTACACTATGCATTACCTTTTAAAGGACGTTTTGCATTTGGTATCAGTGTGGTGCCTGCTTGGGGTTTGATTGAAAATTATAACGAAAATACCGATGTACGTTATTCGCTGAATAAAGTCACCACCAAAACCATGGATGTGTCACCCAGCTTGGCCATGAAAATCAATCAACAATGGTCAGTGGGTGCGGGTCCTGATTTTCATTACTTTCAAATACACACCAGAATGCATGTGTTAAATCCGCTTGGTGAAGATTCCATTTCACGTTATAGCGCGGATAATTGGGGGAAAGGTTGGCATGCCGGTGTGTTATATCGAGTCACGGATGCAACACGTATCGGTCTTAACTACCGTTCTAAAATTGTGATGAATATGGATGGTCACAGTGATTTTACCGGTGGTTTTTATGTCAACAATTTCAAAGTCAACATTCCCATGCCGCCTGTGACAACACTCAGTGTGTATCATGATGTTAATCCGGTTTGGGCGTTGATGGGAACGATTGCGTATGATCAGTGGAGTGTGATCCAGTATTATTATGGACAAAACATTGCAACCCCACTCGGACCTACCAATGCAGTATCACCCCAAAACTTTAGAAATACGTTTGATTTCAGTGTTGGTACGCACTATGTGCTTAATCAAGACTGGATGTTACGCGCTTCAATAAAATATGAACCCACGCCCACTAATGATCGCGATCGTACCTTAACATTTCCCGATGGCGATAAATTGGGTCTGAATTTGGGTGCACGTTATACAATCAATAAAAAACTGGCCGTTGATATGATTTACGCGCATGTCTTTACAAAAAATGTGCATATCAACGATATCAACCCATTGACCGCGGCAACATCGGTGGGGAATACCAACACGGATATTGATTTGGTTGGCGCACAGTTGGTGTGGAATATTTAATAATCATATAAAGCCCTTTCCCGGTGAGGGAGGGGGCTTCTAAGCTAAGCAATTGTCGCTTAAGATAGGTTTTTCAGCTAAAATCCAGGGTTATGTCTACGATCACACTTGTTGCCAAATTCTTCAAATCCACTCCAGTTTTTTTAATTTTTTCTATTTTAGTATTAATTATCCAAATGGCGCCTCTCGAATTTTACCCAAAATCGTTGGGAACCTTCGACATGAACCAAGCCACGTCATTGATTTTTTACATCGTGTTTTCACTTCTGCTTTTCTGCACGATTCCGGCTGTCGCGAACAAACTTGTTTTTCAAATGGATTTCAAATCGTTAGGTTTAACATTTCCAGAAAAAAAATGGAGCTCATTATTTTTAACCTTGCTCGCCATTTTAATTTTTGTCGCATCATTTTATTTTCTCGCAAAACATACAGACCTTAAAACTTATTACACTTTAAAAAATCCCACTTTTTTTCAATTGATGAGCATGATTTTTTTATTTCCCATTTATTATTTTGCGGAAGAATTTTTTTTTCGCGGGTTTTTATTTATGGGACTTTGGAGACGAGTCAGATGGAATAGTTTTTGGATTACCGATATTATTTTCACGCTGAGTCATATTGGCAAACCCGGTATAGAAATTCTTTATTGCATTCCCGCGAGCGTGGTTTTTAATGCGTTAACACTTTATTCTCGATCGATTTATCCTGCATTTATCACGCATTTTATGCTAGGAATAATTAATATTATCATGGTTAATTATATCGGAATTTAGCGATGGAGTTAGATTACTTCATCCGATCGCAGCGTCAACACTTCATACCCAGTTTTCGTGACCAAAATAGTGTGTTCCCATTGCGCCGAAAGACTATGATCTTTCGTCACCACCGTCCAACCATCGGGTAACAATTTCACAAAGCGTTTTCCTGCATTAATCATCGGTTCAATGGTAAATATCATGCCTTCGCGAATTTCTTCTCCGGTGCCTACTTTCCCATAGTGCACGACATTGGGCGGCTCATGAAAAATTTTACCGATCCCATGCCCGCAATATTCACGCACCACCGAGAAACGATTTTTTTCCGCGTGCTCCTGAATGACCGCGCCAATATCACCTAAACGCGCTCCTGGTTTTACTTGTTGAATGCCTAAATAAAGGCATTCCAAGGTATTTTTAATTAAACGCTCCGCGAGGATAGAGCCTTTGCCCACGACAAACATTTTGCTGGTATCCCCATGATATTCATCTTTTAGCACCGTCACATCGATATTAATAATATCGCCATCTTTCAATTTACGCGCGCCAGGAATGCCATGGCACACTTGGTGATTCACCGAGGTGCAAATGGACTTGGGAAAGCCGTGGTAGTTGAGTGGGGCAGGGATCGCTTTTTGTACATTCACAATGTGATCATGGCAGATTTGGTTAAGCTCATCGGTGGTAATACCGGGGCGAACATGGCTGCCAATCATTTCAAGCACTTCGGCCGCCAGGCGCCCTGCGACACGCATTTTTTTAATTTCATCGGGTGTTTTAATCGTAATATTCATGAGTATTAAGTTATTGTTGTAAATGAACAACTATGGTATAAAGGCGAGCTCTGATAAGCAATCAAAATATCAGAAAACTTCGCACACGTATCTACACCATTTGCCGGGTGCCTTATTCAGGTTGGCAAATGAGATACGTAGAGGCTTAACCCAATATGAGGAAATTATAGATGTCATTATCAGTCAATATGCGTGATATGTTGAAAGCCGGTGTGCATTTTGGTCACCAAACGTGCCACTGGAATCCAAAAATGGGCGAATACATTTTTGGCGCTCGTAACAAGATTCATATTATTAATTTAGAAAAAACCGTCCCCATGCTAACCGATGCCCTGAATTTTATGGGCGGCATCGCAGCACGAAAAGGCAAAATTCTGTTTGTCGGCACGAAACCTGCGGCACAAGAAATTATTAAAGCAGAAGCACAACGTTGCTTCATGCCTTATGTGAATCATCGCTGGTTGGGCGGGATGTTAACGAATTATAAAACGATTCGTCAGTCCATTCGTCGTTTAAAAGAATTGGAAGCAATGTTCGAAAAAAATAGTTTTGGACGTTTGACGAAAAAAGAAATTCTCAATTTGACACGCGACAAAGATAAATTGGAACGCGGTTTAGGCGGTATCAAAAACATGGGTGGTTTACCCGATGCATTATTTGTCGTCGATGTGGGCCATGAAAAAATTGCAGTGGCAGAAGCAAATCGCTTAAGCATTCCAGTGGTCGGTATTGTGGATACGAACAATAGTCCAGCGGGTGTGAACTACATTATTCCTGGCAATGATGATTCTCTGCGTTCGATTCAACTCTATGCGAAAACAGTCGCTGATAGCATTTTGGAAGGACGTTCAAGTAATCCTGACATCGCAAAAGTTGAAGATGAATTTGTTGAAGTCGATGAAGTGATCACTCGCGTTGATGATGAAAGCGGTGAAGAATAATTTTGAATGGGAGTGATTTGTGATGGCAATCACCGCAGCACAAGTGAAAGAATTACGCGAGCGCACGGGCGCCGGGATGATGGAATGCAAAAAAGCATTAGAAGCAGCCCACGGTGAAATGGAAAGTGCGATCGAAGAATTACGTAAAACAGGTCAAGCAAAAGCCGCAAAAAAAGCAAGTCGTGTTGCAGCAGAAGGCATCATTCTCGTGAAAATGGCACAGAGTGGTGAGCATGCTGTGATGGTCGAAATCAATTGCGAAACAGATTTCGTGGGACGCGACGAAAACTTTTTAGCGTTTGCCGATGCAGTTGCAAAAACTGCATTAGCCGCCAAAGCACACGATGTATCTGCATTGATGAGTTTACCTTTGCAAGGGTCAACAATGAATGTCGATGATGCACGTAAAGCACTTATCTCAAAAGTAGGCGAAAACATTAATGTCAGACGCCTCACTGCTGCTCATTCGAAAGCGTCCACACTGGGAACCTATACACACAGTGGGCGGATTGGCGTCATTGTTGAATTAGATGGCGGTAATCAAGAATTAGCCAGAGACATTGCGATGCATATTGCAGCCAGCAAACCGTTGGTGGTGGCGCCAAGCGATGTTCCTGCTGATCTCGTTGCCAAAGAAAAAGAAATTTATGTGGCGCAAGCGTCAGGCAGTGGCAAATCGCCCGATATTATTGAAAAAATGGTGCAGGGTAAACTTAAAAAATTCTTGGATGAAATTAGTTTACTGGGCCAACCCTTTGTGAAAGATCCTGATATATTGATATCCAACTTACTCAGCAAAAATCGTGCTAAAGTGATTCGTTTTACGCGTTTTGAAGTGGGTGAGGGGATTGAAAAAGACAAGGAAGATTTTGTTGAAGCAGTGATGGCGCAAGTTCACGGTAGCTAATGGACTTATGTTATCCCCGCCCGCGGGGATAACATGTATCAGAGGAAATCAAAATCATGAGTCAAGGATCACAGTCTCAGAAAAAAACCGCCTATCAACGCATCTTGCTCAAATTGAGCGGTGAAGCATTGCAGGGCGATCATCTTTTTGGTATCGATCAAGGCAAACTTTCACGCATCAGCAATGAAATTGCAAATGTCGTCAAGCTGGGCGTGCAAGTTGGATTAGTGATTGGTGGTGGAAATTTAATTCGTGGCGCTGAACTGTATACCACTGGCTTTGATCGCATTACTGGCGATCAAATGGGTATGCTCGCAACCGTGATTAATGGATTAGCCTTGCGTGATGCGCTGGAACAAAAATCGATGACGGTGAATTTGATGTCAGCCTTGTCAATTCCAGGGCTGGTTGAGTGTTACGATCGTAACAAAGCCAAGAAAAAATTAGCCAAAGGCCATGTGGTTATTTTTGTGGGTGGTACGGGCAATCCGTTAGTCACCACCGATTCTGCCGCTGCGCTGCGTGGTATTGAAGTCAACGCCGATATCGTGCTAAAAGCTACAAAAGTAGATGGTGTATTTGCTGCAGATCCTGTTAAAAATCCTAAAGCAGAACGTTATGAATCCTTAACTTATGATGAAGTGTTGGAACAACGTTTAGGTGTCATGGATCTTAACGCTATTATTTTATGTCGTGATAATGCTTTGCCATTGCGTGTGTTTAATATGAATAAACAAGATGCATTACAACGCATTGTGTTGGGTGATGATGTGGGCACATTATTGAAAGCGGAGACGAAATGAAATGCAGAAAATGTTAAAAGATGCTGAAACACGTATGCAAAAAAGTATTGAAGCATTCAAATATGAAATGTCAAAGTTAAGAACGGGCCGCGCCCATCCCAGTTTGTTGGAACATCTTCGCGTCGATTACTATGGAAATGAAACACCTTTAAATCAAGTTGCCAATGTCACCGTCGGTGATGCACGTACGTTAGTGATTACGCCGTGGGAAAAACGCATGATTTCCGTGATTGAAAAAGCAATCATGACTTCTGATCTTGGATTAAATCCTGCAACGTCGAGCGATGTGATTCGAGTTCCGTTGCCTGCATTAACAGAAGAACGTCGTAAGGATTTAACTAAAATTGTACGTAATGAAGCTGAAAATGCACGAGTTAGCATTCGCAATGCGCGTCGTGATGCAAACAATGCATTAAAAGAAGCATTGAAAAATAAAGAAATGCCTGAAGATGAAGAACGTCGCATGGCGGATGCCGTGCAGAAATTAACAGACAAATATATTGCAGAAGTCGATCAGTTACTGGCTGCAAAAGAAACGGATTTAATGGCGATTTGATGAGTGATATGACGTTACCAAGACATATTGCGATCATTATGGATGGCAATGGCCGTTGGGCGAAACAGCGATTTTTGCCGCGTTTCGCGGGTCATAAAGCAGGTGTTGAGGCGATACGAGAAATCGTGAAAGCCTGTGTCAGAAAAAAAATTGAAGTGCTAACATTGTTTGCTTTCAGCAGTGAAAATTGGCGCCGACCGATCAAAGAAGTCAGTTTTCTCATGAAATTATTTTTATCCGCTCTCGAGCGTGAAGCAAAAAAATTACATGAGCAAAATATTCAGTTGCGTGTAATTGGCGATCGATCGCGTTTTGGAGAAGAGTTACGTCAATATATGCTAGACGCGGAAGCACTTACCGCGCAAAATACTGGGCTTAAATTGGTGATCGCAGCCAATTATGGTGGGCAATGGGATATTTGTGAAGCCGTGAGGAAGATCGCGATTGATGTTGAGCAAGGTCGCTTAACCAGTGCTCAAATCAAGACAGATTTAATTGCGGAAAAACTGACATTGTCTGATTTGCCCGCGCCTGATCTTTTTATTCGAACCAGTGGCGAGCAACGCATCAGTAATTTTTTATTATGGCAACTCGCTTATGCGGAACTGTATTTTACAAATGTGTATTGGCCTGATTTTACGACGGAAGAATTAGAAAAAGCGCTGGCATTTTATGTCAATCGCGAACGTCGTTTTGGTTATACGAGCGAACAAATTAGAGCGGATGATCATGCTTAAATATCGAATTTTAACTGCAATTATATTAATCCCGCTTTTCATTGCGCTGTTATTTGAACTTCCGCCCGGATGGTTTTGTATCCTCACGAGTGCAGTTGTTCTTTGGGGCGCTTTTGAATGGTCTTCATTCATGGGAATCAAACGTTTTCCGTTTACGTTAATTTATCCATTGCTCATGGTATTTATATTATTTGCCTCGATGTGGTTATATATTCCGAATGTGATGATCGCCGCTTTCGTGTGGTGGTTATTGAGTTTAATTTTGATTGTCCTCTATCCCAAGACAAGCCGTGCCTGGGGACAAAGTAAAATCGTACGTGGATTAATGGGCGTGATGGTTTTGGTGCCGAGTTGGTTGGCCATTAATTTTATTCGTAATATTCCTGATAATGGCGTTTTTATCCTGTTATTTTTGTTTGTATTAATTTGGGGTGCGGATTCTGCCGCTTACTTTACCGGAAAATTATGCGGCAAACATAAATTAATACCGCGCGTGAGCCCTGGTAAAACCTGGGAAGGTTTAATCGGTGCATTAATTCTCACACTGATCATCACGGCGTTGGCGTTATGGTTAACACATACTTCTTCTCTCATTTGGGTACGTGCTTTTGCGATTAGTATTATCACCATTTTATTTTCGATCGTGGGGGATTTATTTGAGAGTATGTTAAAACGTAATGAAGATTTGAAGGATTCAGGTCATCTATTACCAGGTCATGGCGGCATTCTTGACCGAATTGACAGCTTAACTGCAGCAGCGCCTGTGTTTTTATTCGCCGCACTTTTTTTGCATAGTTGATTGACGTAAACGTAATCGTCATTGCGAGGAGCGCAGCGACGAAGCAATCCAGAGTACAAACACAGTGCTTGATCCAACCACCAAAAGTCAGGATAATTGGCGCTCGTTTTATGAGGCGTGAGTATAAAAAAAATGGTCACTATGAAAAAACAAATTATAATATTTTTATTCTTTTTCAATTTGCTCATGAGCAGTCTTTGTCATGCCGAATCATTTGTCGTTCGAAAAATTAACGTCGAAGGCTTACAACGTGTTTCAGAAGACACTGTTTATTCCTATCTGCCTATTCACACAGGTCAAACATTAACCTCGGAAAAAACCGGTGCAATTATCAGCGCACTTTACCAAACAGGTTTTTTTGAACATATTGCACTGACGCGTTCCGGCAATACATTAGTGATCAGAGTGGTAGAACGTCCGACCATCGGCCAACTGAAAGTGTCAGGCAACTCGAGCATTCCCACCGATAAACTGACCTCAGTCATGAAGGGTGTTGGTATTGCGGAAGGACGAGTATTTAATGATGTGACGTTAGAAAAAATAAAACAAAGTTTGCTTGATCAATATTACAATGTCGGTCGTTATAATGCGCGCGTCAATGTGACGGTGACACCGATGGATCGCAATCGCGTGAAGATCACGATTGATATTTCCGAAGGATTAATTGCAAAAGTCAGACAAATTAATTTAATTGGCAATCATGTTTTCAGTGAACGCATTCTGGATAAACAACTGGATTTGACCACGCCTGGCGTGATTACTTTTTTCACCCAAACGGATCGTTACTCTCAAGAAAAATTAGATTCCAGTCTTGACAAATTACGCAATTATTACATGGATCGAGGCTATCTGAAATTTACCGTGAAATCTTCTCAAGTGTCAGTCACACCTGATCGAAAATCCATTTACCTAACCATTGTGATTGATGAAGGTGTGCCGTATACCGTGAAGGGCGTCAACATTACTGGCACCACGATTTTACCGCGTGAAGAATTATTGAAAAAAGTAAATATTCAGCCGGGCAGCACATTTTCACGTCAGACAACAGTCGATGGAGAAAAAGCCATTAGTGATGCGTTGGGTCGTGAGGGATATATTTTTACCACAGTCAGTTTAAAACCCAACGTTGATGAAAAAAATAAACAAGTTTTTTTAACCTATGATGTCAAACCCGGTAAACGTGCGTACGTGCGTCATATTTATTTTATTGATAACACAAAAACAAATGACGAAGCATTGCGTCGCGAACTGATGCAAATGGAAGGCGCGCCAGTCTCAACCGAAAAATTAGATGAATCCAAACATCGCCTCAGTTTATTACCGTATATTCGTAATGTGGATATGGGCGTAGAACCGATTGCAGGGACGGATGATACGGTGGATGTCAGTTATAAAGTGACAGAAGAAAATGCTGCACAAGCGACATTTAGTATTGGATATTCTCAATTAGATCACTTAATTTTAGGCGCGGGATTAAATCAAAAGAATTTTCTCGGTACCGGCAAAACATTAGGCTTAAATTTTTCACACAGTCGCTATCAACAATTTTACGGCATCAACTACATGGATCCGTATTATACGACCAGTGGCATTAGCCGCAGTATCAATCTCTCGGTCTCAAAAACGGATCCGAGTGCAGCCGATTTAACGCGCAGTTATACCAGTGATCAATATGCCGCGTCTGTCATTTACGGCATCCCGTTGGGACAAGAAAAAAATGTCATTAACACGTTACAGTTGGGTTATGGTTTGGAAAAAACCTTAGTCACACTGTCTAATCAAGTGTCGCAACAGGTGAACAATTTTGTGGCGCAGCATGGACGTAATTTCCAGCAAGTCGATTTGATTATGGGTCTTTCACGCGATGGTCGGGATAAAGCAATTTTCCCCACGCAAGGTGCGCTACAGACATTGAGTGCCAACTTATATCTACCCATTACAGGTAGCTCCCTTAAATACTATACCTTGGGGTATAGCGGGCGATGGTATCATCCATTAGTGGGCAAATTTATTGCAAGTGCTCGGGGTGATTTAGGTTATGGCAATTCGTTTACCGGTCCGTTGAATTATCCCTTCTTTAAGAACTTTTATGCGGGTGGTATGGACTCCGTACGGGGTTATCAGGGCAATACCTTGGGTCCAAAAGATTCGAATGGCGACCCATCAGGCGGCAATGCCTTGATCGATGGGGGGCTTGGTATTATATTCCCCAATTATATTTCTGATAATTTGCGCACCTCGCTTTTCCTCGATGGTGGTAATGTTTATAATACCTACAATAATAAGCGTTTTGCGGGAACAGGTTCGGGTGGCCCTCGTTATGCAACAGGTCTGGAAGCCGATTGGTTGACTCCGTTAGGCTTAATTGATTTGAGTGTCGCGAAAGCATTAAATCCGCAACCCGGTGATAGTAGGGAATTTTTCCAATTTGCACTAGGTGCTAATTTTGGATAAACATGACATACTATTGCTCCGTAACTGGTTTAGTTTATAGAGGAAATATTTTTTAATTAATTTGGAGAAAATTATGAAGAAGGTCTTGGCAATTGTGAGTTCTGTTTTATTGATTGGTGGTACTGCAGCTTATGCAGCTGATAAAGCTTCCGCTACTCAACCAGTTATTGCTGTTGTCAATGTGCAACAGATTTTCCTGCAATCTCCTAAAATTGCTTCTTTAAATAAAAAATTACAAACAGATTTTAAAGGACGTCAGGAAAAATTAGTCGCAGCACAAAAATCATGGCAAGGTGAAGTGGATAAATTCGAAAAAGAATCACCCACCATGAATCAAAAAGAAAAAGATGCAGCGCAGAAAAAAATTGCTGACGATAAAGCATCTTTAACGAAAGACGCGACTGATTTTCAACAAGACTTGAGCAAAGAACAAAATAGAATTATGAAAGATGTTTTAGCTCAATTAAACAATGTTATTTCAGGTATTGCGAAGAAAAATAGTTATTCACTTGTATTAGATGCGCAAGCGGTTGTGTACGCAAGTGACAGCGCTGACATCACAAAACAAGTCGCTAGCGAATTTGATAAGAAATAACTGAAAAAATCGTGTTATCAAAAGGCCAGGACAAATTCTTGGCCTTTTGATTTTTAACTCAGTGTCATCCCCGTGGTTCAGTGTCATCTTCGCGAAGGCGGGGATCTATTCTGCATGGATCCCCGCCTTCGCGGGGATGACACAAAATGAGATTGGTTATAATGCAAAAACAGTATACATTAGCACAACTAAGCGAGGGGTTAGGCGTTACGATTCAAGGCGATGCTTCTTGTCTCATCGAAGGTGTTTGTACCATTCAAGAGGCGAGAAAAGGGCGTATCGCATTTTTGATGAATCCGTTATACAAAAAGTATTTACCGACAAGCAAAGCATCAGCGGTGATTTTGACCGCGGAAGATGCGGTTGAATGTAATACGAATGCAGTGATTTCCCCTGATCCTTATTACACTTATACGCAAATCGCCAAATTTTTTGATGATCGCCCATCAGTTAAACCCGGCATTCATCCGAGCGCCGTGATTGGTCAGCACTGTGAAATTGATCCAGAGGCCGCTATCGGGGCGAATTGTGTCATAAATGATAATGTCAAAATTAAAGCAGGTGCTATAATAGGCCCCGGTTGCGTGATTGGTGAATTTTCCGAGATAGGCGAAAATTCTCGATTAGATGCACGTGTCGTGCTCTATCACAAGATCAAGATTGGCAAACGCGTGATCATTGCAAGCGGCGTCGTGATTGGCAGCGATGGTTTTGGTATCGCAAAACACAAAGGTCAATGGCATAAAGTGCCGCAATTAGGCACGGTGATTATTGAAGATGATGTTGAAATTGGCGCTAATACCACGGTTGATCGCGGTGCGATTGACAATACGGTTATTGCCGCAGGGGTTAAATTGGATAACCTCATCCAAGTGGGCCACAACGTGCGAATTGGAAAGAATACGGCAATCGCAGGCTGTGTCGGTATTTCAGGAAGTACAACGATCGGGAGTAATTGCCTGGTTGGCGGCCAATCCGGTTTTGCAGGACATATCACCATTGCCGATAATGTTGTGGTGACAGGTGGCACGGAAGTCACTAAATCAATTCGTGAACCAGGAGTTTATTCATCAGGGCTTGGTGGTTTAGTCACCAATTTAGAATGGCGCAAAAATTCAGCTCGATTTCATCGACTGGAACGGCTAATAGAACGCGTGAAAATGCTTGAAGACTTAATAGAGAGAAAAGAAACATGAAAGGTGTAATGGATATTCATGAAATATTAAAATATTTACCTCATCGCTCACCCTTTCTGCTGATTGATCGGGTGCTTGAAATTAAAGAAGGCGAATCGATTGTTGCACTCAAAAATGTGACGATGAATGAACCTTTTTTTGTCGGCCATTTTCCAGGATTACCTGTTATGCCAGGTGTATTAATTCTTGAAGCATTAGCACAAGCAGCGGGCGTACTTGCTTATAAATCCACAAATACCACACCAAGTGATGGAACACTTTATTTGTTTGCTGGAATAGATAATGCGCGATTTCGTCGAGTGGTTGAGCCCGGCGATCAACTTCGTTTAGAAGTGAAATTATTACGTTCCAAAAAGGAAATTTGGAAATTAGCGGGCGCGGCGTATGTCGATGGTGACTTAGTTTGTGCCGCGGAGTTAATTAGTGCACGGAGAGGATCGTCCAGTGATTCATAATACGGCTATCATCCATCCATCTGCACGCATTGCCGACGATGTCGAAATTGGCCCCTGGTCAATCATCGGACCTGACGTTGAAATCGGTAGCGGTACGTGGATCGGACCCCATGTTGTTATCAAAGCCCTCACTAAAATTGGAACGAATAATAAAATTTTTCAATTTGCGTCTATCGGTGAAGAACCGCAAGACAAAAAATTTCAGGGTGAAAAAACATTTTTAGAAATTGGCAATCGCAATATCATTCGAGAATTTTGCACATTTAATCGCGGAACCGCGCAAGATAGAACCGTCACGCGCATTGGTGATGATAATTTATTTATGGCGTATGTGCATATCGCACATGATTGCGTGGTCGGTAATCATACGATTTTTGCCAATAATGCTTCTTTGGCAGGACATGTTGTCGTCGAAGATTTTGTGGTGATGAGTGGTTTTTCCGGCGCCTCACAATTTTGTCGCGTCGGTGCCTATAGTTTTGCATCGATGGGTTCAATGATTGATAAAGATGTCCCACCGTTTGTCAAAGTCTCTGGCTATTATGCGAAACCTTACGGTTTAAATGCAGTCGGCATGAAACGTCGAGGATTTTCGGCAGAAACGATGCTTGCATTACGCCGTGCTTACAAAGCGATTTATCGTAAAGGGCTCACCATCAAAGAAGCATTGCAAGAGTTAGAAGAAATGTTACTCGTCTGCCCTGAGGTCAAACTCTTCATTGATTTTCTCAAGGCATCAGAACAAGGCATTGTGCGTTAATGACGATAGGGATATTAGCGGGCGAACCTTCTGGGGATTTATTAGGTGCGGGTTTAATCAACGCATTACGTCAACGAAATCCTGAATTTAATTTCACTGGGATTGGTGGACCTGCCATGATCAATGCAGGTTGCGTGAGCTTGTTTGAAATGGAACGATTATCGGTGATGGGTTTAATCGAACCGTTATTTCGTTTACCCGAATTATTTCGCATTCGTCGAGATCTATATCAATATTTTATTCAACATCGTCCAAGCCTTTTTATCGGCATTGATTCACCCGATTTTAATTTAGGACTCGAATTAAAATTACGTCGTGCTGGTATTCCTGTTATTCATTACGTCAGTCCATCGGTATGGGCATGGCGGCAAAAACGTATTTTTAAAATTGCTCAAGCAACTGATTTAGTGTTGACGCTTTTTCCTTTCGAAGCGGATTTTTATCATAAACATCAAGTGCCGGTTAAATTTGTCGGACATCCGTTAGCCGATTTGATTCCCTTGCACACCGACAAAAAAATGATTCGGCAAAAATTAAATCTTGATTTAAATGCAACCTATGTGGCGATTCTTCCCGGAAGCCGTTTGAATGAAATAAAATATTTAGCGGAAATTTTTCTGCAAAGCGCGACACAAATTTGGAAAAAAAGACCCGAAATTAAATTTATAACCTCTGCCGTCAATGAAAAACGTGATCAAGAATTTAAACAAATGGCGGCGAAAGTGGCGCCTGATTTGCCGTTGACATTTTTTCAGGGATGTTCGCATGATGTCATGGCCGCATCCGATGCGGTGATGGTGACATCTGGCACGGCGACGCTGGAAACGATGTTATTTAAACGCCCGATGGTCGTTGCTTATCGAATGGCGAATTTAACTTATCAATTGGCGCGACATTTAGTAAAATTGCGCTTTATTAGTTTGCCGAATTTATTGGCGGATGAAAGATTAGTGCCTGAATTTATTCAATCGACCGCAACACCTGAAAATATCAGTGCGGCGATAGTAGATTATTTAGATCACCCCGAAAAAATAGACGAACTTGAAAAACGATTTTTAGAGATACATGAACGGTTGCGTTGTAATGCCAACGAACAAGCGGCGGATGCGGTTTTAAACTTGCTGTCATCCTGAACGAAGTGCCCTTCGAGACGCGCCCTTCGAGACGCGCCCTTCGAGACGCGCCCTTCGAGACGCGCTTCGCGCTCCTC
>CAZOFA010000006.1:0-45224 GCA_964578975.1 uncultured Coxiellaceae bacterium
TATATTGTTTTTTTTTTAATAAGTGGAATTTTTGTTTGTGGTGTTCTTTTATATAAAAAATAACTTGCTAATACCCCTCCTGTGTGGAATGACACGGGACCTGATTAGAGGGCATCCATAGGAGCCGATTTTGCAAGATAAACTTTACAACACCACAATCGCACTCGCTGGCATTGTGCAGGCTGTCAGTTTGGTCCGAGAGCTCGCACAAAAAGGCAAAACCGATGAAGCCGCTTTTCAAGCGAGCATTTACAGTCTTTTTCAGATGAATCCGGAAAATGTACTGTCCGTGTATGGTGGATTGCCCGGCATTAAATATGGATTGGAAAAATTATTAGTGTTGCTTGAACCGACTGGCACATCGATCGAAGCACGCTATTTACTCTCATTAATGCATTTGCAAAAAAAAATTTGGCGTTCTGAAAAAATGATAAATACTTTAACGCTACGTTTGAACCAAACACAAAAACAAGTGGAATATTTTTCTCTTTTGCACCCCACTGTGATTGCAAATCTCGCGGATATTTATCTCAGCACAACGCACGCTTTTAAATTTCGTATCATTATCTGGGGCAGTCAACGCATTTTAAGTGCCGCAGAAAATATGGAAAAAATTCGCGCCTTGTTATTAAGTGGCGTTCGATCTGTTGTATTATGGCGCCAAGTCGGTGGCTCGCGTTTTCAACTTATTTTTTCACGCGGGAAAATAAAAACCATGGCAAAACAAATTCTTTCTGATCTTTCCACAGAAGAAAAAAAAGTACTGACAAATTAAGGATTATTTATGGATGTTGCAGCATTAATGGCAATCTCACCGCTGGAAGGCCGTTATCAAGATAAATTAAGCGAGTTGCGTCCTATTTTTAGCGAATACGGTTTAATTAAATTTCGTGTGCTGGTTGAAATCCGCTGGCTACAATTTTTAGCATCACACGGCAATCTACCTGAACTCCCTCCTTTCAGCAAAAAAGCCAATGCTGAGTTAGATCAGATTATTAATCAATTCTCAATAGAAGATGCCACGCAGATCAAAAAAATTGAAAGCGGCATTAATCACGATGTCAAAGCGGTGGAATATTTTTTAAAAGAACGCATGGAAAAAAATGCAGAATTAAAAGCCGTCAGTGAATTTATTCATTTTGGTTGCACGTCAGAGGACATCAACAATCTTGCTTATGCGTTGATGCTTCACAGCGCACGTAAAGAATGTATGTTGCCAGCGCTGGATGAATTATTTGCGCTCGCAAAAAAGCTTGCGCATGAAAATGCAGACCAACCCATGATTGCGCGCACCCATGGGCAACCGGCGACACCGACCACGGTCGGAAAAGAATTTGCGAACGTGGTTGCGCGTTTGCAACGACAATCTGAACAATTGATTGCGATCCCGATGCTCGGGAAAATAAATGGCGCCACGGGAAATTATAACGCCTTCGTCAGCGCTTATCCGGATGTCGATTGGCAAAAGCTCAGTAAAAATTTTGTGACGACATTAGGTTTACACTGGAATGCTTACACCACTCAAATTGAACCGCACGATTACATCGCAGAATTATTTTCGGTGTTAACACGCATCAACACCATTTTAATTGATTTTAATCGCGATATATGGGGTTATATTGCGCTGAATTATTTTAAATTAAAAACCATTAAGCATGAAGTTGGTTCATCTACCATGCCACATAAAGTCAATCCGATTGATTTTGAAAATGCGGAAGGCAATTTAGGCGTGGCAAATAGTTTGCTGGAGCACATGGCAATGAAATTACCCATTTCACGCTGGCAACGCGATCTGACGGATTCCACTGTGTTACGCAATATGGGTGTTGCAATTGCTTATACCGTACTCGGATTTAAATCGACTTGCCGTGGTTTAAATAAAATTGCGGTGAATCCAGATGTGATTAATGCCGATCTCGATCAACATTGGGAAATTTTAGCCGAACCGATTCAAACCATCATGCGACGCGTTGGCATTGAAAATCCTTATGAAAAATTAAAACAATTTACCCGCGGACAAAAAATTACAAAAGAATTAATACAGCAATTTATTGCCGCACTCGAATTACCAAAAGAAATGAAAGAAAAATTACTTGCGCTCACCCCCGCAACTTATATAGGTTATGCAAGTGAGTTGGCGAAACAAATTTAATGTCGTGTCATCCCGCGAGAGCGGGAATGACAGCAGGAGAATGACAATGAAAAAAATCTGCGCGTTATGGATTTTATTAGGATGTTCAACACAAACATTTGCCATGTTTTGTCCCTCGAATTTTAATCAAATTAATATTGGCGATACCATTGACCAAGTCCTACTGCAATGCGGTAAGCCTGATATTCAAAACACTAAAAAAGTGGACGCTGCAGGTCCTCAAGAATGGCGTTACTATGTCACACTGCCATCGACCGTCAACGGTGCACAACAAGCGTCTGTGCAAATGGCTATCGCATTTGATCAAATGAAAGTGATTAATATCACCGTGAATGCCATGAGCCTTGCCTCAACGAGTCTGTGCGGCGGCACAATTTCCGTGGGAGACACGATGGAAAGTGTAAAAGGCGTTTGTGGTAATCCAGTATTCGTCAACAAAAGTGATATCGGCGAAAGTAAACCGACCGAAGTGACCGAATTTAAATATAATGCATCACCTGCAAAATTAATTTTCGAAAATGGAAAATTAAAAGAAAGAAAGTAAGGAAACCTATGCCGCATTGTTGTCGCTTATTTAAAAATAAAAAAAAAGCGTCTCATCAGTCGTTACCAACAGAAAATAAAAGTCAGGGACCTTCTTCCATGACGATGAAAGATGTTGCGCGAAACTTTACAACCAAAGAACATGGATTACCCATCTGCTGTGCTGGCGGTGCTGGCGCAGGTATCGGCGGCGCAGCTGCGAGTGTATTGTTTAAAACAGCGCTATTACCCTCTGATCTATTATTCTGCGCGGGTGCCCTCGGCGGCGGCACAATAGCAGCGCTCTGTGCGTGTGGATGTGTTACATATTGTATCTGTGAAGATAAAAAAAACACTCACCGACCAGGCTCTTGAATAGTGAACGTTTATGATTTTGAGTGTGTCGACACCTGATGCTTGCGCAATAGATTAATAATAATCTCTTTTACATGATCTTCTACTTGGGCGGTGACAGGCAAATACCAATCCTGTTGATTTGAAAATTCTATACATTTCACCGCATCTTTCTCTGTCATGAGAACCGGCAAACCATCCTCAAAATCAAGATCATCACGTTGATAAAGATAATGATCAGGAAACACATGCGGAATCACTTGTATTTGATGCTCCCTCAACAACGAAAAAAATCGCTCTGGATTACCGATGCCCGCAATCGCATGCACTTCTTTCTGTTGAAAATACGCGAGTGACTTTGTGTCACCGGGATTTTTTAATGAGAAAAGTGTATCACCCTGAAACTGCATAAACGCGACGTCGCGCTTAAAAAATATTTTTTTATTGGGCGCACCGTTCATGATAATTAAATCTACGTAATTCAAACGCGCAAGCGGTTCACGCAACGGACCTGCGGGAAGCATTTTTTCATTACCAAAACAGCGTTCGCCATCGATGACCGCAATTTCTATCACGCGACCCATGCGATAATGTTGTAAACCGTCATCCGAAATCACCATATTACAATTGGTTTTTTGCAATAATTCTTTGACGGCAAGAACACGATCAACACACACGACCATAGGACAATGTGTGCGTCTCACCAATAAAAGTGCTTCATCACCGACAATCGCAGGATCCGTATTGCCATTCACCCAATACGGTCGGCGTAATTTTTTTCCACCGACACCACGACTCACGATGCCAACACGGTAACCTTTTTTTTCCAGTAAATCAGCGAGCCAAATCACAAATGGGGTTTTGCCTGTTCCACCGACAGTAATATTTCCCACCACGATGACAGGCGCTGTAAAGTGAATTGTTTTTTTAATGTGACTGCGATAAAAAAAACGACGGAGTGCAACCATGAAATGAAATAACCAAGACAACGGCCACAACAACATTGTCAATCCACTGAGAGAAGAACGATACCAGTGATTTTCCAAGCGTCGCATATCACGCTATCTCACTTTCTTTAAATTGCATTTTATATAATTTTGCATATTGTCCATTATTCGCTAATAAATCAGCATGAGTTCCTGCTTCAATGATGTGTCCATGTTCAAATACAATAATTTTATCAGCATGCTCAACCGTTGATAAGCGATGCGCAATCACGAGGGTCGTGCGATTCAACATCAAATCATCGAGCGCGGATTGAATGTAACGTTCGGATTCTGTATCTAATGCAGACGTTGCTTCATCCAAAACAAGAATTGGTGCGTTTTTAAGAATGGCACGCGCAATCGCGATGCGCTGACGCTGTCCACCGGAAAGTAACACACCATTTTCGCCCACTAACGTGTCGAAACCGTTGGGGAGTTGTTCGATAAATTCTAAAGCAAATGCCGCTTCTGCCGCATTTTTAATTTCTGTTTCACTGACCTGTCCAAAATGACCGTAGGCAATGTTATTGCGAATGGTATCGTTAAAAAGAATTACGTGTTGCGACACCATCGCGTACTGACGACGCAAATCTGCTAACCGATAATCTCGAATAGAGACATCATCCAATAAAATATCACCGGTAAAATCGTTATAAAAACGCGGCAATAAACTCACTAAAGTTGATTTACCACTTCCCGAGCGTCCCACTAACGCCACCACTTGACCCGGCTCAACCGTAAAATGAATATCGTGTAACACAGATTTTCCCGGATGATAATTAAATCCGACCTGCTGAAAGGTTAATTTACCTTGCACACGCTGCACGGTGTGTGTCCCCCGATCTTCTTCAGGTTTTTCATCCAACATTTCAAACACGGTCTGCGCGCCCGCAAGCCCACGATATAATTTATTTTGCATCGTGGTTAAATCTTTCATCGGTTTTAAGAGCGCGAGCATCGCTGCAATTAACGTGACAAAACCACCGGGCGATAAAATGGAATTCGCGATATCTAATGTCGCGACATACAAGGTCACTGACAATGCAATGGCTGCAACCAATTGCACACTTGACACACTCCATGAGCGCGCTGCAATCACTTTCATTTCGCGTTGACGATTGATGCGTGTTGCTTTATTGAATTTTTCCACTTCATGTTGTTCGCCACCAAAACTACGCACAACTTTATACCCTTCGATATTTTCTTCGGCAGCGTGGGTTAAATTTGACATCGAATCTTGGATGCTTAGACTCAAGCGTCTGACACGTTGACTGGTGTAACGCATGATAAAAGTGATGAGTGGAATAATTAAAAAATACAGCAGGGATAATTTCCAACTGATTTTAAACATCACAATTAACAAACCTATAATTAAAAAAGTCGCTTGAATTGCCATGGTTAACACATCCGCACTCGCATTCGCCACTTGCTCAATGCTATATAAAATCACGGATAACAGTTTGCCGGATGTGGAATGATCATAAAAGCGTGCGGGTAATTTTTGAAAATGCGCGAACAGATCTTGGCGCAAACGCATGATGACATTCCGTGCGACTGATGCAATATTGTAGTTAGAAAAAAAACTGGCGACACCACGCAACATAAACACAATTAACACGATCAACGGTGCCGACTTTAAAAAAGCGTGATTTTTCTCGACTAATCCTTTGTTGATGAGTGGTTTTAAAAAGTAAACAAACCATGCATCAATCCCCGAATAAACCATGCTGGCAAATAACGCGATAAACAGTGACAGCCAATACCGACGCACATAGGTAAAAAGGCGTTTGTAAGTCACATACGCATTTGCAATTGATTGAGTTTCATCTTTTGCCATAATCCATTTACAACCATTGAAAATTCGGTATCCTAACACAAAATCACTTTCTATTCACGGGATTAACATGCTAAAAGACATCATTGAAGCCGCCTTTGAAAACCGCAACGCATTAAACCCCAGCCCAGACCTTAAAGCAGCTGTTGATGAAGTCATTGACTTATTAGACCGCGGTCAAGTACGCGTCGCCGAAAAAATCAATGGTGTGTGGCAAACCCATGAATGGCTTAAAAAAGCCGTTTTACTGTATTTTCGTTTGCATGACAATCATGTGTTGAATGCAGGATTTACGCAGTTTTTTGATAAAGTTCCCCTTAAATTTGCGACAGCCTCCGAGAAAGATTTACAAGCCTCAGGCGTGCGCATCGTGCCACCGGCCGTAGCACGCAAAGGTGCGTATATTGCTGCAAATACCATTTTGATGCCTTCTTACGTCAATCTGGGGGCTTATATTGATTCTGGCACGTTAGTTGACACATGGGCGACCGTTGGCTCCTGCGCGCAAATCGGGAAAAATGTTCATCTCTCAGGTGGCGTCGGTATTGGTGGTGTATTAGAGCCAGTGCAAGCCAATCCCACCATCATCGAAGATAATTGTTTTATTGGTGCGCGCTCTGAAATTGTTGAAGGCGTGATTGTTGAAGAAGGCGCTGTGATTTCAATGGGTGTCTACATTGGGCAGAGCACGCGCATTTATGATCGTGAAACCGGGAAAGTCAGCTATGGACGCGTTCCTGCAGGATCCGTGGTCGTCTCAGGTAATTTACCGAGCCCTGATGGAAAATACAGCCTGTATTGCGCTGTCATTGCCAAAAAAGTCGATGCGAAAACACGCAGCAAGGTCGCCTTAAATGAACTTTTACGTGATGCAGCAACCCTATAGGAAAATGATATGTCACCGACCCTGGAACTCCTCAAACAATTGATTGCTTGCCCCTCCCTCACGCCGAATGATGCAGGCTGCCAAGACATTATCAGTAACCGTTTGAAAGAATTAGGTTTTTTTATAGAAATCCTGCATTACGGCGATGTCACAAACCTCTGGGCGCGACACGGAGAACGAGCGCCATTAGTCGTGTTTGCCGGACACACTGACGTCGTTCCACCCGGCCCTCTCCACGCCTGGGACAGCGATCCTTTTACACCCACTGAGCGCGCGGAATGCCTCTATGGGCGCGGTGCTGCGGATATGAAAAGCGGTTTAGCCGCCATGATCGTTGCTGCAGAAAATTTTGTGCGCAGTAATCCCACCTATGTCGATCGCGGCTCAATCGCTTTTTTAATTACCAGCGATGAAGAAGGCCATAGCAACCTCAATGGGACGAAAAAAGTGGTTGAAACACTCATGCAACGCAACGAAACCATCGATTATTGCATCGTCGGAGAAGCGAGCTGCGATAAATTATTGGGCGATCAAATTCGTGTCGGTCGCCGCGGTTCACTCAGTGGCAAACTGAATGTATTCGGTAAACAAGGACACGTGGCTTATCCGCAATTGGTACAAAATCCCATTCATTTAATCGCACCCGCGATCACCGAATTAAGTGCAACGACGTGGGATCATGGCAATGAATTTTTTCCACCCACGTCATTCCAAATTTCGAATATCCATTCAGGAACCGGCGCGGGCAATGTGGTGCCAGGTGTATTAGAAATGTTATTTAATTTTCGTTTTTCGACAGAATCTTCCGTTGAAAATTTACAAAAACGTGTCGTGAAAATTTTAGAAAAATATAAATTAAATTTTGATTTACAGTGGGAACATTCCGGCAATCCTTTTTTAACCAAACGTGGCAAACTCATCACCGCCTCACAGCAAGCCATCAAAGAATTAACGGGATTAGATCCACTTTTATCGACAGCGGGCGGAACATCCGATGGTCGTTTTATTGCACCGACCGGTGCTGAAGTGATTGAGTTTGGTCCTTGTAATGCGAGCGTTCATCAAATTAACGAACATGTCAAAATTGCAGATGTGGGAAAACTCACTGATATTTATCAATGCATTTTGAGTAATTTGTTGTTGCAATAATTCGTGCCCGTGCCCGCGTGCGTGCCCGTCTTTTCTCAGCTTTAATCACGTAAATTCGAAGAAAAGACGGGCCCGGGCGCGGGCCCGCACACGGGCACGATAAAACTTTCTTGCGGAATGTTTTATTCTCGTTTAATCTTACACGCCATTAGATTGTGGAGAGATGGCCGAGCGGTCGAAGGCGCATGCCTGGAAAGTATGTGTACGTTTAACGACGTACCGAGGGTTCGAATCCCTCTCTCTCCGCCAGATGTCAACACGTGTGTTATGGTAGCTAGTATTGGTCTCTTCGCGACGATATGTTGTGAACCCCGCCAGGTCCGGAAGGAAGCAACGGTAATGACAGATTCGGGTGCCGAAGTCAGGCTGATATTGGCTGCCTCCTTAGAGCCTGTTTTAAGGAAAATCCTATGACCTATCAAGTCCTCGCACGCAAATGGCGTCCACATCGTTTTGAAGAAATGGTGGGACAAGAACATATCCTACGTATGCTCAAAAACGCGCTCGATCAACAACGTTTGCACCATGCGTATCTTTTCACTGGCACGCGCGGCGTGGGAAAAACAACACTGGCGCGTCTGTTTGCGAAATGTCTCAATTGCGAAACCGGCATCACCTCCAATCCCTGCAACGCGTGTGATACCTGTGTGGCGATTGATGCGGGAAAATTTTTAGATTTACTTGAAATTGACGCTGCATCACGTACTAAAGTCGAAGATACGCGCGAACTATTAGACAATGTGCAATACACACCGACTCAAGGGCGCTATAAAATTTATTTGATCGATGAAGTGCACATGTTGTCGAATCATAGCTTCAATGCATTATTAAAAACATTGGAAGAACCACCAGCGTATGTAAAATTTCTTTTGGCAACCACCGATCCAAAACGTTTACCGGTGACAATTTTATCGCGTTGTTTGCAATTTAATTTGCATCACGTGCCCGCTGATAAAATTTCTCAGCAACTTGCGTACATTTGTACACAGGAAAAAATTTCCTTTGAACAACCCGCGTTACAACAAATTGCACTTGCCGCCGATGGCAGTATGCGCGATGCGCTCAGTTTATTAGATCAAGCGATTGCTTTTTGTGGTGACAACATGACGCTCGCTGAAACCAACCGAATGCTCGGCAGTGTTGAACGCGATGCGATTTATCAGTTATTGGAAGCGTTGGCTGCGCATGATGGCAAACAATTAATAAATGCGCTGCTCCATCTTAAAGAGCAAACAGCGGATTTTAATCAATTACTCGCGGATGTGTTATCGACATTGCATCAAATTACGCTTGCGCAAGTGATCGCAGATGCAGACGTGGATGAACGCATCCAACAATTTGCAAAACGTTTTTCTGCGGAAGATATTCAACTGTATTATCAAATTGCATTGATTGGACGACGTGATTTAGCTTACACACCCGATCCTTATCAAGGTTTTGAAATGATTATGCTGAGGATGCTCGCATTTCATCCTGTATCAACAACACCACCCTCGGCGCCTGCGCTCGCACCACTGAAGCCCTCGTTAAAAAAATCCCCACAGTCCAATTGGACAGACATCATTCCGCAACTTGAATTATCGGGTATGGCATTAGCACTCGCGACCCATTGCGTGATGAGCAATTTATCTGAGCATGGCATTGAACTGACACTCGCGAGTCAACACGAATCTTTACTCAATAAAAAATTACATGAGCGCATTGAACAAGCCGTCAATCGTTATTTTAATAAACCGATGAAGCTGACCATCCACATTGCGGTTCAAACCCAAGAAACGCCTGCACAACAACGCAGTCAAGAACAAGCGAAACAACAAGCCAATGCGACAGACGCTATAAAAAAAGATACGCACGTGCAAAAAATGATAGACCTGTTCGACGCGACGGTGGACGTTAAATCAATTAAAACCATCGACTCGGTGTCTTAGAGTCTGTTAGAATTTGAAGCTATTTTTTTAAGATTATAATTTGGAGCACCTTAATGAACAAACCACTGAATGAAAAACCCGGCTTGGGCGATTTAATGAAAAAAGCACAAGAAATGCAGAAAAAAATGCAAGAAATTCAAAAACAAATCGCTGAAATGGAAGTCATTGGTCAATCCGGTGGTGGATTAGTAAAAATTGTCATGACCGGTCAACATTTTGCAAAACGTGTGACCCTAGATCCGAGCCTATTGAAAGAAGAAAAATCGATTATCGAAGATTTAATTGCGGCCGCAATTAACGATGCGACTGGCAAAATTGAAAAAGGTACGCGTGAAAAAATGAGCGCGCTGACCGGCATTAAATTACCCGATGGTTTTGATTTACCGAACGCTTAATTTTATGAAGTTTAGTCCACTGCTTGAGCAATTAATTGATGCATTGCGCTGTTTGCCGGGTGTTGGCCCCAAAACAGCACAACGCATGGCGTTTCAACTGTTGGAACGCGGTCGCGATAATGCAAAATTTCTCGCAAAAACTTTGCAGGATGCGATGGAAAAAATTAGTCATTGCTCTCAGTGTCGAACCTTCAGCGAAACAACGCTTTGTCAAATTTGCGCGTCGCGCACGCGCGATCGAAGCGTCATGTGTATCGTCGAAAGCCCAATTGACATGGCTGCAGTGGAACAAATGGGTGGTTATCGGGGTTTATATTTTATTTTAATGGGGCACTTGTCTCCGTTGGATGGAATTGGTCCTGACGATTTAGGCATGAAAGAATTGAATCAACAATTAGGACAAGGTGTCATTAAAGAAGTTATCTTGGCAACGAATCCTACCGTTGAAGGTGAAGCAACTGCGCATTATATTTCTGAACTCATCAAACCTTATGCCATCAAAGTCACACGCATTGCTCACGGTGTACCTTTAGGTGGTGAACTCGAATACATTGATTATGGTACATTGGCACGCGCATTTGCTGGCAGAGATGAAATCTAAATTTCATTTATTTTTATTTGTTCTGTTCACACTGATGACATCACTCGCTCGAGCGGATGAATTAATCATTGAGCCCGCTGCTGGTCGCGCTCCACTTTTGTCTGCCATCAACCATGCACAGACCTCCACCCAATTAGTGATGTATGGTTTAACAGACAAGACATTGATTGACGCATTAGTTGACGCGAAATCCAACGTGCAAATTTTACTGGAACCTCATCCCTATAAAGCAACAGATGAAAATAATTATGCAGTGCGTAAAATTAAAAACACAAAAATTAATTTGCGCTGGGCGAATCCAAAATTCCAACTCACGCATCAAAAAACATTTTTATTTGATGCGAAAACTGCGATCGTCATGACATTTAATTTGACGCATAGCACATTTACGCGTGAGAGAAATTTTGCGTTGATTTTGACGGATCCCTCTGAGATACAAGAAATTCAACGGGTTTTTAATGCGGACTTTACCCGTCAAGCAGTGTCGGTCACAAATTCTCATCTGGTCTGGAGCCCTGAGAACAGTCGCGAAAAAATCCTCGCGCTCATCCGTAGCGCCACTACATCCATGCAAATTTACGCGCAAGAGGTGAGTGATTATCAAATTATCGGCGCCCTCGCAAAAGCGGCCAAAAAAGATGTGAAAGTAGAAATTTTATTATCTTCCCCTTCCAAAAAAATGAAAAATAAATTGACCTATCTCGCCAAAGCGGGCGTAATCATTCACACTAGTCGGCATACGATTATTCATGCTAAAGTGCTCGTGCTTGATCACAAACAAGCATTACTAGGCTCTATTAATTTCACGAAAGCCTCTTTAGATGATAATCGGGAATTGTCTGTCATCACGGAAGATCACAACATACTTCATC
Source organism: uncultured Coxiellaceae bacterium (assembly GCA_964578975.1). Classification (GTDB taxonomy): domain Bacteria; phylum Pseudomonadota; class Gammaproteobacteria; order DSM-16500; family DSM-16500; genus CAYRUP01. The sequence continues at coordinate 11,680 of CAZOFA010000006.1, forward strand.
AAGTGGACAAAACATTTGAGCAGGATTGGTTGGACAGCAACGCCTTAAAATTATAACCATTAAAAAGGGAAAATCATCATGAATTCAGATCGTTCTTCTGTGTGCACCCCCACATCCGGTGCTTTATGTGGGATATCAGTTTTATTTTTTTTGCTCGCAGCCCTGGGATATTTAAGAAACCAAAATAATTTACTTTGTGCAGACATTATGGAGGTGGTTGAAAAAGTTGACTGCCCACTCACCAATGTAACATGCAAATTATATCAGCAATCCATTGACTCATTTATTCAGCTGGTTAATACCACTTGCAAAAATGGAACTGAGATCATTGATCAAGGATTTGAACTATTTGCCAAGGACGATGCAACAAATAAGTTATTCTGTGAAGGGTTCGCGGGCGTGGGCGCATTATTATTATTGGCGGGTGTTGCCTACATGGCAGGCAGGCTTTTTTGCACTGAAAATATTTTGTCGAAAGTGTCTAAATGGATGAAATGCTGCTGGCAGAGTGAAGAACCTGAAGAAGGGTTGCTGAGTCATGATTATTCAATGACATTTCATCCGCCTGATAATCTTAGCCCATCAAGAAGAAAATTCTCATTAACTGGATAAGCGAGATAGCGAACTGTCATTCCTGCACCACCCACACGTCGTCCTGCGGCTTGTCCGCGGGACGACGTATCTCGGAGAATGACACGACAGCTATCAGACTAGTCATCGTACAATTATCCTGCTAAAGTGCCTCAAGGCTCGTCTGATAATAAGATTTATCATGCAACAAAAATTTGACGCTCACGGTAAAATATTCCTTTGCACAGCAATCCTCGCCATCATTGCTTTTTCCTTGTATTTGCAAACCCAATTCATGCCCAGCGCCGACATCATTTGGTGTTATATGGCAGCGGAGCGTTTATTCGATGGCGGAGATTATGTAAAAGATTTTTTAGAAACCAATCCGCCGTTGATTTTATATTTTAATTATCCGGTGATTTTAATCAGCCGATGGTTGACGCTCGATCCTATTTTGATATTACGTCTCTATATTTTTGCTTTAAGTTTTTTGTCATTGGGTTTAAGTTTTCATTTAGTCAATAAAATATTTCCTGCCAATCAGACTTTGCTCGCTAATTTTTTTAAAGTAATTCTCTGTGTTGCCATGTTGATTATACCTTTACACGAATTTGGGCAGAGAGAACACATTACTTTTATTCTGACGTTGCCTTATTTTTTACTCGCGACCATGCGCATTCAAAATGCGTCCGCGCGGGAAAAGCGTTGGCTTGCAATCGGGATCGGCATATTCGCTGCTATCGGCTTTGGTCTTAAGCCCTATTTTTTGGCGCCTCTCATCTTGGTTGAATTATTTGTTGCGTTAAAAACAAAAAAATTATTTTTGCGCGCCGAAACAGTAAGCCTATTTATAGGCTTACTGATTTATTGTTGGCTGGTACTACATTATTTTCCAACTTATATTCATGTGCTACTGCCTTATTTTTCCAGAGTTTATTATTTAGGGATTGGAAAACCCTTTCTGTATAATTTAACCAATGCCAACTCGCTTTTTGTATTGGTTGCTTTACTCTTTTATTTAACACAAATCAAATATTCACACTTTAAAATTTTAAATACGATTTTATTTCTCGCGACCATTGGTTTTTATATTTCTTATTTTGTCGGCCGCACCAATTATTATTATCATGTGTTGCCTGCTTTTGGCTTTGGATTCTGTTTTCTCACTTTGTTATATGCTGAATTTTTACAACGGAAAATTAACACGCGCCAAGAATATATTCTTTTGGCGCTCTTTACAGTTGCAGCTCTTTCATTTTGGTTGCTGATGTGTCGTTTAAGTTGGGTTTTACTTGCGTTGCAGCCAATACCATTTTTTTTATTTTTTGCATTACTTTTTTTTGTGAGCTTATTAATCGCATCAAGCCAAAGAAATATTTTTAAATTAATCCTGATCACGGCCAGCATTTGTATCATTGGCTATTATTTTAGTTATCTGACAAGACACACGGAATGGTACACGCATGATTTTTTGTTAACGATCACAGTATTGATGTTAATGTTTTGCCTGCTAAATTCAAATCAAAATAAAATAGCGCTGACAGTCAAGACATTATTGGGCGCTATTATTTTCACATACCCCTTTAGCTTTTTCCTCAATCAACACAACGACACGCAACAAATCACGCTGGACATCAAACAAGGTGTCGTTGTTAATTTTATTAAGCAACACGCCAAACAGCAGCCTATCAGTTTTCTTTCGACCAATTCTTTCTTTGTCATGCCAACGCTTTACTATTCTCAAGCAAAATTGGGTTCGCGCTTTGAATTTTTCTGGATGTTACCCGGCTTGATTAAACAAGAACAAATAACACCTCAATCTCATGAATTTTTGCAAGATAAAAATTTCTTCATCACCATGATCGCTGAAGATTTAAAAAAATATAAACCAGTGTATGTTTTTGTTGATACTGATCGATTTCTTATAAATACAAAGTTGATTCATTTAAATTATTTAACGTATTTGAACACGAATTCATTTTTCCGTTCGCAATGGAAACATTATCGTTATGTAACAACGCTGAAAAGTGATGAACACAAATTTCCACCTCGGCAGAAAATATTTGATGTTTATCAAAGAATCTCGTGAGCATTGGAACCGTCATTGCGAGCGCGAGCGAAGCAATCCAGGTTTTATTGCCCCAGACGATATGCGCAACGTCTACTATCGAGTGACAATAAAACCTGGATTGCTTCGCTCGCGCTCGCAATGACGAAGCTTTAATGCAACCTCGACCGAAACGTCGCTGATACTTCCTCTGGAGACACCAACACAAATTTTGGAATCGTCACCGTAAAATGCTCTTCCTCCAATGTTTGCATTTCATAATGCCCTTCCATCGTGCCTTGCGGCGTTGCTAACTGACAAAAACTATTATAGGTAAACGATTTTTTCGGTTTAATGAGCGGTTGAAATCCCACAACGCCAGGACCGCGTACTTCTTCAATGTGCCCTGTCATATCCGTGATGCGCCAGTAACGATTTAACAGTTGCACGATTTCTTCACTCTCATTCGAAATGACAATTTCATATGACCATAAAAATCGTTTTGTATCCTGAGAAGATTGTTCAGGTAAATAAGTTGAGTTCGCTTTAATCTGCATTGCAATTTTTTTCATTTTTTTATCCTAGATATAAAACACCGCAGCAACAATTAAAACAACAATCACATATGCGGCTAATCCTAATAACGCACCTCGTTTGGAAAATTCAATCGGAGATGATTGTTTATTATCATCCATAAAACACCTTCATGCTGTGACTGTGTTGATTGCGGTTAATAATTTTTGATGAATGCCATCAAATCCCGAATTACTCATGACAATCACATGATCGCCCGCTTGTAATTGCGGCGCGAGATTTTCAACTAATTGATCGACATGATCAAATAACAAAGTGGGTTGTTTGAAGTGCGTGAGAATCGGTGTTAAATCCCAGTCAGCGCTAGGACGTTTGCATACCACCATATCCGCATCATTCAAAGCATCTTTAATCGTGTCTTTGTGCACACCGGTGCGCATGGTATAAGAACCGAATTCAACGACTGCAACAATACGCGCATCTTTTCCGACTCTGGCACGTAAACCCGCGAGTGTGGTCGCAATCGCGGTCGGATGATGGGCAAAATCATCATACACCACAATATCATTGACTCGTCCTTTAACTTCAAGACGCCGTTTTACATTTTTAAATGCACTGAGCGATTCAATCGCACATGTCGTCGGTACGCCTGCATGCTCAACTGCGGCGAGTGCTGCCAGTGCATTTTCAACATTATGCCTGCCGACCAGATTCCACGTGACACGTCCCACGGGAATATCATTTTGTAATACTTCAAATGAACTTCCATCTTCTTTAATCAGGCGCGCTTGCCATTGACCGTTATCTGCAGCAAAGGTCACAACTGGCGTCCAACAACCTTTTTGTAAAACATCTGTTAAATTCGCGTCATTTGCATTCCGCACAATTTTGCCATTTCCGGGAACGGTTCTAATTAAAAAATGAAATTGCTGTTTAATGGCCGCTAAATCCGGAAATATGTCCGCATGATCAAATTCAAGATTATTGAGAATAAGTGTTTTAGGTCGGTAATGAATGAATTTAGAACGTTTATCAAAAAACGCACTGTCATATTCATCCGCTTCAATCACAAAAAAAGGATTTTCACCGATGCGCGCAGACACGCCAAAATTTTCCGGCACGCCCCCAATCAAAAATCCAGGGTTTAAGCCATTTGCTTCTAACAGCCACGTCACCAGACTGGTCGTCGTTGTTTTTCCATGCGTGCCGGAAACCGCTAACACCCAACGATCGCGTAATATCTGTTCGCTCAGCCATTGCGGGCCTGAAATATAGGGAATATTGTGCTCAAGCACATATTCCATGGCTGGGTTGCCGCGACGAATGACGTTCCCCACGATCACATAATCAACGGATGGGTCAATATGTGCAGGATCGTAACCACTTAATAACGTAATGCCTTGTGATTCTAATTGTGTGCTCATGGGCGGATAAACATTTTGATCTGAGCCTGAGACTTCGTGGCCCGCTTGTTTGGCCAGTACTGCAATACCCGCCATAAATGTGCCGCAAATACCGAGAATATGTATGCGCATTTGTGTTCCTCTTAACTAACTGTTACCGTAGGGACATGATATTATTATAAAATAAGGATTAACCCAAGGATTTCAATATATGATGGATGATGTACATTCCTTATTTGAGGCAATTACGGATAGCGCTGTATTGCTCGACAAAGCGGGACGCATTGTCGATTGGAATCAAGGTGCCACCGCCCTGTTTGGTTACCCGAAAAAAGATGTCTTAGGCCGCTCCCTCAATCTCATTTATCGGCAAAATCATCCTTTCCCTAAGATTATTCAAGATACCTTAACCCAACAAAAAAAATGGTTTGCTGAAACCGATTTTATTCGTAAAAATGGCACGACGGGTACTTGTAAAACATCCGCTACACTGGTTAACAACCAAAATAATAAACCACTCGCGCTTATCATACACCAAAACATTACTCCGTATAAACAAGCAGAAATGGATTTGCAGAAAACCCATCAAAAATTGGCGACACAATTGGATGAATGTCTTGAGCTTTTTTATCTGAATAATGCACTGTTAAATAAAAGCGTGGCGGTGACCGAGCAATTAGAACAAACCTTACGAGAAAGTGAATTACGTTTTCATCTGCTCGCCGAAAATTCAACCGATATGATTTCCCGTCATGCACCCGATCGAACTTATTTATATGTCTCTCCTTCCTGCAAAACGTTGCTGGGCTATTCGCCGGAAGAAATGGTCGGAAACAACCTCAATAAATACGTGCACTATGATGATATTGGAAAATTAAAAAGAGCATTTAACCGACGTAAAGATGCTTCTCATTTTCATACACTCACTTATCGCATTCGACGCAAAGAAGGTGAATATCGTTGGTTTGAAGGAAATATTCGTATTGTGCGCGATGAGCAACAAGTGATTCGTGAAATTCAATGCGCATCACGTGATATCACCGATCATATTCTCGATAAAAAAGCCCGTTTACGCGGTCAGCAGTTAGCGCATGTTTTTCGTCTCAGCACCATGGAAGAAATGGCGTCCGGCATGGCGCACGAAATTAGTCAACCGCTGGCAGCCGTTGTCAATTACACCCAAGGTTGCGTGCGCTATTTACAAAAAGACTCACATGATTCCGCACAATTAGTGGAAATTATGAATAAAGCTGTTGCGCAAGCAGAACGCGCAGGCGAAGTGATTCATCGTTTGAAAAATTTTTTCTGTAAAGGACAATTGGTTAAAACGACGTGCAAAATAAATAGTTTAATTCGCGAAACAGTAACCTTGATTCGAAATGATATCAATCGCGCGAAAACCAAAGTGGAATTTGAATTTGCCAAAGATTTACAACTCATTTCCGCTGATCGTATTCAAGTTCAGCAAGTGCTGTTAAATCTCATTCAAAATGCAATGGAAGCAATGAAAGAAACAGACCCACGACAGCGTAAAATTCAAATTCAAACCAAAACGCTTAACGAACAATCGATTGAGATTACTGTGTGTGATGCAGGCCCTGGATTTACCAAAGATATGGCGCACAAAGTATTTCAGCCGTTTTTTACCACCAAAGCAAATGGCCGTGGTATGGGACTCGCCATTTGTCGTTCCATTATTGAAGCACATGGCGGACAATTTATTATTAACCCAAACTCAAATAATAATAGCTGGATCAAATTTATTTTACCGAACTGTTAGGAGGACATATGCCAATGGATCCCATTGTTTATGTGGTGGATGATGACCAAGCCATGGTTGAATCATTATCCTGGATTATCGAATCGGTTGGACTTAAAGTAAAAACTTACACGCGCGCGCAGGATTTTTTAAACGAGTATGATTCCACACAGCACGGTTGTTTATTACTCGATGTACGCATGCCGGGGATGAGTGGGCCTGAGTTACAACTGCGATTAAACGATCAAAGCGCGCAATTGCCGATTATTTTTATCAGTGGTCATGGTGATGTTCCACTCGCCGTCCGCGTCATGAAAGCAGGCGCCGTTGATTTTTTAACAAAACCCTTCAACGATCAAATCTTACTGGAAAGTATTAATAAAGCATTGCGACAAGACAAAACCAATCGAGAAAAACAACAAGTCAATGCGCAAGCCGAAGCAAAATTTGCATTACTTTCGCCACGCGAAGTGCAAGTATTACAAGGTATTGTCGCCGGCAAACAAAATAAAGTGATTTCGTCTGAGTTAAATATTTCATTAAAAACAGTAGAAGCACATCGCGCCAGTGTCATGAAAAAAATGACCGTAAAATCCGTCCCTGAACTCGTGAAACTCGTTTTAACCAATGGCACACAAGAGCCACTCAGCGAAGATTGATTTTTCGGACAGTATATTTAATACTGAATTTTTATCGAGCAAATTGTATTTTTTATGTCAGTAGTAACCCTAGTTTTACCGCGGGTCTTTGATGAGTGACCTCTTGGTTTTTGCCAATTTCTTCTAGTCAATAATAGTGAGATTATGAGCGTTCCCCCGTTAGAAAATGAGTAATAAAACAAGGGAACCGGATGAAAAACCGAATAACAGTAAGGGAGAAAGCTGTCATGAGCCAGGTTAAAAATGTATTACTCGTTACCAATGCAACAACTGACAATGAAATTGCCTTAATCAAAGAAGCAGTAACCCAAACGAATGTTTCAGGACTCGCGATTGAATTGAGTCTGGTGCATGTGGTTCCCAGTCTTCCCACCTGTTATTTTAATATTCCATCGATGGTGGTATTAGCGGAACGCTATTATGAAGAAGCCACCCATCTACTTACGTCAATCGGCCAAGCACTGGATGTTGCCAAAAGTCATCAATGGCTCATTACCGGAAGAATTAAAACAGAAGTATTACGATTAGCAAACCGACTTGGCACAAACTATATTTTAGCGAGTAGCAGCAGCATTCAAGATTTACATAAATCATTTTTATTTCCACGTAAAGAAAGCAGTGCGACACCAATCCGTAGCATAAGTAGTTTGGTTAGCCTATAAGACATCGTTGTATCTCCTAAAAGTTGTCTCATTCTTTATTCGATGGATCGAATAAAGAATGAGAATTTTTTTCTTTCAAGATTTTTTATAATTTTAGAACTTATACTTTCAATTGCCGAAGATTGCTAGTTTCAAACGGGTTCATAATCCGACTTCCAGTTGTAGCACCCACTCCTCCAAATAAACAGCAACGTCGATGTGTGGATAAAGCACTTTTGAAAGCCAGGCAAAAGTTCTCTTTGGTAAGACTAGCGTCTTGTAATATTCTAAGAAGAGTTTGGAATTTGGTTGGATTGTGTATCATCATTTCCTCGAGATAAGTTCTCAACGTGGTTTTTTTATTGAATAAACCAATCGTTACTGTCTCATCGGGAGAAAGAAATTTTTTATCTTTGCACCGCTTGAGCGATACATTCAGTGCATTTAATTGATCATTTTTTAATGACGTTTTAAGATTTTCAACATGATCTTTATGTTTTACCCATGCCGTTCGTGCAACGCCTGATAATGTAGCCACTGCTGCTACAGCGACGGTTACAGCGGGTAATACGCCGAATGTTAAGCCGCTCAAGGTAATATAGGAAATGGTCGCAACAGCCGTCATTCCTATTGCACAAGCACCCCAAGCCAGCGCAGATCTTTTATGATTTTCGCGTTTTGCTTTTTCAAACAAAATAATTTTTTGCAGAGACAGGCATTTATCTTTGACTTTAACTTCTTCGACATCATCATTTTGGACTTGATCAAGTGATTTTCTTAATCCAGTCAATTTTTTTTCTAATACTTTAATGCGAGTGCTGCATTGATGAGCTGCAACTACTTCAACACAACCACTTACCGCCATGCAAGCAGCAAATGAGAAACCCATTAATCCGCCAATCGCAGCGTGCGATAAGTGAATAAGCGGTGTGTATTTTGCCAAATTTGCGATGATGGTTGAGGCGGCTAATTGGACGCTTCCTGTAAAATTGATCATCCCCATGGTGCGTTCGCCTTGAGCGAATTGTTGCAACCCTAGCACAGCACCTCCTAATGTATCTAGACCATTCCAGCTGGTTCCCGAAATACTGCTAGTTTTATCGCTAGATAAATCTCCCAAATCCCAATGACCCATTGCTGCAATGCTGAGTAACAGAGCAAGACAATTAAATCCAATATAGATAATATCCATGCCGTTATTGGCTTTTCGAGTTGCGCTATTCAAAAGATGATGCGTGTTCGACAGCAGCATTGAGACATCTATGCTGTGTTCACTTGACAACATATCCGCCCAAGACGTAAAAACATATTGGCTGATGCCACCTTCCTCAACAAACAAGTTGCTCAGATAGGTTAAGTCTGAAAGGATCTTGTTAAATTTAGCTTGCTGGTCTTGTGCAAGGTTATTTATTTTTTCCTGACAAAAAAATCCAGGTGCCGGTTGTGTCGAACGCAAGATAACTCCTCAACATTTCTAGGTATATTATCAATAATTATACAGAAATACGCGTAAAGAGCAAAAAAAGACGAAATATCTTCTACAACAGATGGCTTTTTTCATTGAGTTAAGCACATCCCACTGACTTGCTTTCACAATAAAAATCAGTATGATGACGCCATTTCCTCGAGCAAAAATTTGGAGCATGACCATCCATGACAGCCTATAATGCACTCTATGCACAATCTGGCGGTGTCACCGCAGTGATCAACACAACGGCATGCGGTGTGATTCAAACGGCAAGGCAACATCCAGATAAAATCGCCAACGTTTATGCAGCACGTAATGGCATTATTGGTGCCCTGACCGAGGATTTAATTGATACGTCGCATGAGTCATCTCAAGATATTGAACGATTACGTTATACACCTGCTGGCGCGTTTGGTTCTTGTCGGCATAAACTCGGTTCATTTGAAAAACATCGTGCACAATATGAAAGATTAATCGAAGTATTTTCCGCGCATCAAATTCGTTATTTCTTTTATAACGGTGGTGGCGATTCGCAAGATACCGCGCATAAAGTTTCTCAGATTGGCCAACACTTGGGATATCCCATTACCTGCATTGGTATTCCAAAAACCATTGATAATGATTTACCGCTCACCGACAATTCTCCCGGTTTTGGTTCGGTAGCAAAATACGTGGCGATTTCTATTCGCGAAGCAGGGCTTGATGTCGCATCGATGGCGTTAACCTCCACCAAAGTATTTATTTTAGAAGTGATGGGACGACATTCCGGTTGGATTGCAGCCGCGGGTGGTTTGGCGCACGAAGAAGAAAGTGATGCACCACACATTATTTTATTTCCCGAAATTCCTTTTGCGCCCGACGCATTTTTAAAACGCGTCCAACACTGTGTTAAAAAATTTGGTCATTGTGCCATTGTGGCATCTGAAGGAGTGAAGAATCCAGATGGCACATTTATTTCTGAATCCGGTTTAGTGGATGCATTCGGTCATAAACAATTAGGTGGTGTGGCACCCATTCTGGCAAAACTCATCAAAGATCAATTGGGCTATAAATATCATTGGGCGCTCGCCGATTATTTGCAACGCGCCGCTCGACACATCGCATCAAAAACCGATGTTGAACAAGCTTATGCACTCGGTAAAAAAGCAGTGGAACTTGCCATTTCCGGAAGAAACGCTTTGATGCCGATTATTGTGCGCGAATCGAATCATCCTTATCGTTGGTCCATTGGTGAAGCACCTTTAGAAAAAGTTGCCAATGTCGAAGTGGCATTGCCCAGAGATTTTATTAGCGAAGATGGTTTTGCAATTACCCAAAAATGTCGCGACTACTTACTGCCACTCATCCAGGGCGAAGATTATCCGGTTTATCAAAACGGATTGCCGCACTACGTCAAATTGAAAAATATTGCGGCCGCGAAAAAACTTGAGAAAAATTTTGAGATATAAATCAATGAAATAGAGAGAACAGTCTTCAGTTATACTAATAATATGTCCTACACCTATTATTAGTGGATATATGTTCTCATCTAAACAAGAGTTTACCGACAAAGCCACCGTTGAAGTGCTTTTTTTTCCAAAATTAGTAGGGCATATTGCGGTTAAAATTCATGATCAGGTTCAAGGCTCTGAAGGGTATTATCTTTCCCATGGTGGCGCGCCCAATGCTAACGATAATTTTACTCACGGAGCGTCTGAAGATGAGAAACATTATAAAGTTGAACCCATCCGCATCTGGTTAAAACTCTCTAAAAAAATGACACCTGAAATGCTCAGTGCAAGAATAAAAGAATTCAAGTCAGATCCTTCATTGAAACGCGACCATAACTATACATCAAACAATTGCGCTGACCAGGTGCTCAGATTATTAAAAGAAACGTTGGGATATGTTTTTTTCGAAGAAACAAAAATCGACACGATCACGACACCGGTGTTTGTTGCGACACAAGCTTGTCAGTTAGCGCTCGAACAAAATGCACAGACAAAACAAATCACGTTAACAGAGGCGCCTTCATTAAACAATTTATTCACATTGATCGCCTGTGAAATAAATCGTTTAAATATTGAAATGAAGTTAGCAAAAATCGCAACAACCTCTGCTGATTGGAAAAGTTTAAAAGTTCCAATCAAACTCTGGGACAAAATGAAAGAAGGATATGACATTAGAACCAAGAAAGATAAAATTATGCAATTAAGCGTGATTTATAACTTAATTCGAACGATGGAAAATCCTTCGCCTGAAAAATATCAACATTTATTGAATGAATTGAATGAGTGTCAAAAAAAAATTGGCGGGAAAACAGCGAGCGCCGTACAAGTGTGCTTAGAACATTTTCCTTTTGCTGAACTACCCAACGCCGATGAAAAACGTGTTTTTTTAGCCGCGCTACAAGAAGAATTAAAACGCGATGAAAGCGTTTTTAAAAAACAAACATTCTGGCAAAACACACTACCGCCAGGAATCATTGAGATTAAAGAAAAATTAAAAGGATTGGATGAGAACCAAGATCAAAATGCCTTTGTTCAAAAAATATTTTTTGAAGTTCAGCAGCTATTGCAAAAAAATATTTCACAAAAATCAGAAAATAGTTTTATGCTAAAGTTTTACATGGACTGGAATGGTAAAGCAAATCAAGCGCAGGGTGAAATAAACATAGAAAATTCTTTCACCAATCAAGCCCGACGAGGATCGTATCCAAGCGAGGGTGGACCTGATGAGAACGATGAAAATGATGAAACCTCTCAATTCAGAAACCATTAACTCAGCATTTTTTTAAGAAATTTTCTCTGAGGATTTTATAATCTTGCGCACGCTTGATTTCTAGCGCTTTTATTTTATCAACAAAAATTTTTGCGATATTCTCTTCGACTATTTTCTTCCAGGATGACCATCGTTAAAGTTCTAATTTCCACTCGTAATCCCACGCTTCAACATAATTTCACGCAACGCTTTTAACCCACTCATTTGAATTTGCCGCACGCGCTCACGCGTTAAACCAATCGACTCCCCCACCCCTTCCAAGGTTTGGCGCTCGTAACCATTCAACCCAAAACGACGACAAATGACATCGCGTTGTTTTTCATTTAATTGTTGTAAACATTCTTCTAAATCTTTACTCAACCGTTCGTCGGCTAACAATTCAGCGGGATCAGTTTTATGTTTGTCAGCCATGGCATCCAACAATGGACGGCCGGTTCCTGAATTGGCATCATTAGTGATAATCGTATCCAGCGATAGCACACGCTCATTTAATTCCATCATGTCTTTGACATCTTCGACTGGTTTATTCAATGCTTCCGCAATATCTCGATACGTTGGTTCACGCTCTTGCGTTTTCAATAATTCGCGCGCCATGCTCAAATAAACATTTAATTCGCGCACCACATGAATGGGTAAACGCACGGTGCGTGTTTGATTCATGATGGCGCGTTCAATCGTTTGTCGAATCCACCAGGTCGCATAAGTTGAAAAACGAAAACCACGTTCAGGATCAAATTTTTCGACTGCGCGTAATAAGCCTAAATTACCTTCTTCAACTAAATCTAAAAATTCGAGTCCACGATTATAATAACGACGTGCGATTTTAACGACTAAACGTAAATTGCTTTCGATCATTTTTGCGCGCGCTTTCGGATCACCTTTTTGCACCAGACGTGCATAATGCACTTCTTCTTCAGCGCTCAAGAGTGGTGAATAACCAATTTCACCTAAATACATTTGTGTGGGATCTTTCGTTGGGGTTGCTGGCAATTTTTTTTCACGGGCTTCAGGTTTCTCTGACGATTTTGTTTTAGCCACTGGCGTGGTTAACGGTTCCTTGTTTCCCTTTTTCGGCATCAGATCACCTCTGAGCTGGAATGACAGATAAATAATCCAAAGGATTCACTGGACGTCCATTAAGACGAATTTCGAAATGCAACATCACTCTACGCGTCCCTGTGCTTCCCATTTCAGCTATTTTTTGCCCTGCACGGACCTTTTGGCCCTCCCTCACCAATACTACACGATTATGCGCGTAAGCTGTAAGGTAAGAACTATTATGCTTGATAATAATTAAATGACCATACCCACGTAATCCACTACCGCTATAAACAATTTGTCCTGCGGCTGTAGCGTAAATCGGATCACCCAAATGACCGCTAATGTTAATGCCTTTATTCAACGCACTGTAATAACCAACCACGGGGCCGCGTGCTGGCCACTGCCACGCTGAGACACGAACATTAGATTCTCGAGGTTCGCGTGCAGGAGCACTCACGATGAGTTTTTTGGAGAGAACGGGTCGGGCAAGCGAAAGTCTCTGACCGGCAACAACATGATAAGGCGGTGGAATGTGATTCAAAGTTGCAATGTATCGATAATCCAACCCATAACGCCAAGCGATGGAATACAATGTTTCGCCGGGCAATACGCGATAAACACCGCTTTTCGGTACATGCTCGATGGTTGCGATGTCGACCACCGGCGCGTAATTCGTACTACTGCTACACGCGGTTAAACAACACAACACCACCATTGTGAAAAACAAATTTCGCATACTTAACTCATCTCAATTGTTTTTATCCAACCCGACAATTGCTCAAACACTTTGTAGTGAGTCAAATCTAGATGTAACGGTGTAATGGACACATATCCCATATTCACCGCATAAAAATCAGTACCAGGTCCTGCATCTTCTTCAGGTCCCGGTTGGCCAATCCAATAAATTTTTCGGCCCCTCGGATCCGCTGTTTTAATGGTGGGTTCAGCCACATGGCGTGTTCCTAACCGTGTGACTTGAAAACCGCGTATTTCATTTAACGGCAAATCAGGAATATTCACATTTAAAATTGTGTCGCGCGGGAGTGGATCTTTTCGCAAATTAAGCACGAGCATCTTAGCCACTTCTGCCGCCGTCTCGTAATATTGACATTTCGGACCGGCCAGTGAAATCGCGATAGAAGGCAATCCCAAAAATCGACCTTCCGTGGCGGCCGCAACCGTGCCTGAATACAACACATCATCACTTAAATTTGAACCTTCATTAATCCCTGACACAACCATGTCTGGCATTTCTTGCAATAAACCAGTCACGGCTAAATGCACACAATCCGTCGGCGTGCCATTCACATTAAAAAAACCATTTTCAGCTTTCATGATGCGTAATGGATTATCTAACGTTAATGAGTTGCTGGCACCGCTACGATTACGATCGGGGGCAACGACGGTGATCTCAGCAATTTGTTTCAATGTTTTTGCTAATACATTTAATCCTGGCGCTAAAAATCCATCGTCATTGCTCAACAAAATTTTCATGTCCATATATACCTTATTTAACTACTTGATAAAACGTTTCACCTTTTTTAATCATCCCTAATTCTTGTCGAGCACGGGATTCAACGGCGTCGTGATTTTTTTTCAACTCTTGCACTTGTAACAACAACATCTGATTACGTTTTTTTAAATTATCATTGCGCACTTGTTCTGAGGTTAATTGTTTTTTTAATTGCAGCATATCAAGAATTCCGCTCGAGCCAAACCAGAGACGATATTGCAAAAAAAACAACATCACCAATAACATGAAAACCAAAAGATAAAAACGTCGAAATTCCATTTAGTTTTCCATCTCTTTCAAGCCAAATTGCTCGAATACATTTTTGCCTGCATACACACCACGCTCACCTAACTCATGAGCAATCTGTAATAAACGATTATACTTGGCAACACGATCTGAACGACAGAGCGAACCTGTTTTAATTTGTCCTGCATTCGTGCCCACTGCGATATCTGCAATCGTCGTATCCTCTGTTTCACCTGAACGGTGCGAGATAATCGTATTGTAGCCCGCTTTTTTCGCGAGCTGAATAGCCGCTAATGTTTCTGTTAATGTACCAATTTGATTTGGCTTGATCAAAATGGCATTGGCAATCTGCTGACTAATCCCTTGTTTTAATAATTCCGTATTCGTGACAAACACATCATCGCCCACCAGTTGGATTTTGTGACCTAACAATTTTGTCAGCATCGACCAACCCGACCAATCATTTTCTGCCATGCCATCTTCAATGCTGATAATCGGATAACGCGCGACTAAATCTGCTAAATAATGGGTAAATTGTTCAGCGCTTAATGTTTTATTCTCCGCGGATAAATGATAGGAACCGGCGTGAAAAAGTTCATTACTCGCCACATCTAAACCTAAACAAATATCAACACCGGGACGAAAACCGGCTTGTTGAATTGCTTCCAAAATCACATTCAATGCCGCTTCATTATTCGCTAAATTAGGCGCAAAACCACCTTCATCGCCCACACTGGTACTTAATTTACGTTCGTGTAATATTTTTTTTAAGTGCTGAAACACTTCCACACCATAACGCACTGCGTCAGGAAATGTGGGTGCCCCCACTGGCAAAATCATGAATTCTTGAATATCTAAATTATTATCGGCGTGCGCACCCCCATTGATGATATTCATCATTGGCACCGGCAATTTTTGTAGGCCTTTTCCACCTAAATATTGATACAGCGGCACGTTTTGTTCGGCTGCCGCCGCTTTCGCATTGGCAAGAGACACCGCTAATATTGCGTTGGCACCTAAACGTGATTTAGTGGGTGTGCCATCCAGATTAATCAGAATTTCATCCACGCGTTTTTGATCCAACGCATTGGTGTTGATCAGCGCTTTTGCGATGTCTTGCTCAATCATGGCAACTGCTTTTAATACACCTTTTCCCAGATATCGTTTGGGATCTTGATCACGTAGTTCTAAGGCTTCTTTTGATCCGGTGGATGCGCCGGACGGAACTGCTGCCACACCTGATTTACCCGATTGCAATATCACTTCTGCCAACACCGTTGGATTGCCACGCGAATCTAAAATTTCCCATGCTTTTATTTGCTTGATCTCTGCCATGCTTTCTTCCCCTAAAAATTTTTTTAAATTTCCAAAACTGATTTCACAAAAGGAATGGTTAATTTGCGTTGAGCGGCTAAGGATACTTTGTCTAACGCATCCAACGCGGAAAACAAGGTCGACATGCGTCGTGGACAGTGACGCAAAATAAATTTTCCCACTTCATCCGATAACATCATGCCGCGCCGCTCTGCGCGTTGAATTAATATTCGTAATTTTTCATCATCTGTCAGTGACTGTAATTGAAAGACCATGCCCCACGATAAACGTGAGACGACATCGGGCAAGACTAATCCTAATGATTTTGGTGCGACATTCGCGGTCATGATCAAGCGTCCACCTGCATCATGAATGCGATTATAGACATGAAAAAATGCTTCTTCCCAGGCTGATTTGCCGGAAATCATATGCACGTCATCAATACAAATCAAATCCAACGATTCTAATCCTTCAAAAATATCAGGAGAAAAATCCATTAAATTCTCCAGCGGAATATACACAGAACTTAACGCTTGTTGATTGGCTGCATGACAACAGGCTTGCAATAAATGGGTGTGACCCTGGCCACTATTGCCAAAAAAATAAATGACGCGCTCACCAGACCCTGCGGCTGATTTTTTTAATTCTTCAACCAGCAGCGTATTTTTTCCGGCAAAATAATTCTGAAATGTCGCTTCATCTTTTAAACCGACACCTAAAGTAAGCTGATGAATTTGGTTTTGTTTTATCATTGATACAATTTACTGGTGCGATAACGTTGATTTAAAAAGCGGATCAAAACCATACTGACCGCCGCAACCGGTAGCGCTAACAATACGCCAAAAAATCCGAAAAGTGTAGCGCCTGCCAGCACCGCAAAAATCACTGCGACCGGATGTAATCCAATGCGATCGCCGACTAATTTCGGTGTAATAAACATTCCATCTAATGTTTGACCGACGGCAAACAACGCCCAAATGGGTAACACCGCGAGAAAATGTCCGAACTGCACAAATGCCGCAATGGTCGCGGCCAGAATTCCGATGATGATCCCTAAATAAGGCACAATACTTAAAATTCCAATCACCACACCAATGACAGTGCCAAGTTGTAATCCCAGCATCGTCAATCCGACAGAATAGTAAATGGCGAGAGTGGTCATCACTAATAACTGGCCGCGAAAAAATGCGCCTAACACATCGTTACAATCTGTCACTAATTTCACGACCGTGCGCTCATAACGTCTTGGCACCAACCCATGTAATCCATCCACTAACTTTTGCCAATCGTATAAAAGATAAAACGTCACCACAAAAATTAAAATGAGATCGACAAACCAATGTAACAAAGTAAATCCTGAATGAAGTAACGTAGAAAAAATCCAAGTGGCAACACCACCCGCTTTCGACCAATTTTCGTTGAGATGTGCTTTGAGCGTATTCACATCCATAAATCGCTCAATGCTGACATATTGTTTAATGTGTGGAATCGCAGTGGTATCGATCCAGGTAACCATACCGGGAATCACAATCACTAATTTATCCACTTGCGTCTGAATCAAGGGAATTAAAAATAAGCCCAGCAAAAAAACCAGCGCGGATAAAATCAAAAAAACAATGCCGACAGCCATTATTCTGGGTAAATGCAAACGCATTAATTGTGTCACGATAGGATTGACTAAATAAGCTAATATCGCTCCGACCAAAAACGGCGTTAGAATAGGTTGAAGAAAATAAAGTAAAATCCCTATAAAAACTGCAAAAACTATTATAAATGTCTTATTCATCGTTAGGACGTGTCCTCATCTTATTTGCACCGTTTAAAGAGCGGTAAATCGGCCAAAATGTGCGAAAATTTTCGTTAAATAGCGATGCTATTCGCCTCAAATTTTCGCACATTTTGTCTCAATTTCCCACTCTTTAAACGGTGCAAATAAGATGAGGACCCGCCCTAATGATTCCATTGATAACTCAGTCCGTCATTATTATTTCCAACTTGTGGTGTTAAACGTTGGCCGACAAAAACTGCTTTAGTAAAAGAATTTGCGCTTCCACGCAAGTTAATTTTTAAAATCACACTATTTTCTGTGACTCGAACCAGTGCAACATCAGCAACGGGTGTGAGATGTTTAAGATAATTCATCATCTGTTCAAAATCATCGCCCTCTGAAACACCTGTAATATTCAGCGTTAATTGCGTTTGTACGGTATTCGTGACGACAGTGGCCAAGCGTGACGCGAGCGCGTCCCCCATGGCCGTGGATAAAGACGCAAAAATATCAGGAAGCGTTCTGCCCGTAATATTCCAACCCCATTGATCAGTGCCCATCATCAATTTCCACTGCGTCGTAACGCCAGTTGGGTTTTGTATCACGCGTCCCACGAGAATGGCATCACTGGCATAACGTTTTGCTGCATTGCTGAGTTTGGTCATGTCATTCGTCGTAATAGCATTCGCCGTGATTTGACTCATATCTTGCATATCCATCATGGGAAAAATCACCGGCAATCCGCGCAAATCTGTCGTTTGTTTGACGATATCAGGAATCGTGGCTGAATCTGCATTGATAATTTCAATCGGATGGGCAGGCGCTTCATACGTCAACAACACTAAAATCAACGGACGATTTTGCCCCCAAATCGGAATACTCGCATCGGTGAAAATTTTATTAACACCATCCGCATCGAAATTCACTAACAACAAATAAGGCTTGGTTTGATGGGACGGCAAATAGCTAAATTCTTGCATTAAACTACTCGCATCGGCTAAATGTGATTTGATAGCGGGTTGATTCAAAATTTGGGAATTGCCACTCACTTTAATAAAAACATTCGCCAATGCTTGCTGCAAGACTTGATTGCGCTCGGTTTGCGATTGGGAAACGACCGGCACGACGCCTTGATATAACCCTTTCACATGCGCAGCAAATGCCGCATGGACGAAAAAATAGAGGCAAATTGCTAATAACGGTATTTTTCTCATAAATCTCTAGGCCTATGTACCCAAAATGAATTTTACACTAAAGCTTGCTTTCCTGCCAAAATAATGTTCATATATGCGACCCGAGCGATACCCCTTCCGTAAGTTCTCGTCAATTTTAGGCAGGGCAAGCCCAAAATAACGAGGAATTATTACATGACTTTTGCAGCATTAAATTTAAACCCCAGTATTGTTAAAGCAATTCAAGCCTGTGGTTATACTACACCAACCCCAGTCCAAGCTAAATCGATCCCAGATATTTTACTGGGCAAAGATATTGTTGTCAGCAGCCAAACCGGAACCGGAAAAACCGCCGCTTTCGTTTTACCCGCATTACATCGTCTTCTGGCCACAAAAAATAAAGACGGAAGACCGCGTGTGCTTATTCTCACCCCCACGCGTGAGCTGGCGCGCCAAATTACCGATGCCATTGGTATATACAGTAAATTTTCCCACTGTCATACCGTGAGCTTGGTGGGTGGTATGTCTTATCGCCAACAATTAAAAGGTTTGTCACGTGCGGTGGATATAGTGGTTGCGACCCCCGGACGATTGCTTGATCACATGAGTAATCGACGTCTTGATTTATCAGCCATTGAAATGCTGGTATTAGATGAAGCCGATCGTATGCTCGACATGGGATTTATTGATGATGTCAAAAGTATTGCTGCTGCCACACCCAGTCAGCGTCAAACACTTTTATTTAGCGCAACCATCGAAGATCGACTCAATCAAATCATTCGTCAATTATTAAAAAATCCAATTAAAATCGATTTTTCTGGGGAAAAAGTCACGCCAGTCAAAATTACTCAAGAATTATATATGGCAGACAATTCACAGCATAAAATGCGCTTATTAATGCATTTTCTGAATGATCAATCTATTTTTAAAGCCATTATTTTTTCTGCCACCAAAATCAATGCAGATCGATTAGCCGGTGAATTATCTAAAAAAGGTTTTTGCGCGGCACCGCTGCATGGCGATTTAAAACAAAATTTGCGTAATCGCACCGTTGAACAATTACGTCGTGGCAAAATTCAATTTTTAGTGGCAACTGATATTGCTGCACGTGGTATTGATATTCATGATCTGACCCATGTGATTAATTTTGATTTACCTAAATTTGCGGAAGATTACATTCACCGCATTGGCCGAACCGGTCGTGCTGGAAAAGCCGGGATTGCGATTTCATTTGCGCTCTCACAAGATGCCCGTCATATTTCTCGTATCGAACGTTTAATGAAACAACAATTAGCCCGTAAAACCATTACCGGGTTAGAACCGGTCAAATCCGAGCGTAAATCATCCTCGGCACCCGGCGGCTTTAAGAAGAAAAAATCGCATGCCCAAAATAAACGGCCGAAATCGTTTAAAGCCACAAATAAACCCTCAAATAAACCCACTAATAAACCCACCAATAAACCTGCCAACAAACATAACAACAAACATAAGAAGAGAAGTCGCACTCATAATAGGGCATCTTTTGGTCAATCATAATCGGGGCGCCTAAATAGTTGCGGCTAACTATCTAGATTTTTCTGAAGAAATAGAATATATTGATGGATATAGCAGCCAAACGGAGGCAGCATTACTGCTGAAGACGATGCTAATCAAATCACAACTCATTGCCGAAATCAGTAAACAACACCCCCATTTACTCGAAAAGGATATCGCGCTTGCTGTTAATAGCATCATTGAACAAATGAGCGATGTGTTGAGTAGTGGCGGGCGTATTGAAATTCGTGGCTTTGGAAGTTTTTGTCTGCACTATCGTCCACCGCGTAAAGCGCACAATCCGAAAACGGGTGAAAAACTCGTGACTAATCCAAAGTATGCTGTTCACTTTAAACCTGGTAAAGAATTACGTGAACAAGTGAATGCCAATCGCCATATTCCGTTGCAAGATGCGATGGATCATAGCGATTCGGATGATACTGAATAATCTCTTTCTTTTCGTAAACGTGCCCGTGCGCGTGCCCGCGCCCGTTTTTTCTTCGCTCTAAAAGCTTTGGTTTGTCGAAGAAAAAACGGGCGCGGGCACGCACACGGGCACGTTTACGAAAACCTTAAGTAATCGGCAACGTCACACCAATCTGTCCTTGATATTTCCCGCTGCGATCTTTGTACGATGTTTCACAGGCCTCATCCGATTCTAAAAATAACAATTGCGCGACACCCTCATTCGCATAAATTTTTGCGGGCAACGGGGTTGTATTGGAAAACTCTAATGTGATATGACCTTCCCATTCCGGCTCGAGGGGGGTCACATTCACAATAATCCCACAGCGCGCATAGGTTGATTTGCCCACACAAATCACCAATGTATTACGCGGAATACGCAAATACTCAATACTGCGCGCTAAAGCAAATGAATTAGGTGGAATAATACAAACATCCGCTTCGATATCCACAAAACTGGTTTCGCAAAAATTTTTCGGATCGACAATAGCCGAGTTAATGTTGGTGAAAACTTTAAATTCGCGCGCACAACGAATGTCATAACCATAACTTGACGTGCCATGTGAAATCGTTTTTCCATTTGCCGCATGGCGCACTTGATTTGATTCAAATGGTTCAATCATGCCGTGCTGTTCAGCCATCCGTCGAATCCATTTATCTGATTTAATACTCATAATTTATCCTTTAATCATTTTGAATAACAATTTTTGGAAACTTACGCGAACTCTCATCACCCTGCAAGGAAAGCTTTAAAATCAGCGCGCGCGCAATTTCACGATAACGCTCTGCATGTTCACTCTCGGGATCCGACACCATGGTTGGCTTTCCACTGTCGGTTTGTTCGCGAATACGTAGATCAAGCGGTAAAGAACCCAATAATGCAATATTATTTTGTTCTGCAAATTTTTTCCCACCGCCCTCACCAAAAATCCGCTCAGTGTGTCCGCACTCAGAACAAACATGCAAGCTCATGTTTTCCACGACACCTAAAATAGGCACATTCACTTTACGAAACATTTCATAAGCACGACGCGCATCCAATAAAGCTAAATCTTGCGGCGTGGTCACAATCACCGCACCATTCACCGGGATTTTTTGCGCGAGCGTTAATTGTATATCGCCCGTACCCGGTGGCAAATCAATGATGAGATAATCTAAATTATCCCACAGCGTATCATTTAATAATTGTTGCAACGCGCTACTCACCATCGGACCACGCCAGACCATCGGCGTTTCTTCATTAATGAGATAACCAATCGACATCGATTGCAGCCCATGCGCGATCACCGGCAACATTTTTTTTTGTTCGTTGATGTGTGGACGTACCTGTGTCCCCAGCATCAAAGGAATGCTCGGACCATAAATATCCGCATCCAATATACCGGTGCGCGCACCTTGTTGTTGCAGCGCTAACGCTAAATTGACGGCCGTGGTCGATTTGCCCACCCCACCTTTGCCGGATGCAATTGCGATAATTTGTTTTATCATGACTCCCCACTACTCATTGAATTCGTCGCTCATTATACATGCTCATGCTATAATTCAGCCATTTTAAATAAGAGATTTAACCACACATGGCTCGTAAAATATTAGCAACGTATGCATTACCTTATGCCAATGGCTCCTTGCACTTAGGGCATTTAGTTGGATTAATTCAAACAGATATCTGGGTACGTTTTCAAAAAATGTGTGGGCATGATTGTATTTATGTCTCAGGCTGCGATAGTCACGGCACCCCCATCATGATTCAAGCAGACAATAGCAAAATCGCTCCTGAACAATTGGTTGAGCAAATACGCGCGGAACAAAAAATAGATATCGCCGATTTTCTGGTGGAACTTGATAATTACCACACGACACATTCCGCTGAAAATCAGGAATTAGTCGAAATGATTTTTCAACGCCACCTGCAGCAAGGCAATATCATTCAACATACAATTAAACAAGCATTCGATCCAGAAAAGAAAATGTTTTTGCCCGATCGATTTATCAAAGGAGAATGTCCGCGTTGTGGTGCGAAAGATCAATACGGCGATAACTGCGAAGTCTGCGGCGCCACCTATGCACCCACCGAATTAAAAAATGCATACTCCACCCTCTCAGGCGCTAAACCCATCGAAAAAGAATCTGAACATTACTTTTTTAAATTAAGTCAGTTCGACACATTTTTACAAAATTGGACGCGCGAAAACAGTCATTTACAAGAACAAGTCACGCATAAATTAGATGAATGGTTTAAAGCGGGTTTAAAAGAATGGGATATTTCACGTGATGCACCGTATTTTGGTTTTAAAATTCCGGGTGAAAATGATAAATATTTTTATTGCTGGCTAGATGCGCCGATTGGCTACATGGCGAGTTTTAAAAATCTGTGCGCACGTCAACCGAACATTAATTTTTCTGAGTATTGGAATAAAGATAGCGGGGTCGAATTACATCATTTTATCGGCAAAGACATTATTTATTTTCATGCCCTATTTTGGCCTGCCGTTTTGAGTGGCGCCGATTTTCGCACGCCGACAAAAATTATGACGCATGGTTTTTTAACCATTGACGGACAAAAGATGTCAAAATCGCGCGGCACCTTTATCAAAGCACGCGCGTATTTAA
The DNA here is from genome assembly GCA_964578975.1 of uncultured Coxiellaceae bacterium. GTDB lineage: Bacteria > Pseudomonadota > Gammaproteobacteria > DSM-16500 > DSM-16500 > CAYRUP01. Next base: position 35,183 of record CAZOFA010000006.1, read on the forward strand.
ATCATTTCAAGCCGGAATATTTACGTTATTATCTCGCGACAAAATTAACCGATCGCGTTGAAGATCTTGATATTAACTTAGAAGATTTTATTCATCGTGTTAACTCCGATCTGGTCGGAAAATTTGTTAATATCGCCAGTCGTTCAGCAAGTTTTATTCATAAATATTTTGCCGGCAAATTATCTGACAAGTTATCCGAGCCGCAATTATTTACCCAGTTCGCGCAAGCCGGAAATGATATCGCCGAAAAATATGAACGCTTGGAATACAGTCAAGCGATAAAAGAAATTATGAATTTAGCCGATCGCGCGAACCAATATATCGATGAAAAAAAACCATGGGCACTTGTCAAAGATCCCGCACAGCAAGAAACAGTTCATGCGATTTGCAGCATGGGCATTCAATTTTTCCGCTTGTTAATGATTTATTTAAAGCCGATCTTGCCAGACATTGCAAAACACGCAGAAACTTTTTTAAATTGCGCACCGTTAACGTGGGCTGATAAAGATTCTCCATTACTCAACCATCCACTCAATGCATTTCAACCGTTATGCGAACGGATTGATGCAAAACAAATTGAAGCACTTAAATCCGATGCAACCAAACAAGTCGAAAGCAAAACAAATTGATGCCTTATTACCGCAAACTCAATGCGGTTTATGTGGTTACAAAGGCTGCTTACCTTACGCGGAAGCACTCGCGGAGCACAAAGCTGCTATTGATCTTTGTCCACCCGGTGGTGTGCCTGGTTTATTAGCCCTTGCAGAATTTCTTAACGTTGATCCAGCACCCTATCTTGCTGACATGGAAAAAAAAGCCAAACCGCAACAAGTGGCTTTCGTGCGTGAAGCAGAATGCATCGGTTGCACGAAGTGCATTCAAGCATGTCCTGTCGATGCAATTTTGGGAAGCGCTAAACAAATGCATAGCGTGATTTCTTCAGAGTGTACCGGTTGCGAATTATGTATTGCGCCTTGTCCGGTGGATTGCATTGAAATGCTCACGACGATGCATAAAAACCAATCCGCGGATTATTATCGTGAACGCTATCAGGCACGAGAAATCCGTATCACCCAAGAGAAAAAAATAAAACATGCAACAGAATCAACTCAGACAATTCTCACCGAGAAAAAAAATTATATCGAAAATGCGATTGTACGTGCTCGTGCTAAACGGAGTAATAAATAGTGTCATGCTGGCATGACAGATTTCCCTAAGAGCCTGAACGTGAACTAGGACTTCTTTTCATTTCAGGTTGCTTTTCGGGCTCCTGAACCTTGCGTGGAGTAAGAGGATTATGTTTCGCGAAAAATGTACCCATGCGGGTCAGTGTGGGCGGCTTGCTTTCTACTTTTTCCGGCTCTGCTTGAGGAATTGGATGAGCGGGGACATACTGTACTGCTCGTGATGCGGATGCCACATAAGGTTTAACAGCGTCAGACGCCTCTTTTCTTGCTTGTCTCAGCACCCTTTCCGCCCCATCGATGACTTTTTTCTGAGGTCGTGTATTATGTCCCTCTTCCATAATTTGAGCGAGTACTGGCGAAACATTATAACCACTCAGCATACCTGCTTGCTGTCGCCAAATATTATCTTGTTTATTCGGTTTTTCTTTTTGATTGAGAAAAATAGTTTTTGTATCGTTAATTAAAAAAGTTTTTAAAGCATCCAGAGGATCGGCAGCGTTGGGAAATATTGTCGCTGCATATTCTGCATCAATTGGTTTGAGCTCCCATTCACCTTTGCTATTTCTGCCATACACACTATACTCTGCATCCTTCTCGAAATAAGTACTCTTATTTAGTCTCGATCCCGCACCGCCCACGGCCCCACGACCAATATTGACCTGATATTCCGCTGTTGTGTCATATCGACGAATTAATACTGGGGTATTATTTGTTCTGGCATTACGAAACGTACTACTACTTAAATCAATTTCCTCATTCTTATCAAGCGATAATAAACTCACACTGTAGGAAGGTGTTGAGCCGTAGACAGCTTTCGTATAAATTTCTCGTTGCTGATTGCAGATGACCTGCATCTGCTTAAGATTATCATCAAGCTCTTTAAGTAATTTTTCTCTTTGAGAATTATCTGCTTTGCTTAGATTAGCGATGATTTGATCGTTGCGATTTTTAAGTTGCTGAACTGCTGTGACTGGATCGACGAGAATAAGATAATCTTTTAGTTGCAACTGATATTCAAGGTTTGCTTTATAATTTGCTAATTTTTCTTTCGTGTCTTTTGTTACTATTGCATCGCCCATTCGTTCTAGTAATGATAATTTTTCCTCTAGAAACTTAATGCTGCCTTCATAATCAACGATATTTTTTAGCACCTGAATATAATTTGGTTTCGCGGATACAGTTGTTTTTGCTTCTTTTGCTTTTTCTCTTGCAAGTTTTTCTTCTGCTGATTTGGCAACTTCTTCTTCTAATTCCTTGATACGCGCTTTAGCAACGTCCATGACATCTGGACTTGTGACAGTGGGACTTTCCGGGGTTGGATCACGCGCAGCAGCGGGTGTTTCTTTAAGTGGCTCGGCTAGCACTGTCTTCGCTGCCGCTTCTTTTTGTTTTAAGACATTTAGTAATCCTTCTCTTAATTTATCGTCTAACTCTTGTTTTCTTTGCTCTAATTGTCCCTTTTGCGTCTCAAAAAAATCTTTTTGCAATTCATCTGCATCAGTCAGAGGACTCCTTTTATATATATCTACCAATTCAATTTCTATTTGATTTAATTGATTGTCGGTAAATTTTATATAATCAACTGTTAAGGTACGTATATCTTTTTCTAAACTATCAATTTGCTGTTTTAACTCAGCAGTGGGCGTTGCGCTATATTCGCTTAATTTTGCTTTTAGTCTGGTATTGGTTGTCTCTAAACTATTTTTAAATGATGTTTCCTGGATGTGAGCTATTTTTTGATGAAGTCTGGTAATAAAAGCTTTAATCTCTCTTATTTCATCTTCAGAAAACACTTTGCTGTTTTCATCTGATTCAGCAGAAGAGACGCGTAGCGCATTTTCGCAGGCCGCAATGAGCGCTTCATATAAATCGCTTTTCAAAATCTTGTTGAATAAGAGTGTTTTCTCATCTCGGTGCACAGGTAAAAAAAGTTGTTCTGCACCACCCGCTGTTTTAATCACTTTATTGAGCAAAGACCAGGTATCCGCTGTCGGTCGTGCGGTACTCACCAAGACGTCAATCGGTTCTTGCAGTTCATAAGTAAACGTCACTTTTGTCGAACTACCTCCTCGCGTGAGTGCATTCAATACGGTTTTTAACGACAAAATAGAAATACCGGAGGCAGTGGCTGGCGCAATTTCATCGGGATCGATATCGGCCCCCAGAAAAAAACTACCAATCCATGCACCTGGACCTTCTGACTCTTGTTGTCGTTGTTGAAAATGGCTGCCGCGATCAAAGGTAATAATGCTGACAGGAAAATTTAAATCAATGGCGCAAACTAATAGCACCGCATTAAAATATTGTTCAGCAGGATCTGGCGGAAAACCTGTTCGATCATTTCCCCGACAAGTAAAATCAAATGCTCGTTTGGCTCTTTCTGTATGAATTAAAATATCTTGTTGATATTTTTCTAATGCATTTTGTTCGGACGGCGTTAACATTTTGTTGGATTGAGCTTTTTCAGCTAATTCTTTAAATTCAGGATGCATTAAACAAAAATCCATCACTTGTAGCTGATAAATAAAATTATATTCGTCGAGCTCCCTACCTGTTAACGTTCGAACCACGGGGGAATCTGTATCTACTTTGCGTTTTTGTAACACTCTATCTAATATTTCTTCACTGTCTTCATACGCATTATCTTTTTTTTGTTCGCTGTATTCGGTTGGCACAGGATATTTTTCAGCAAACTTTCCCACCAAACTCAAGAGTTCATTTTTTTTATTTTCCAACGGTTGATAAGATTTATCTCTGGCGATGGCAGTCAATGCGGTGTTAATTCTTACCAAGCGATCATTGATTTTTTTGATTTCATCTGCATGGGTCTCTGGATCCAACTTACTGAGATTTTCCTTCAATGTTTTTTGTTGCGCGAGTAACGGACCTTCTTTCACGCGTCGCTCACTCTCCAATCTTCTGATAGCTGATATATCCGCTAACTCTTTTTCTTCCGCAGGCGTCTTATCTTGCTTTTTTTCCAACAACTCTGCGCGCTCATAATTAAAAAGCGGGGAAAATACTTCCTGTTTTGCTTTACGTTGTAAGAAGTCGTCTAAGGGCGGAAAACCTGGACGATCACGGTATGGTATATATTCAGGTCTGGTTGCACCCATTCAACCCCCGCTCCTCATTCTGATCTTGTCTATTAACTATAGCATTTGTCCATATTTTATGCGTGATCGAATGAGCAAATAATGGGCTTTTTTTGCGATTAATTACATATAATCAAATAGTTATGCGAAGTAAACTGAACAATTCGTCATTGAGAGGCGTTCCGCGAGGAATTAATTTACTGTGTTCGACTGGGCGCTGATTTCATGCTTTTTTGTGTACCGAGTTGCGTCCAAACTGGATTATCCCAGGGACCTATGATCGTATAATTATACGTAATGATTTGCGACACTGCGCGTCCCACTACTTTATCCAACATCCATGTGGCGATACCGGCAACTGGATTCACCGTGGCAATCGCTGCAACCACCGGCAGACTCGCAGTCACATACGGGGTGACACTTAATTTCAAATTAAAATCTTTAGTAATTAAACCCATGCGTCCTGAAATTTCAATGCCAGCAATGGGACCATCTAAATGCATGTTTTGCGTCATCGCTGCGCCATTTTTAAAAGTAAAATCACCTTTGAGAAAATCAAAACTATATCCTTTCTCAAACACATCACTAAAATCTAAACTCAAACGACGCGGTAAACTTTGCAAACTCAACACATTTAAAATTCGTCCCAGACCCATTTTGGCATTGGTCTCATTACTTAAATTAATAATGCGTCCTTCCCCTAAATTTAATGACAACGTGCCATCGAGATCTCTCAATCCAGGATTAAATGGCGTACCTGACCACGTTAAATTAAAATTCGCATCGCCTTTTGTGCCCACCAAATTAGCGGACGACAATCCCCACGCCGTTAACACAGCGCTCACATTCGACGTTTTCATGGTTCCTTGCAAATGACTTTTAGCTGAAGTAGCGCTTCCCACCCAGTAACCATTTGCTTGCAAAGTATAGGCAGACGAATCAAGTGTCAGTTGTTTGATGCTTACGCCATTACCCGTGGGAACAAGATTTAAAATCACATGGCCTAAATTCATATCCGCATAACGCACATCATTGCCCACAAAGGAAATCGGTGGCAATAATTTTGGATTGATACTTTCGCGTTTTGCATTGTCGTGCGGTGTAAAATGCAAATACTGAAATCGTGCTTGTACGGTGCGATCTAAACCCCAGCGCGGCAAAGTAATGTCTCCAGCCATGTCTGCACTGTTTAATCCCAGTGAAAAATCATTGCCTTTTCTTGTGAGTTGAATGCGAATTTTTTTTAATGAAAGTCCGTCGATATTCAATGTATCAATTTTTAAATCCACCGCGCGAAATAAATCAGGATTTAATAATGTTGATGTATTTTGCGCTGTGGATTTCTTCGTAAGCATGGGTTCAAGCGACGGTTGGATTTTACTCCAATCCACTTGTTGGAGATTACCAGTGATAATAATGCCTGGCTGAGTTTGCCAATTTGCGTCCCCCGTCCCTAAATGCACATCAGCACTGATTAAATCAAAATTTTGTTTGCTGCGCTTAAAGACCAGTGCGAGCGAAAATAATTTGTTATACATTAATTTGGTTTTGAATGGTTGACCTTCGCGCACAAAAATATCCATCTGAAAATCAGCTTGGCTATTCGCAGTTTTTCCATATTCACCCGGTAAATCGAGCGCAATGCCTTGCAAATCAGAATGAATAGTCACTTGCAACGGCTGCGCTGATTCATGCGCGGGCAAATGTAATTCTGCGTGATAATCGGTTGTGCCTGAGCCTACTACAGGTAGCGGTAGCGCCAACCAAGATTTAAGATCTTCAACGCGAACATTACCTTGCAATTTCGCTGTGACTAAATTTTCTTTACCGACATGCTCAGTCCCTAAATCTAATTGAACGGGATGAGAAAAAAGTTGTCCTTGGATATGACTGGCCGTAATACTTTTTTCAGTAAAATTAAATGCGCCGTTTAAACGCGATATTTCTAATTTCCAAACGGGCAACTGCAACAACCCATTGGTTAAATGCACTTGACCATCGACGACTGTCTCTTGTGGCGCATGTAATGGAATCGTTAATTTCAACGCAAGTTGCATCGGTCCTTGCAAGTTTAGATTTTCCAAATCTTTTCCAATCGTTTGTTGCAATGGACTTTGCATAATGAATTGCATTCCATCTTTCAAATCACTTTGCACACTGCCTTGCACATCAAGGACGGGTGGTTTATCGTCACCAAAATAAGGAATATTTGCATGCGCGGAATGAATCGGGACATTCATGATGTAGCCAGAATCGGCATCAATCGTCATCGAGCGCCCAGAAAAAAGCAGCTTGCCATTGATATTATGCATATCAGGCCAATCAGGCGCGAAATGAAAATCAACATTTTCCGCCCGGGCACTTATTTCAAATTTTCCCTGACCTTGATCAAAGGGAAAATCTTGTAAACGTCCCTGCAACAAAGCGGTACCCTGCGCGACACGCCCAGTTAAAAATGCATCGCTCAACCACGTCATTAATTTCGGATGAAAAATTTTTAACGGTAAATAGTGGCTCACGCGTGCTGCATTCAATAAAACAAAATGGCTCTTTAAATCAATATTGGCTGAATCATTTAATGGTAAAGTCAATTTTGCATTCATCGATGCATTCATGTCTTGATTGCTCGCTTGGAAATTTGAGAAGGTAAAAACCCAAGCGCCCGTTGCATCTTGTTGCCAATGCAACGCCCCCGATAATTGTTCGAACTCCAATGGATAACGAAAAAGTTGATCGATCTGAATCATTGCACTCTTGCTGTCTAAGGTGAAATTGCCTGCTTTGTCATCCCAGTCAAGTTTTCCACTGATATTTTCCATGGCAACGGGTTTTTTTGTACTGATTGATTCAGCCGTGATGTCGTCAATAGTCAGATCACTTTGAATTTTTTGCCAAGCATTGTTATTCCATTGGGCCCAAATTTTGGCACTACCCAACCCTTGCATGACATGCACATCATGCCAAACAAGATAAGATTCCCATTGCGCTAAAGAAACATTTTTTAGATCAAAATATAAATTGGCTGACACATGAGTGAGATCCGTGACATTCCCTTCCCATTTCACATCCATTTTCATTTGTGTCGGAATCGATTGGTTGAGTGTGGCCTTGCCCGATAATTCATGCGTCGTGGTCGAATTGCGCAACGCGAGCCATGACAACATAACTTCTTTTTTCTCACCTTTATTCGTCACAAATTGAATAGCAATATTTTGCAACACTAATTTGGGTTGCGAAAATATCCAAACAAATATCACGTTGGTATCCAGGGATTGTCCGGTGAGATTATCTACCATCGAAAAATCTTGAAATCCGGGTACACGAATCGCACCCGATGCTTGCTGAAATAAGGTGAGATGAACACCAGCGATTTTCATGGTATCCATCACCGGTTCCCAACTGAATAAACTGCGCACCAACTCAAAATTAATTTTGATCAGTGGAATTTGTAAAATGGGTTTACGTGTTTGTTGATCGAATAGAGTGACATCATCAAACACCAACTCAGGCTCAAAGAAATGCCATGAAATATCGATATTCGCGATTTGCACGGGGCGATCGAGCACGCGACTGGCAAATTTTTCAAATTCGGCGCGATGTTCATTCAGCGCCGGCACGAAAATATGTACGATGTTGACGAATAACGCCGCGAGAATAATCAACCCGGCGAGAATATATCCTAGATGAACAACCCATTTTCTCCAAAAGTTCGTCACGCAGAATCCCTTTCTGCCATGGGTAAAATATCATAATGCTCTTGTGTGTAAGAGGTCTCAACCTTGATTTTGATGGTCTTGCCTAATTGCACTTCCAAATCAGCCAACATGGTTGATTCGTCATCAAGCATGCATTGAACCACGTCAGCGGAGGCCAGGACTAAAAAGCCACTCCAAGGATAACTTTCTGCCACACGTTTTAATTCGCGAAAAATCTCGTAAGAAACGGTCGAAACAGATTTAATGGATCCACGTTGATGACAGAGCGGACAGGTCACACACAGGATATGCTCAAGACTTTCTCGCGTGCGTTTACGCGTCATTTGCACCAGCCCTAAACTGGTTAATTCACTCACCTCAGTCCGCACAGAATCTTTGTTCAATGCTTTCGTCAATGATTCTAACAAATGGGTTTTATGCAATGGATCGCTCATGTCGATAAAATCAATAATAATAATTCCGCCCAAATTGCGTAAACGCACTTGACGAGCGATTGCTTCAACTGCTTCGACATTCGTTTTAAAAATAGTTTGCTCAAGACTCGCATGCCCTAAATACGAACCGGTGTTCACATCAATCGTCGTCATTGCTTCGGTTTGATCGAAAACCAGATGACCACCCGATTTTAAATACACTTTACGTTGCAACGCTTTTTGTAATTCATCTTCCACTGAATAAATATCAAAAATGGGACGATCATCGTCATAATACTCGATACGCTCAACCAATGCAGGAATGTAACGTTCGGCAAATTGTTGCATTTCCACCATCGCAGATTTTTGATCCACACGAATTCGTTCGATGTTGTGTCCCGCTAAATCGCGCAGCACGCGCAATAAAATAGGAATTTCTTGATAAACCACTTCACCAGAACGCACAGTTTTCGCGCGCGCTAAAACTTCGCTCCATAATTTATTTAAAAATATTTTATCGGTTTCAAGTTCGTCTTGCGTCACACTTTCGGCTGCAGTACGAAAAATATATCCACCTAATTCACTGGGCGTGACCAGTTCCATCAAGCGTGCGCGTTCCAACTCATCATTTATTTTTTGTGAAACTGCAATTTGTTGAACCGTCGGTGTTAACACCAAATAGCGCGAAGGGATCGTATACAGTGTTGTTAAACGTGCGCCTTTTGAGCCTAATTGATCTTTATAGACTTGCACTAATAATTCTTGCCCGACATGTAATTTATCGCGAATATCCAGTTGCGCACCATTCACTTCGGCGATCCATTTTTCATAACCATTCAGATCGCTGATATGTAAAAAAGCCGAACGCTCTAAACCGATATCGACAAAAGCCGCTTGAATCCCGGGTAATAAACGATTTATTTTGCCTTTGTAAATGTTGCCTAACAAACCTTGCTGCACACTGCGTTCAATATAAATTTCCTGCAAAACGCCACTCGTCACGAGCGCGACGCGCACTTCACGCGGTGTGATATTAATTAATATTTCTTCAGACATGGTGTTAAACCGCTCTAAATCGACGTCGACAATCTCGTATGATACTAAACACCCAGGGCCACAATAACATGCTGGTTAACGGTGGCAACCAATACAACCATGTAGAAGGTAACTGTCCTAAAAATCCTTGCACACAAAAAAGAATAAACTGATAAAGCAGAACTAACAGAAAAACAATAAATCCTTGCTGTAACAGAGGAAACATACGTAAACGACTATTCATGCGTGCAACCAGATAGGCGACCAATGTCATCGCCAGCGCATGTTCACCCAATAAAGTTCCATTCACCACATCGAGAAAAATTCCAATTAACCAAGCGGTGCCAACATTCACGCGGTGCGGCATCATCATGACCCAGTAAATAACGACCATTAAAATCCACGCAGGTCGCAACCACACCGTCCAATCGGGCATGGGTAGCATGGTGAGTATAAAGGCCACTAACACCGTCAGCGGCACAGTATACCAACTATGTTGTGGCATCATTGTCGAGTTTTCCATCGGCAATTTCCTTTACGTTTTAGTCTTTACCCTTCGAGATGCGCTTCGCGCTCCTCAGGGCGATCGGAGGTCT